>NZ_JBWKYU010000010.1:0-233775 GCF_059423925.1 Pseudomonas sp. GW458-11-26-14-LB4
GCTGGGGTGAGGGGGAAGGGGGTTACTCAACCTTCGATCTGTCGCAATCGCTTGTACAGCGTATTGCGGCTCACCCCCAACCGTCGCGCCAGATGGGAAATATTCCCGCCGGCCAGCTGCAACTCCCGGTTCAACGCCTCGGCATCGTTCAGGTCGATGCCCAGCGGCTCGGCCACTTCCACCGGCTCCATCTCCAGATCGACAAAAAAGTCGTCCGGCAAATCCTCGGGTCGAATCGGTTGTTCCTCGGCCATCGCCAGCGCCACCTGCATCACACTGCTGACCTGACGCAGATTACCCGGCCACGGGTGTCGTTCAAACAAGTCCAGCACCTCGCGACTCAATCCCGCCCACTGCGATGGCTCGCGATGCTGTTCCCACAACCGCTTGAACAGCGCCTGCTTGTCACTGCGCTCGCGTAACGGAGGCAATTCCAGAGTCAAACCGCCAATGCGGTAGTACAGATCCTCGCGAAAACGACCCAGTTGCACCTGTTCCCTGAGCGAACGGTTGGTGGCGGAGATGATCCGTAGATCCACCGGAAACAGCTCGCTGCTGCCCACTGGTTGCACGCAGCGCTCCTGCAACACGCGCAACAGGCGAGCCTGAGTCGGCAGCGGCATGTCGCCGATTTCGTCGAGGAACAGCGTGCCCTTGTCGGCCTTGCGGATCAGTCCGATGCTGCCTTTCTGGTTGGCGCCGGTGAACGCACCTTTTTCATAGCCGAACAGCTCGGACTCCACCAGTTCGGCGGGGATCGCCGCGCAGTTGACGGCAATGAACGCCTGTTTGCTGCGGGAGCTGGCCTGGTGCAGGGCCTTGACGAAGACTTCCTTGCCGACCCCGGTTTCCCCGTGAATCAGCAGCGGGATGTCCTTTTCCAGCAGGCGTTCGGCCTGGCGCACGACTTTTTCCACGCGGCTGTCGCCGAAGTGCAAAGTGCTCAGGCTGATGGCCGTCGGTACGGCGACTTTCGGTTCGGCAGTTCTGGCTTCAGCGGTTCTTGTTTCAGTGAAGACGCGCGCCTGAATCGGCGCCTGTTTAGGCCGTTTCAACAAACACTGAAAACGATTGCGCCCGGAAGTCTGCAAGGCAAACGGCAAACCGTCTGGCTGATTGATCAACTCCAGCAACGACACCTTGAACAGACTTTCAACGCTGACCCGCGACAACCGCACGCCCAACAGATTGTCGGCCCGACGGTTGGCCGACAACACCTGACCGCTCTCATCAAAGATCAGCAGCCCGGCCCACTGGCTGTCGAGGTTGTTCAACCCGGTGTTGAAGGTCAGTTGAAAGTGCTGGCCATGGAACAGGTTGAGGATCAGCCGGTTCTCCACGGTCTGGCTCATCATCTTGACCATGCCGAGGGTGTGCGACGGTGGCAGATAGCTGTCGCTGGACACATCGAGCACGGCGATGACCTTGCGCTCTGCATCGAAAATCGGTGCGGCGGAACCGGTCATGAAGCGATTGGCCTTGAGAAAGTGTTCATCGTGTTCAATGTGCACCGCCTGCTCGCAGGCCAGCGCCGTGCCGATGGCGTTGGTGCCGCTGGCGCGCTCGACCCAACTGGCGCCGGCCTGAAAACCGCGCGCCAGATTCGGCTCGATAAAGCGCTGGGTGCCCCAGGACGTCAGCACCTGGCCCTGATTGTCGGCCAGCATGATCAGACAGTTGGAGTTGCTCAGGATGTTCTCGTAATACGGCAGCACTTCCTGGTGAGTGGTCTGCACCAGCGAATGATGACGGTCGAGCAACTGCGCGATGCCGGCAGCGGGCAACTGATCGAAGGCCGGGGCGCTTTGATGATTGAGACCGAAGGCACGGCAACGGGACCAGGAGTCCTGGACGATGGCGTCATGGGAAAGCGGCGGGGCAGGTGCGGCCATGATTGGCAGTCTCTGAAGGGTGCTTTGTTGTTTTTGTTATGGCTCGTTCGACGAGCAAAAAAGCATCTATAGAGTGTTGTTCACTATTGTTCATTGTCAATCGCCCGACTGTTCAATTGTTCAGTCGCGACTGTTCACTTGTGTTCAGCTACGAACCCCGGTTTGCGTGGCCTCCAGCGAATTTTGCAGTAAATCAACAGCTTGCCGTTTCTGGCACGAATGTCGCTGTACAGGACAGGTCGCTTGACTCCAATAATAAAAAGGCCGAGCCATGTCACTCACCCTGGAGCACGTCAGCCGTACCGTCGAGGGCCAGACCTGGATCGACGATGCGAGCCTGAAATTCGAACCTGGATCCTTCAACGTTTTGCTCGGGCGCACGCTGTCCGGCAAGACCAGTCTGATGCGCCTGATGGCCGGTCTGGACAAGCCCGACAGCGGCCGCATCCTGATGAACGGCGTCGACGTCACCCAGCGCCCGGTACGTCTGCGCAACGTGTCGATGGTCTATCAGCAGTTCATCAATTACCCGACCATGACGGTGTTCGAGAACATCGCGTCGCCGCTGCGCCAGGCCGGGATCTCCAACGAGCAGATTCAGAGCAAGGTGCAGGAAACCGCGAAGATGCTGCGCATCGAGAAGTTTCTGAAGCGCTATCCGCTGGAGCTGTCCGGCGGTCAGCAGCAGCGCACGGCCATGGCCCGGGCGCTGGTCAAGGATGCCGAACTGATTCTGTTCGACGAGCCGCTGGTCAACCTCGACTACAAACTGCGCGAGGAGCTGCGCCAGGAAATGCGCGAGCTGTTCAAGGCGCGCCACACCATCGCCATCTACGCCACCACCGAGCCCAATGAAGCGCTGGCGCTGGGCGGCACCACCACCATTCTGCACGAGGGCCGGGTGATCCAGAGTGGCCCGTCGGCCGAGGTCTATCACCAGCCGCAAACGGTGCTGGCCGCTGAATTGTTCTCCGAGCCGCCGATCAACCTGATGCCGGGGCGTATCGCCGGTAACGAAGTGAGCTTTGCCAACTTCGTGCACTTCCCGTTGAACGTCGATCTGCGGCCGGTGGGCGAGGGCGAGTTCCGTTTTGGTGTGCGCCCGAGCCACATCTCATTGGTGCCGAGCAACGACGACGACCTGGAACTGGCGGTGACCGTCGAGGTGGCGGAGATCAGCGGTTCGGAAACCTTCCTCCACGTGCGCAACGAGCATTTCCTGCTGGTGCTGCATTTGCCGGGTGTTCACGAATACGACGTCGATGCGCCGATCCGCATCTATATCCCGACCCATAAACTGTTTGTGTTCGATGCGCAGGGCCGTCTGGTGCAGGCACCGGGCCGGCGCGTCGCGAGGGTTGCCTGATGGCCGAAATCCGTTTGCAGCACCTCGCCCACAGCTACAGCAAAACCCCGAGCGGGCCCGAGGATTACGCGATCCGCGAGATGGACCACATCTGGGAGCAGGGCGGCGCCTATGCCTTGCTCGGTCCGTCGGGTTGCGGCAAGTCGACCTTGCTCAACATCATTTCCGGTCTGCTCAGCCCGTCCCAGGGTCATGTGCTGTTCGACGGCAAAGCGGTCAACGATCTGACCCCGGAAAAGCGCAACATCGCGCAGGTTTTCCAGTTCCCGGTGGTGTACGACACCATGACCGTGTTCGACAACCTGGCCTTTCCTTTGAGAAATCAGGGCCTGGCCGAGGCGAAAGTACACAGCAAGGTGCAGGAAATCGCCGAAGTCCTCGACCTGCAGAACCTGTTGAGCAAAAAGGCGCGCAACCTTACTGCCGACGAAAAACAGAAAGTTTCCATGGGCCGTGGCCTGGTGCGCGATGACGTGTCGGCGATCCTCTTCGATGAGCCGCTGACGGTGATCGACCCGCACCTGAAATGGAAACTGCGGCGCAAGCTCAAGCAGATCCACGAGCAATTCAACATCACCATGGTCTACGTCACCCACGATCAGCTGGAGGCGTCGACCTTCGCCGACAAGATCGCGGTGATGTACGGCGGCCAGATCGTCCAGTTCGGTACCCCACGGGAATTGTTCGAGCGGCCGAGCCACACCTTTGTCGGCTACTTCATCGGCAGCCCGGGGATGAACCTGATCGAAGTGCAGCCGCAACCGGGCGGGGTCGGTTTCAACTCGACCCACCTGCCGCTCTCCGACGGCTTGCAACGGCATATCGAACACGGTCAGTGGAAAAATCTGAAGGTCGGCATCCGTCCCGAGTTCATCCATGTGTGGGACGAGCCGTTCGATGACGCGATGCAGGCGCGGGTCGTACACGTCGAGGACCTCGGCACCTACAAGATCATGACCCTGGATCTGGACGGCGCGCCGCTGAAAGTGCGTCTGGCCGAAGACAAACCGGTGCCGCAGGGCACCGCGAACATCAGTTTTCCGGCGCAGTGGCTGATGGTCTATGCCGACGAGTTTCTGCTGGATGCCACCGACAGCGAGGTACAGCCATGAACAAGGTGCAGAACAACAAAGCCTGGTGGCTGGTGTTGCCGGTGTTCCTGCTGGTGGCGTTCAGTGCGGTGATCCCAATGATGACCGTGGTCAACTATTCGGTGCAGGACATCTTCGACCAGTCCAGCCGCTACTTCGTCGGTGCCGACTGGTACAAGCAGGTGCTGCTAGATCCGCGTCTGCACGACTCGTTGCTGCGCCAGTTCATCTACTCGGCGTGTGTGTTGCTGATCGAAATCCCCCTCGGCATCGCCATTGCGCTGACCATGCCGACCAAGGGCCGTTGGTCGTCGGTGGTGCTGATCGTGCTGGCGATTCCGCTGCTGATTCCATGGAACGTGGTCGGCACCATCTGGCAGATTTTCGGCCGCGCCGACATCGGCCTGCTCGGTTCAAGCCTCAACGCCATGGGCATCAGCTACAACTACGCGGCCAACACCATGGACGCCTGGGTCACCGTGCTGGTGATGGACGTCTGGCACTGGACTTCGCTGGTGGCACTGTTGTGTTTCTCCGGGCTGCGGGCGATTCCCGACGTGTATTACCAGGCCGCGCGCATCGACCGGGCCTCGGCCTGGGCCGTGTTCCGCCATATTCAGTTGCCCAAGTTGAAGAGCGTGCTGCTGATCGCGGTGATGCTGCGCTTCATGGACAGCTTCATGATCTACACCGAGCCGTTCGTGCTCACCGGCGGCGGGCCGGGTAACTCGACGACCTTCCTGAGTCAGACCCTGACCCAGATGGCCGTAGGCCAATTCGACCTGGGGCCGGCGGCGGCATTCTCGCTGGTGTACTTCCTGATCATCCTTCTGGTGTCCTGGCTGTTCTACACCGCCATGACCCACAACGATGCCAACCGCTGAGGCCCGGCCATGAGCAAAAGAAAGCTGATCCCCCTGCTGCTCTACATCCTGTTCCTGCTGGTGCCGATCTACTGGCTGCTGAACATGTCGTTCAAGAGCAACACCGAAATCCTCGGCGGACTGACCCTTTTCCCACAGGATTTCACGCTGGCGAACTACAAGGTGATCTTCACCGACCCGAGTTGGTACACCGGCTATATCAATTCGCTGTACTACGTCAGTCTGAACACGATCATTTCTCTGACCGTGGCACTGCCGGCGGCCTACGCGTTTTCGCGCTATCGCTTTCTTGGCGACAAACACCTGTTCTTCTGGCTGCTGACCAACCGCATGGCGCCACCGGCGGTATTTCTACTGCCGTTCTTCCAGTTGTATTCGTCGATTGGTCTGTTCGACACCCATATCGCCGTGGCGCTGGCGCACTGCCTGTTCAACGTGCCGCTGGCGGTGTGGATCCTCGAAGGTTTCATGTCCGGGGTGCCGAAGGAAATCGACGAAACCGCCTACATCGACGGCTACAGCTTTCCCAAGTTCTTCGTGAAGATCTTCATCCCGCTGATCGGCTCCGGCATCGGTGTGACGGCGTTTTTCTGCTTCATGTTTTCCTGGGTCGAGCTGCTTCTGGCGCGCACGCTGACCTCGGTGAACGCCAAACCGATCGCGGCGGTGATGACGCGCACGGTGTCGGCGTCCGGCATTGACTGGGGTGTACTGGCGGCGGCGGGGGTGTTGACTATCCTCCCCGGCATGCTGGTGATCTGGTTCGTTCGCAACCACGTGGCCAAGGGCTTTGCCCTGGGCCGGGTCTGAGGAACTGATGATGGAATGGATGAGCTGGACCGTCCCGACGGCGGCATTTTTCATCGTGATTGGTTTGATCCTGGTGGGCATGACCACCTGGGAACTGCGCTCGCCGAGCATCTTGCGGCGAGGGTTTCTGCCGATTGCCACCACCCGTGGCGATCGCTTGTTCATCGGTCTTCTCGGCAGCGCCTACCTGCATCTGCTGGTAATCGGCGTGACCGACTGGAGCATCTGGGTAGCGTCCGCGTTGTCCCTGGTGTGGCTGTTGGCTGTGATGCGTTGGGGCTAGTCGAATCGCTCGGCAATCTTGCTCCGAAAACCTAACAGGAGGTCTCTATGTTCGATAAGAAAAATAAGCTGCGACATAGCATTTCATTGGCAGCCATGCTGGCACTCAGCGGTTTGAGCGCGTCCGCCTGGGCCGACGCCTACGAAGATGCCGCAAAAAAATGGATCGGCAGCGAATTCAAGCCGTCGACCCTGACACCGGAGCAGCAACTCGAAGAACTGAAGTGGTTCATCAAGGCGGCCGAGCCGTTTCGCGGGATGGACATCAAGGTCGTCTCGGAAACCCTGACCACCCACGAATATGAATCCAAGGTGCTGGCCAAGGCCTTCAGCGAAATCACCGGTATCAAGCTGACCCACGACCTGCTGCAGGAAGGCGACGTCGTGGAAAAAATGCAGACCGTGATGCAGTCGGACAAGAACATCTACGACGGCTGGGTCAACGACTCGGACCTGATCGGTACGCACTTTCGCTACGGCAAGACCGAATCGATCACCGACCTGATGGCCAACGAAGGCAAGAACTTCACCTCGCCGACCCTCGACATCAAAGACTTCATCGGCATCTCCTTCACCACCGCGCCGGACGGCAAGATCTATCAGTTGCCCGACCAGCAGTTCGCCAACCTTTACTGGTTCCGCGCCGACTGGTTCGAGCGTGCCGACCTGAAAGCCAAGTTCAAGGAAAAGTACGGCTATGAACTGGGCGTCCCGGTGAACTGGTCGGCCTATGAAGACATCGCCAAATTCTTCAGCGAAGACGTCAAGGAAATCGACGGCAAGCGCATCTACGGGCATATGGACTACGGCAAGAAAGACCCGTCCCTGGGCTGGCGCTTCACCGATGCCTGGTTCTCCATGGCCGGTGGCGGCGACAAGGGCATTCCCAACGGCTTGCCGGTGGACGAGTGGGGGATTCGTGTCGAGGATTGCCACCCGGTCGGCTCCAGCGTGACCCGCGGCGGTGACACCAACGGCCCGGCGGCGGTGTTCGCCACCACCAAATACGTCGACTGGCTGAAAAAGTACGCGCCACCGGAAGCGGCGGGCATGACCTTCTCCGAATCCGGCCCGGTGCCCTCCCAGGGCAACATCGCCCAGCAGATCTTCTGGTACACCGCGTTCACCGCCGACATGACCAAACCGGGCCTGCCGGTGGTCAGCGCCGACGGCACGCCGAAATGGCGTATGGCACCGTCGCCACGCGGGCCGTACTGGGAAGAAGGGATGAAGCTCGGTTATCAGGACGTGGGCTCCTGGACCTTCATGAAGTCCACGCCTGAGAAACAGAAACTCGCGGCCTGGCTGTACGCGCAGTTCGTGACTTCGAAAACCGTGTCGCTGAAGAAAACCATCGTCGGCCTGACGCCGATTCGTGAGTCGGACATCAACTCGCAAGCGATGACCGATCTGGCACCGAAACTCGGTGGTCTGGTCGAGTTCTACCGCAGCCCGGCCCGCGTGCAATGGACCCCGACCGGCACCAACGTGCCGGACTACCCACGCCTGGCGCAACTGTGGTGGAGCCACATCGCTGAGGCCGCCAGCGGCGAGAAGACCCCGCAACAGGCCCTCGACGGTCTGGCCAAGGATCAGGACGCGATCATGACCCGTCTGGAACGGTCCAAGGCCCAAGCGGTGTGCGCACCGAAAATGAACCCCGAGCGCGACGCGCAATACTGGTTCGACCAACCGGGCGCACCAAAACCGAAGCTGGCCAACGAGAAGCCGAAGGGCGAAACCGTGAGCTACAACGAACTGCTCAAGTCGTGGGAGGCGGCACGCAAGTAAGCGCTTTTGCGGGACGGAACGGCACCTTCGGGTGCCGTTTTTTTTAGCCCTCGATTTCACGTTTCACCGCCCGGCGCACCGCTTTGAGGAGGGCGTTTTCAAAGGCGTTGTGCCCGGCGTGCAGCAGCCGGCAGTGGATGTTCATGCGTTGCCTGAGCCAGCGCACGCTGGCCATGCCATGGGTATCGCGGATGCCCTGGATCAGCAGGGTGTTGTCATCGAGGGTCAGGTCTTCATCCTTTGGCGTGAAGCAGTAGTTCTGCAGGTGGTAATGCAGTTCCAGACGAATCGCGAGCACGGCTTCCTGATCGACGAAGCGCTCCAGTGTGTCGGGGCAAATCGTCTGCCCTGTGCGACGTAGAACAGCGTTCAACCATTCGATGGCGGCGCGGTTTTGCTGCGATGGACAGCCTTCGCCGAGGATCCGATAGATGTCCCTGGCACGGTGGCTGGGCGACATTTGAGGCGATTGCGCCAGCCCGTCATTGAGCGCCTGATCGTAGGCCCGGACATTGTCGGCAAACGGCACGAATACCGAGACCAGCGTGGTTTTCAGCAGGTGCTGCGGATAGCGCTGTTGGTACTGGATCGCCAGCCAGCTACCCCATGACACCCCCAGCACGCTGATTTTTTCGAAGCCGAAATGCTGGCGCAGGGCATCGATGTCTTCGACACACTGCCCGGTAGTGTTATCCCGAAGTTCGCCGTAGGGCGTCGAGCGTCCGCAACCTCGTTGATCAAACAGGATGATGTCGAACCGGCCCGTGTCGAAGAACTGCAAATGGTGGCGGCTGATACGCCCGCCGGGACCACCATGGATAAAAAACACCGGTTCGTGTCCCGGAACACCATGCCGTTCCCAATAGAGTTGATGGCCGTCGCCGGTCGGGTAATAACCTCGGCTGTGCAGGGAAAAGCTCATGGCGTCGGAACCGTCAGACGATAGAACTGGAACAGCTCGACCTGCCCCGGTCGCGCCGCGACGCTGGATTCAAGTTTCAGGTGGTGGATGGAGGCGAGCCAGGTGACCGGGATCAGCACCGGCGTGTGACCAAAGACGAGGATCGTGCCACCGGGTTTTACGCAGCGGATCAGCGATTCGAATGCGGCCTGGGCCTCACGGCGGGTCAAGACTTCGGCGTTGAGGAACCGCAGGATCAAAACATCGCAGCGAATCCCGGCATCGGAAGCCTCACTCGCCTCAAGCTCGTCGAATTCGACGGAGATCCCGCTGTGACATCGCCTGGCGTGTTCGATCATCGAGGCCGAACGGTCACTGCCCAGGCACAGACAGTCGGGGAGGGCGCGGGCGAGGTGGGCGATGAACGCGCCGGTTGAACAGGCCGGGTCGTAAATCAGTGCGCCTTTTTCAGTGATGGCCTGGAGCAGCCCGGCGCAGTATTCGCGCAAGTGGTGCTCGTCGGTGTTCAGCTGTTCGGCCAGTGATTCGTTGCATTGCCAGAAGTCTACCGGGCAGACCGCTTCCCGGCCCGCCTCATCCAGCAGCGGAAAGGGAAACAGGATCTCACTGTCAGCCTGATGCAAGGCGTGCTCGAAGAACTGCGCTTTGTCTGCGGGGGAGACCGTCCGATAGCCGATTGACAACCCGTCATCACCGCACAATGAGTGGAGATGCGGGCCAAACAACATGCCGGGTTTGAGCGCGCTGCCGGCCTGCCACCGGAAATGCCGGTCACGCTGCAGGAGCTTGCGGCCGACCCAGAGCTCATCGTTCACCCGCAGGAAAAAAACGTGATGCAGTCCGCTGCCTCGTGGTTCGAGGTAGTGGCCAACAGCGCCGTTCTCGTTGAGGTAAAGGCGCATGGATCGGGCCAAGGTCAGTTCCCGGGTGCGATCGAGTCGGTTCATGGGGCTGGCCTCTCCAGCGTACGGCCCCGGGCTTGCGGGATGACGACATTGCCGCTGGAAACCACGAAGAAGCGTTCCAGTCCGGGGATCACCACGTTGAGCAGGGTGGTGCCGAGCTCGGTTCGCTGCAGGATCGCGGCCCCCAGCGTACGGCCATGAATCCGCAGGTCTTGAGTCAGCAAGTGCAGTTGATTGTCCACCGACAGGTCTTTGGCGGAACCCGCCAGTCTCACCTCGTGTTGAACGCAGCGATGCAGCAGCATCTGCGGATCGAACAGCGCACAGCGCAGCAGGCGCGGGAAAGGCTGCAGGTTGCGCAGCGCATTGACTAGCGTCTGGTGGTATTCGGGTTCGGCGGCACTCAGTTGCAACTGCACCAGTTCAGTAAGCGCCCGCCACGCAGCATGGCGCGGGTCGAGAGAGCTGCCGCTGCCGAATACCTGTGGATGAGCGCCCGGCTTCGTCGTGAACGCCAGAAAGGTCCGGGTCATGAACTCGGTGCTGATATCCACCAGCACGATTTCGCCGTCGATTTCCTGCTCGGCATCGGCCCATAGACGACCGAGTTCGTCGCTTTCAGCGAGGCGCGCCACCCGTCGCAGTGGTGGATGGTTCTGGTAATAAAAATGATCGAGCAGAAACAACGATACGGCGTCGCGCTCGATGCATTCGTTGGCGGCGTGCAGCATCGCTTCGTTGTAAGTGGCGCCAATCGCGGTGCCGTTGTTGCTGGCGTAGCGCTGCACGGCGCGGTAGTCCGCCATGCCCGGTGACGAGGGCAAACGTGAGCCGTTCGGCGAGGTCAGCGCCAACGGATAGGAAAACCGGTCATGCCACGGCGGACAGACATAGGTCCGGCAGGTGATGCGCACGTTTTGCTGGCAGGTGAGCCTGTGCAGGAGCGAGTCATCGGCAAACACCGGCGTGTCTTTGAAATAGCGTTCCGTCTCGTGGTGAACATCGTAGGTACAGAGTTCATCCGTCCAGTAGTGCTCGAGCGCTTCATAAAGCGCGCCCAGGTGCGCCTGATCCACATAGCCCTTGCCGGAGCCACGGGCATGACGGTTGTCGCCGCCATGAAGACTCGCCTGAACGGCAACCACTTTGCTGCCGAGGGTGCGGGTGTGCGGTGTGAGGCCCAGGCGTGAAAGTTCGGTGTGAATACGCCGTTCTGCCTGATCGGCCGTGAGCTCACGCTCGGCCAACGTTGTCTTGTCCATGATTTCCTTCCTGGAAAGCCCGCGAGGGCGCAAGGCCCCCGCGGGTTCTGTCACTCGGCGTTGAGTTCCGCCTGTTCTTCCTCGGTCAGTTGCAGCGCTTCGATCTGCTCTGGCGAGGGTGCTTCCTGCTCTTCCAGTTCATCGATAGGGTTTGCGTTCAAGCTGCCCATGTAGCCCATGATGTTGCTCCTTGGTTGTTGTTTGGGAGTGCTTTTACAAGCACGAGCCGAATCTAAAAGGGCGGTGAGGGCGGGGTCAAAAATGTCCAGACGTTTCCAGTCGCGGGTTTGAGCGGTGTCGAAACACGTACTGATAAAACGTGAATTGACGCCGGGCGGACGTGTTTCTGGGGGGGCAGCACTGCGTGGCAACGGGCGAACCAAGCGAAAGGAATCAGCGGTTCGAGGCGTTCTGTCGTGTGCCGCTGTCGGACGTTTCAGCGCGGGGACGACGCAAATTCGTACTGAAGGATTTACGGAGATGGATGCAGCACTTGTGCGGTGATTTTTCCCATGAGGTTTGAGAAAACACCGCACAAATCGGCTTGACGGTTCAGTGCCGTTCCCGGTGCATCACAGGAAACACCAGACTGAACACGGTCATCGCCCCCGGACGGCTTTGAACCTGCGCGGAGCCCTGATGCAAGGTCATGATCGAATGCACGATGGCCAGCCCCAGCCCGGTACTGCCCTGTGAACGGGTGCGGCTGCTGTCGACCCGGTAAAAACGGTCGAACAGATACGGCAGGTGCTGCGCTTCGATGCCTGCGCCGGGATTGCTCACCCGCAGCGACACCTCGTTCGGCGCCTGTTCGATGAACAGTGAAACGGTCTTGCCGGACGGGCAGTGGCGCAGGGCATTGGACAGCAGATTGGAAATCGCTCGCTGAATCATCAGCCGGTCCCCCGACACCTGAGCGCTGCCGATGACCTTCAGCTCGATCTGTTTGTCCTGCGCCGTCAGAGAAAACAGGTCTGCCACCTTGGACGCCTCTTCTTCCAGTGCAATCGGCTCGAACGAGGCGTGCGCCGCAGACTGGCTGGCCTGGGCCAGGAACAGCATGTCCGAGACAATCCGCGCGACCCGCTCCAGTTCCTCGGTGCAGGACACCAGAACGTTGGTGTATTCCTCGACCGAGCGCTCCCGCGACAGCGTCACCTGGGCCTTGCCCATCAGGTTGTTGATCGGCGTGCGCAGCTCGTGGGCCAGGTCATCGGAGAACTGCGACAACTGCTGCACGCCGCTGTCCAGTCGATCAAGCATGACGTTGATGCCCTGCGCCAGTTCGCTGAGTTCCTGGGGCATGTTCAGCACCGACAACCGGTGATCGAGATCCTGCGTCGTCACTCGTGCCGCCACTTTGCGAAACTCCCGAAGCGGGGCCAGCCCTCGCTGCACGGCGCCCCATGCGGTCAGGCCGATGAACACCAGCAGCAACGGCAAAGCCATCAACGTCGAGCGCAAATAAGCACTGAGCAAGGCCCGATCGTTGGCGTTATCCATCGACAGCAGCACCGGTACGTTGCTGCCGTCCTCGAGGCGAATCAGCTTGGAGACGGTGAGAAAATTCGCGCCTTCAGCATCGGCGCTGTCGGTGTGGGTCAACTGATCGGTGGTCGCCCGAACTGCCTTCAGTTCAATCCGTGGATCGGTCAGGCCCGAGCCGGACTTGAGCAGCGGGGTGCGCAGGTTGTTCAGGTCGTAAATGGTCAGGGTCAGGTTGTCATGCCCCATGACCTGATCGAGCAGAATGTGCGGCTTGGCGCTGATCTCACCGGTGTCGGCGTACAGCGTCAAGCTGTGCTCGACCTGTTCCATCTTCTTTTCCAGGCTGTCGCGCGATAGCGCGTTCAGCTCATGGGTCAGGGCGAAATACGCGAGGATGGCCAGAAACACCACCAGCAATGCACCCAGAATGCTGACCGTCAGACCCAGCCGCAGCGACAGGCTCGCAGGCTTCATTCCCGCGCCTCCAGCACATAGCCGACACCGCGCAGGGTGTGGATCAGTTTGCTGTCGAACGGGTCGTCGATCTTCGCCCGCAGGCGGCGGATCGAGACTTCGACCACGTTGGTGTCGCAGTCGAAATTCATGTCCCACACCAGCGAGATGATCTGGGTGCGGGTCAGCACTTCGCCGGACTGGCGCATCAGCAGATGCAGCAGGGCGAACTCCTTGGTGGTCAGGTCGATGCGCTGCGTGCCACGAAAGGCCCGGTGACGACCCGGATCAAGTTCCAGATCGGCGACCTTGAGCACCTGCGGCACCGGAATGTTCTCGCTGCGACGCATCAACGTGCGTACCCGCGCCAGCAGTTCCGGAAACTCGAACGGCTTGACCAGATAATCATCGGCGCCCAGGTCCAGGCCACGGATCTTGTCCGCCAGCCGCCCGCGTGCGGTGAGCATCATCACCCGGGTGGAGTGGGTGCGACGCAGTTGTTCCAGCACGCTCCAGCCATCGAGTTCCGGCAGGTTCACATCGAGAATGATCAGGTCATAAACCTGTTGTTGCGCCAGGTGCAAACCGTCAGCGCCATTAACGGCGTGGTCAACGATATAACCACTTTCGGTCAGACCCTGATGCAAGTATTCGGCAGCTTTAAGCTCGTCCTCGACGACAAGGATTCGCATGATGTTTCACCACTTTTAATGAATGGGTATTTAAGTAAGTGAGTCTGGAAGTTGCAGTTTTTGCAGGGGCTTCCTGACAGACTTTGAAACTGAGTGGCGGGCACGGTAAAGGCTGTAGTGGCTACAGAGTCAACGCCTGAGCCCTTTAAATCGGCCGTCCGCGACAGCCTGTCGCAGTGGAGTGGTGCATTTTTCACGACTTTCATTTCGGCAAGTGCTGTCCGGCAGATAACTAACGTGCATTTGTTTCTATCTATTGCAACAAAGTCATTCGAACTTCGAATCCTAGAGCAAAACAACTTCGATAAACCGTGGATAACGGATTTGTAATGTTCACGTCACCTTGTCGATAAGTTCAAAACCCTACCGTGGCGCCATCAACGATTCTTGATTGAAGGAAGCCTTCCATTGCCCGGTTTAATTGAACTGACGGCGCGATCACGCCTGAAAAAAACCGCCAGCGGCCTCTTGTTGCTGGCCTGTACCAGCCTTGCCAGTGCATCGACCCTGACCCTGGATCAGGCGCTGCAAACCGCCTTCGCCGGCAACCCGGAGCTGGCCGCCGCGCAGTGGGAAATCAGCATTGCCGAGGGCGACCGCAAGCAGGCCGGGCTGATCCCCAACCCCGAGGTGTCGTGGGAGGCCGAAGACACCCGACGTGAATCGCGCACCACCACGGTGATGCTCAGCCAGCCGATCGAGCTGGGCGGCAAGCGTGGCGCGCGGATTGATGTGGCGAGTCGTGCGCAGGATGCCGCCGGCATCGAGCTGGAGCGCAAGCGCAATGCACTGCGCGCCGACGTGCTTCAAGCGTTCAACGGTGCGCAAACCGCGCAGCAACGTTTGCAACTGGCCCGGCAGTCGCTGCAGCTCGCCGAGCACGGTTTGCGTGTGGCACAGGGGCGGATCGAGGCGGGCAAGTCGTCGCCGGTGGAAGGCACGCGGGCGCAAGTGCAGCTTTCGGAAGTGCGCCTGGAATTGAGCCGCGCCGAGCGCGATCAGGCCAATGCGTACCAGCAGCTGGCGCAGGTCATGGGCGCACCGTTGCCGACGTCGACCACGGTGCAGACCGCGACTCAAAGCCTGCCCAGCGTACCGCCGCCCACCCGTTTGCTTGAGCGCTTGAACGAGACCGCGGAGCTGCGCCTGGCCAGGTTGCAGATCGAGCAGCGCGAGGCGTCGCTGGGGCTGGAAAAGTCCCAGCGGATTCCCGATCTCACCGTCAGCGTCGGCAGCCAGTACAGCGAAGCCGAGCGCGAGCGGGTCAACGTGGTGGGGCTGTCGATGCCGATTCCGCTGTTCAACCGCAATCAGGGCAACGTGCTGGCGGCGGCGCGGCGTACCGATCAGGCGCGTGACCTGCGCAACGCCACCGAACTGCGTTTGCGCACGGAAATCCAGACCACGCTGGCGCAATGGCAGACCGCCAACGGCGAAATCCAGGCATTCGACCGGACCATCCTGCCCGCCGCGCAAAGTGCGGTGGACAGCGCCACTCGCGGTTTCGAAATGGGCAAGTTCGGCTTCCTCGACGTGCTCGACGCCCAGCGCACATTGATCGCCGCTCGCAGCCAATACATCCAGGCGGTGAGCGAGGCGACCGACGCCCGGGTCCGCATCGAACGCATCTTCGGCGACCTCAGCGCCAACCCTTGAATTTCAACTTTCTGATCACTGCGCGATGGTTTGGCGCAGAGGAGTTTCCATGGATAAAAAACTGATTGTGGTCGCTGCGGCGACGTTGGCGCTGGGCATTGGCATCGGCTCGATGTGGAGCGGCAATGCGTCCATCGATGCGCATGCCGACGAAGCGGCGGAACACGCCGATCACGCCGAAGAAGGCGCCGCTGCTGACGGCGAGCATGCCGAAGAAGGGCACATAGAATTGACGGCCGAGCAGATCGCGGCGGCGGGGATTCAACTGGCCGCCGCCCAGGCGCATAGCTTCAGCCTCGGCCTGTCGTTCCCCGGTGAAGTGCGTTTTGACGAAGACCGCACCGCGCATGTGGTGCCGCGCGTGCCGGGCGTGGTCGAGTCGGTGTCGGTCAATCTCGGGCAGTCGGTGAAAAAGGGCCAGTTGCTGGCGGTGATCGCCAGTCAGCAGATTTCCGATCAGCGCAGCGAGCAGGCAGCCGCGCAACGCCGCTTGGCCCTGGCCCGCACGACGTTCGAGCGCGAGAAGAAACTGTGGCAGGACAAGATCTCCGCCGAACAGGATTTCCTCCAGGCACGTCAGGCCCTGGAGGAAGCCGAAATTGCCGTGAGCAATGCCCGGCAAAAGATCAGCGTGCTCAGTGGCAGTGTGGTCGCCACCGGTGGCAATCGCTATGAACTGCGGGCGCCGTTCGACGGTGTGGTAGTGGAAAAGCACCTGACGCCGGGCGAGGTGGTCGATGAAACCACGGCGGCGTTCACGCTCTCGGATTTGTCGCGGGTGTGGGTCACCTTCGGCGTGTCACCGAAGGATTTGAACAAGGTGCAAGTGGGCAAACCCGTCACCGTCAGCGCGGCGGAGTTGAACGCCGAAGTCAGCGGCACCGTGGCTTACGTCGGCAGCCTGCTCGGCGAACAGACCCGTACCGCGACCGTGCGCGTCACTTTGGAAAACCCGCAAGGCTCATGGCGCCCGGGCCTGTTTGTCACGGCGCTGGTCGCCACCGACAGCCGCCAGGCCAAAGTCGCCGTACCGGAAACCGCAATCCAGACCGTCGAGGACAAACCCACGGTCTTCGTGCGCACAGAAGACGGCTTCAAGGCCCAAGCGGTGGAGCTGGGCAGTCGCGCGGCGGGTCAGGTGGAAGTCACCGCCGGGCTGGAGCCTGGCGTTCAAGTCGCGAGCGCCGGCAGCTTCGTCCTCAAATCGGAGCTGGGCAAAGCCTCGGCCGAGCACAGTCATTAATCGCGGAAGACTCCCATGTTCGAACGCCTGATCCAGTTTGCCATCGAGCAGCGCATCATCGTGTTGCTCGCCGTTCTGCTCATGGCCGGCCTCGGTATCGCCAGTTATCAGAAACTGCCGATCGACGCCGTGCCCGACATCACCAACGTCCAGGTACAGATCAACACCGGCGCGGCCGGGTTCTCGCCGCTGGAAACCGAGCAGCGCATCACCTTTCCGATTGAAACCGCGATGGCCGGCCTGCCGGCGCTGGAGCAGACGCGCTCGCTGTCGCGTTCGGGGTTGTCCCAGGTCACGGTGATCTTCAAGGACGGTACTGACCTGTTCTTTGCCCGGCAATTGGTCAACGAACGATTGCAGTCGGCCAAGGAGCAATTGCCTGAGGGCGTGGAAGCGGTGATGGGGCCGATTTCCACCGGTCTCGGCGAGATCTTCTTATGGACGGTCGAGACCAAGGAAGGCGCGCTGAAAGATGACGGCACGCCCTACACGCCGACCGACTTGCGGGTGATCCAGGACTGGATCATCAAGCCGCAACTGCGCAACGTCCCCGGCGTGGCCGAGATCAACACCATCGGCGGTTTTGCCAAGGAGTACCAAATTGCGCCCGACCCGAAAAAACTCGCGGCCTACAAACTGACCCTCACCGATCTGGTGACGGCGCTGGAGCGCAACAACGCCAACGTCGGCGCCGGGTACATCGAGCGCAGCGGCGAGCAATTGCTGATTCGCGCGCCGGGCCAGGTGGCGAGCACCGAGGACATCGCCAACATCGTGATGGCCAACGTCGACGGCACGCCGATCCGGATCAAGAACGTCGCCACCGTGGACATCGGCCGCGAACTGCGCAGCGGCGCCGCCACGGAAAATGGCCGCGAAGTGGTGCTCGGCACGGTGTTCATGTTGATCGGTGAAAACAGTCGCACGGTTTCCCAGGCCGTCGCCGCGAAGCTCGAACAGATCAACAAATCGTTGCCCGCCGGCGTGATCGCGGTGCCGGTGTACGACCGCACGCATCTGGTCGACAAGGCCATCGCCACGGTGAAGAAGAACCTCGTCGAGGGCGCGATTCTGGTGATCGCTATCCTGTTTCTGTTCCTCGGCAACATCCGCGCCGCGCTGATCACGGCGATGGTGATTCCGCTGTCGATGCTGTTCACCTTCACCGGCATGTTCAGCAACAAGGTCAGCGCCAACCTGATGAGCCTCGGCGCGCTGGACTTCGGGATCATTGTCGACGGCGCGGTGGTAATCGTTGAAAACACCCTGCGCCGACTGGCCCATGCGCAGCAGCATCACGGACGCCTGCTGACGCGATCCGAGCGTTTCCATGAAGTGTTTGCGGCAGCGAAAGAGGCGCGGCGACCGCTGATTTTCGGCCAGTTGATCATCATGGTCGTGTACCTGCCGATCTTCGCCCTGAGCGGTGTTGAGGGAAAAATGTTCCACCCGATGGCGTTCACCGTGGTCATCGCGTTGCTCGGCGCCATGCTGTTGTCCGTGACTTTTGTGCCAGCGGCGATTGCGCTGCTCGTGACCGGCAAGGTCAAGGAAGAAGAGGGCGTGGTGATGCGCGGCGCCCGTCGCGTTTATGCGCCGGCGCTGAACTGGGTCATGTCCCATCGGGCGATGGCGGTCGGCGCGGCGTTGGGTGTGATTGTGCTCAGTGGCGTGGTCACCAGTCGCATGGGCAGCGAGTTTGTGCCGAGTCTCAGCGAGGGCGATTTTGCCTTGCAGGCGTTGCGGGTGCCGGGCACCAGCCTGACGCAATCGGTGGACATGCAGCAGCGGCTGGAAACGTTGATCCTCAATAAAGTGCCGGAAGTCGAGCGCGTGTTCGCCCGCACCGGTACTGCGGAAATCGCCTCCGACCCGATGCCGCCGAACATCTCCGACAGCTACGTGATGCTCAAGCCCAAAGAGCAATGGCCGGACCCGGGCAAGTCCCGCGAAACCCTGATGGCCGAACTGCAACAGGCCGCGGCAACGCTGCCGGGCAGTAACTATGAACTGTCGCAGCCGATCCAGTTGCGCTTCAACGAACTGATCTCCGGCGTGCGTAGCGACGTTGCGGTCAAGGTGTTCGGTGACGACATGGACGTGCTCAACGCCACGGCGGCGAAGATTGCCGCCGCGATGCAGAAGGTCGACGGTGCGTCCGAGGTCAAGGTCGAGCAAACCACCGGTCTGCCGGTGCTGACCATCAACATTGATCGCGACAAGGCGGCGCGTTACGGGCTCAACGTTGGCGATGTGCAGGACACCATTGCGGTGGCCGTCGGTGGGCAGAAGGCCGGGACGCTGTATGAAGGTGACCGTCGTTTCGACATGGTGGTGCGGTTGTCCGACGCCATGCGCAAGGACATCGACGGGTTGTCGGCGCTGCTGATTCCGGTGCCGGCGGCGGGTGGTGATGCTTCCAGTCAGATCGGTTTCATTGCGCTGAAGGACGTTGCCAGCCTCGATCTGGTGCTGGGGCCGAATCAGGTCAGCCGCGAGAACGGCAAGCGCCTGGTGATCGTCAGCGCCAACGTACGTGGGCGTGACATCGGTTCTTTCGTCGCCGAGGCGGGCGAAGTGATCGAGCGCGACGTGCAGGTGCCGGCGGGTTACTGGACCACCTGGGGCGGTCAGTTCGAGCAACTGCAATCGGCGGCCAAGCGCTTGCAGATCGTGGTGCCGGTGGCGTTGCTGCTGGTGTTCGGGTTGCTGTTCATGATGTTCAACAACCTCAAGGACGGCTTGCTGGTGTTCACCGGGATTCCGTTTGCGCTGACCGGCGGGGTCATGGCGTTGTGGCTTCGGGACATTCCGCTGTCGATCTCGGCGGGCGTCGGGTTTATCGCGCTGTCCGGCGTGGCGGTGCTCAACGGGCTGGTGATGATCGCGTTCATTCGCAACTTGCGGGAGGAAGGCCGGTCGTTGTCCGAAGCGATCCATGAAGGCGCGCTGACGCGATTGCGCCCGGTGTTGATGACGGCGCTGGTGGCGTCTTTAGGCTTCATTCCGATGGCTCTTGCGACCGGCACCGGGGCCGAGGTGCAGCGACCGCTGGCGACGGTGGTGATTGGCGGAATTCTGTCCTCGACCATTCTCACGCTGCTGATCCTGCCAGCGCTGTATCAGCTGGCGCATCGTCGGGACGAGGAAGCGCCTACTGCGGCCTAGTCACTTTTTGCCTCAACAACAGGCCCGCCATTGCGGGCCTTTCTACATGACGGATATGTAATTTCGGCGCCACCGTCACGAAAGGTTCGGATTGTTACCTTGATCCCGTCAGTGACTTGAATGAGGAATCAACGATGAAACTTGCACAGATTGGCGCGTTTGCCGTGGCTCTGATGATGTCTTCGCTGGTGTTGGCCGAAGGTGGCGGGGATCGCACCTTCGACCGGATGATGACCGCCAACGACCGTTCCATGGAGCTGTATGTAGCCAGGGAAAAGGCCCGCGACCCGGTTGTCGTCAATGAGAAGAAACACGACACCACCAAGGACCTTTAAAAACGCCGCGCTGGAACAAGCCTGTCGTCCGAATTCCGATGCCGGGCTTTTTTGGAGGAATTGAACATGAAGTGGATCAAGTGGATGACCTTCGCCGGCGCCATGGCGATGTCTGTGAATGTGCTGGCCGAAGGCGGTGGTGATCGAACCTTCGAGCGAGCGTTCAGCGCCAACGCCAAGGCCATGGAGCAATACGCGGCCGAACGGGGCAAGGCGGCGCCCGTGGTGAAGGATTACGAATACGGAATGAAGCTTGATGTGGTGAAAATCGTCAGCGTTGTGAAGCCCCAGCCCGCTTGCGCCGTCGTCCCCACTGCGATGACCTATGAGGATTCGAACGGGCAGCTCAATACGCTCAAGTACAGCGTGGCGGGTGCTTGCCGGAACAGCGGCAGCTGATGCTGCGCACTTTCACGGTGTGCACCCGGCCATTGTGGTCATGCGCGGAAGACCCTGGCGTCTGCCGCGCTTTTGCGTTTGCGGGTTATTTGACTGGCAATGGCTCAGCAGTCGCGCCGGCAGCTACCGCAGGCGCTTCATGGCTCAGTTTGCGGCGGGCAATCTCTGCTCCACGCTGGCGCAGGGGCGTTTCGATAAAGCGGTAATTGAGCTCGCTCAGCACTACCAGCAGAACCAGAGACGTCGCTAACAGCTCAAGGGTAAAACGCCCGTCCAGAGGCACGCCCTGACTGGCGGCCACACGGGTCCAGATCTCTGTACTCAGGTGATTGGTGAAGACGTGAATCACGTAGAGTCCATAGGATCGCGAGCCGGCCCACTGCATGAAACCGCGCATGAAGGCCGGGCAGTAGATGTAACCCTTCTCGTAACTCGCCAGCCAGACAATCAGCACCGCGACGAGCGCGACCATGCCGACGGCAATCGGCATGGCTATCAGTTGTATGGCGACAGCACCCAGCATGTAGAGCAGAAACAGCGTGCAGAACATGGATCTGGTCGAACTCTGCCCCAGCTCACGCGGTTCGATCTGCCGATAGAGGCGGGTTCGGGTAAACAGGCACAGGAGAATTCCCCAGAGCATTGCGTCCAGGCGGAAGTACGTGAGGATGCTCATGGGGTGGCCGAAAGGATTTCGATCCACACCAAACTGCAAGGCAATGAGCGCGAACAGGACGATGACGCGCCAGCGTGGCGACGTTATGAACAGCAGAAAAAACGGAAAGACGAAGTAGAACTGCTCCTCCAGCGCCAGGCTCCAGTATTGGGGGCTGGAACCCAGCAGTGATTGGTAATGAGCGATGTTGCCAGTGAATGTTGCTACGGCAGTGAAACTGCGCAGATTGTCGTACCACGAGCCGAAGGCGTTCGACTGGTTGAACACAATGGAAAACAACAGCGGGAGGAGAATCCAGAGCCACGCAGTGGGCAACAGCCGGTAGGCGCGCCGTAGCCAGAAACAAGCGGCGGCCAGCCCCGGCTGGCCTTGCGCGCGGTGTTTGTCGAAATAGTCCAGATAGGCCTTGCTCACCACGAAACCGGAAATGCAGAAGAACAGATCGACCCCGGTCCAGGGCATGAAGACAGAAAAGATCCTCAGCAGCGTATCGGCGTGAAACGGCAGCATCATGTTGACGTGGCTCAAGAGGGTCATGGCGACGGCCGCGCCTCTCAAGTATTCGATTTCCAGGTTTTTACGCGCGCTCATCGATCCCTCGTTGTTCTTGTTTTTCAGCGCTGGCGAAGATGGCAGGTGACCGCTTGTCCGGTCAAGAAATCGATCTGTTATTTGCGGAACAAAAAAAAGCGCCCCGAAGGACGCTAAAGGATTCACCTCTTACCAAAGGAGCAAGGAGCTTCTAAAGGTGAATGGGCATTGCTCGTGAAACTCAGAGAATCGCCAGCGGGTATTCGACGATCACCCGTACCTCATCCAGGTCCGACTCAAATGCCGTGGCTCTGGTCGTGGCCTGGCGCAGGCGCAGCGACAGGTCTTTCATCGAACCGCTCTGCACCACGTATTTGACTTCGATGTCACGCTCCCAGCGCTTCTGGTCGGTCAGTGGATTGCCGTCGGCATCGCGGCGCATGTACACGGCGTTGGCGTTGGAGTAATCGGCGTCGGTGCCGCGTGCATAACGGGTCATGAACGACAGGCCGGGCACGCCGTAGGGGGTCATGTCGAGGTCGTAGCGCACCATCCACGAACGCTCTTTCGGCGAGTTGAAGTCGCTGTACTGGATCGAGTTGTCGAGGAAGATCGAGTCGGACTGGCGCAGGTAGTCGAAGTCGTCGTTGCCGTTGTTGCGCTGGTGGGAAAGGGCGACGGAATGCGCGCCGAGTTTCACGCCGACGCGGCCGCTCCAGATGTTGTTGTCGAACTCGCCGAGCAATTGTTTGCCCTCGTCGACCGCCTTGTAGTAATTCAGGCCGCCGAACAGCGACAGGTCATCCGACAGCGGATATGTCCAGGCGGTGCCGGCGTAGTACTGGTTCCAGGCATCTTTGAGGCGGCTGGAGTACAGGCTGAAGCTCAGATTTTTGTTCAGCGCGTAATCCCCGCCGCCGTAAGCGATCCACGGCGAGTTGACCGGGCCGGCATAGAAGGTCGCGAAGTTCTCGCGCAGGTCGCTGGACACCGGTTGACTCATCGCATGCAACCGGCCGCCCTGGATCGACAGGCCTTCGACGCTGTTGTTGGTCGCGGTCACACCGCGAAAGCTTTCCGGCAGCAATCGCGAATCACCTGCCGCGACCACCGGGTTGGCCGGGAACACATCACCGACTTTCACCACCGTATCGAAGGCCCGCACTTTGGCGGCGCCGCCGACCTTGGTGTATTCGTCCCGTGCTTCACCGTCGCTGTTGACCGGCAACACATCGAACGAACTGCGGCCACCGTTGCGGCCGTCGCCGGTGTCGAGCTTCAGGCCGATCATCGCAAATGCATCCACCCCGACCCCGACGGTGCCCTGGGTGAAACCGGATTCGAACTTGCCGATGATGCCGTGGGCCCAGGCTTCGGAGTATCCATTGCCGGTAGGGCTGGACTGACCGTTGCGGTGATCACGGTTGAAGTAAAGGTTACGGTTGAGCACCGTCAGGCTGCTGCCTTCGATAAACCCTTCGGGTTTTTCTTCTGCAAACACCGTGGACGGCCCGGCGCCGACGACCACTGCCAGAGCGGCCATCGATATTTTTGTGTTGTTAACCATCAATCACTCCTTGGGTTCGGCAGAACGGGAACGAGCTTCGGCGTGGGTTTTATTGTTCGACGGACAAGGGGCCCGCCGGCATGGTCGCCGGGTGACATCGTTGCAGGCTGCAGATAACGCGGAGGTGATTGGGGAATTACAATTTTGTCAGGTGGGGCGGGCGAAACTCACACACAGGGTGGGTCTGATCGTTCCATGTATGCAAATGTTCGTTTCTACCGTTCGAAGCTATCCAGCACGTCTTCTGGCAGAGAGGTATCGATGTCATTGGGAAGTGTGAGTTGGCCCTTCATGGTTCCGATCCGTTGGGCGCGCGTTTTTTTCAAGGTGACTTTGTCTTTGCGTTCTTCGGCTAACGCCTTTAGGCCGTCCATCAACTCTGAAAAAATATCTCGCTTCATGGTTTCTGGATCTCCACTTGATGGGTGACTTTCGAATTTAACGGTATAGGCCAACTGCGTGATGTCAGCCGTTGCTCATCGTTTTGAAGGCAAATTCCTAAAAAGGGGAGGGCGTTGAAAATCAAAATCCCACAAAAACAAAAACGGCACCCGAAGGTGCCGTTTCTGTTTCTAGCCAACTATCGCTGAGCGATCAGCCCGCCAGGCCCGATTGCTGAACCAGGGTCAGCAGCGGTTGTGGGTAGACGCCGAGGAAGAACGCAACCACAGCGATCGCCAGCAGCATCACGCCGCCTGCTTTCTGTTCCCAGTGCAGTTGGGCGTCGTGGCGGCGCAGGTTTGGTTCGATCAGGTACAGGGTGACCATCACGCGCAGGTAGTAGAACACGCCGATGGCGCTGCCCAGTACCAAGGAACCTACCAGCCACCATTGGTGCGACTCGACACCGGTAGCGATGATGTAGAACTTGCCGATGAAGCCAGCGGTCAGCGGGATACCGGCCAGGGACAGCATCATCACGGTCAGTACGGCGGTCAGGTACGGACGGCGCCAGAACAGGCCGCGGTATTCGTACAGCGCGTCTGCGTCACGGCCGTTGTACGGCGAGGACATCAGGGTGATCACGCCGAATGCGCCGAGGCTGGTGATCACGTAGGTGACCAGGTACACGCCGATGGCTTCCACCGCCAGACCCTTGCTCGCCACCAGTGCGATCAGCAGGTAGCCGAAGTGCGCGATGGAGGAGTAACCGAGCAGACGCTTGAGGTTGCTCTGGGTCAGGGCCAGCAGGTTACCGAACAGGATCGAAGCGATGGCGATGATGGTCAGCACGTTGCTCAGTACGCCACTGCTTGCGCCAGGGGAGATTTGGAACAGACGAACCATGACCGCGAACACAGCCACTTTCGACGCGGTGGCGAGGAACGCGGCCACCGGTGCCGGAGCACCTTCGTACACGTCCGGCGTCCACAAGTGGAACGGTACCAGCGACAGCTTGAACGCCAGACCGATCAGCATCATGCCCAGGCCCAGTTGTGCCAGCGAGCTTGGCAAGCCGGTCGCGGCCAGGGCCTGACCGATACCGACGAAGCTCAGCGAACCCGAGTCTGCGTACAGCAGCGCCATACCGAACAGCAGGAACGCGGAACCGGCGGCCGACAGCACCATGTACTTGATGCCGGCTTCCAGCGAACGCTTGTTGAAGAAGGCGTAGGCCACCAGACCGTAGACCGGCACCGAGAGCAGTTCCAAACCGATGAACAAGCCGGCCAGGTGCTGCGCGCTGACCAGAACCAGGCCACCGGCGGCGGCCATCAGGATCAGCAGGTACAGTTCTTCACGGTTGCCCGGGTAACCCGAACCGCCATCGCCGAGGTAGGCGTGGGCGAGGGTGACGCAAGCGAGGGTGGCGACCAGGATCAGCGCCATGTACAGGCAGGCAAAGGTGTCGATCTGCAGCAATGGAGTCACGGCCAGAGGCGCGACTTTCAGGGCCGGCAGGATCGACAGCAAGGCCAGGTTCAGACCTGCCACCGAAATCAGGAAGGTCTGCGAGTGGTTGCGGCGCCAGGCGATTGCCAGCATCACCACGATAATGGTGAGGCTGGTGATCAACAGTGGCGCAAGCGCAATAAAGTGTTGAATCGTGAATTCCATAGCGCTCTTACCGGGCCGAAGCGAGTTGAGTGAAGGCGGTGCCGAGCCACTGCTGCACGCCATGCATCGTGGCGGCAGAAGTGTCGAGGAACGGTTGCGGGTAGACGCCGAGGTAAATCAGCAGTACCGCAAGGCCCAGCACCATGATCAGTTCGCGACCGTCCATGCCGTGCAGAATCGAATCCGATTTGGACGGACCAAAGTAAGCGCGGTGGATCATGATCAGCGAGTAGACCGAACCGAACACCAGACCGGAGGTGGCAATCGCGGTGATCCATGGAGCACTGGCGAACGTACCGATCAGGATCAGGAACTCGCCGACGAAGTTACCGGTACCCGGCAGACCCAGAGAGGCGGCTGCGAAGAACAGGCTGATCGCCGGCAGGTAAGCGATACGCGACCACAGACCGCCCATCTCACGCATGTCACGAGTATGCAGACGCTCGTACAGCTGACCGCTGAGGATAAACAGTGCCGCCGCCGACAGACCGTGCGCCAACATCTGGATCACGGCACCTTGCAGCGCCAGTTGGCTGCCGGAGTAGATGCCGATCAGTACGAAGCCCATGTGGGAAACGGACGAGAAGGCGATCAGACGCTTGATGTCAGTTTGCGCGAAAGCGAGGAACGCACCGTAGAAGATCCCGATCAGACCGAGGGTCATGGCGATCGGCGCGAATTCGGCCGAGGCGTTCGGGAACAGCGGCAGGGCGAAACGCAGCAGACCGTAGGCCGCGGTTTTCAGCAAGATACCGGCGAGGTCGACGGAACCTGCAGTCGGCGCCTGGGCGTGAGCGTCAGGCAGCCAGGAGTGAAACGGAACCACTGGCAGCTTGACCGCGAAGGCGATGAAGAAGCCGAGCATCAGAATGTACTCGGTGGTCATCGACATCTTGGTCTTCAACAGATCGGCGTAGTTGAAGGTGATCACGCCGGTGCTGTTGTAGTTGACCAGGACCAGACCGAGGATCGCCACCAGCATGATCAGGCCGGAAGCCTGAGTGAAGATGAAGAACTTGGTCGCGGCGTAGATACGGGTTTTCTTGCCGTCCGAAGAACTGTGACCCCAGAGCGCGATGAGGAAGTACATCGGCACCAGCATCATTTCCCAGAAGAAGAAGAACATGAACAGGTCGAGGGCCAGGAACACGCCGACAACGCCGCCCAGGATCCACATCAGGTTCAGGTGGAAGAAGCCAACGTGACGTTGAATCTCTTTCCACGAGCAGAGTACCGACAGGATACCCAGCAGACCGGTCAGCAGGATCATCAGCAGCGACAGGCCGTCGAGGGCCAGGTGCACGTTGATGCCGAAGCGCTGGATCCAGACGTGCTTGAACTCAAGCGCCCAGGTCGGATCGGCGCCAGGCGCCGGAGCAAATGAATAGTCACCGTGGGCCCACAGCCAGAGGCCGAGGGCGAGTTCCAGGGTCATGGTCAACAGCGCAATCCAGCGGGGGAGGGTGGCGCCGAAGCGCTCACCCAGCCAGCACAGCAGGCCGCCGATGAAGGGGATCAGGATTAGCCAAGGCAGAATCATGACGGGCTCGTTTCCTTTCGCAAATTCGCAAGGTTCATATCAGACCGCTACCAGCACGACAGCGCCGATGACCAACACGGCACCAGCAGCCATCGAAGCAGCGTACCAACGCAGTTGACCGGTTTCGGTACGGCTCAGGGCGGTGTGACCACCCTTGGCCATGCGCGGGATCAGACCGATGGTCTGGTCGAGCGGGTCTTTGCGCAGCATGTGGCTGATCGCAAGGTACGGCTTCACGAACAGTTTGTCGTAGATCCAGTCGAAGCCCCAGGCAGCGAACCACCAGGCCGAAAGGAGACGGCCGATGCCGCTGTTGGCAATCGCGGTCACGAAGCGACGCTTGCCGAGGAACAGCAGGGCCGCCAGCAGGATACCGGCCAGGGCGATGGCGCCCGAAGCGATTTCCAGACTGTGCTTGGCTCCGCCACCGGCATGGCCAACGCTCTCGGGCAGTACGCCGTGCAGCGGTGGAACGATCATGGCGCCGACGAAGGTCGACAGCACGATCAGCACCGACAGCGGCAGCCAGTGAGCGATGCCGTGACCGGCGTGGGCTTCGGTCTTGGCTTCACCATGGAACGCGATGAAGATCAGGCGGAAGGTGTACAGCGACGTCATGAATGCGCCGACCAGACCTGCGTAAAGCAGACCGTGGTTGCCGCTGGCGAACGCTTCCCAGAGGATTTCGTCCTTGGAGTAGAAACCTGCAGTCACCAGTGGCAGGGCGGCCAGAGCGGCACCACCGACGATGAAGCTGGCGTAGGCCAGCGGCAGTTTCTTCCACAGGCCGCCCATCTTGAAGATGTTCTGCTCGTGGTGGCAGGCAACGATCACCGCACCGGAAGCAAGGAACAGCAGAGCCTTGAAGAAGGCGTGGGTCATCAGGTGGAAGATCGCGCCTTCCCAGGCGCCAACGCCCAGCGCCAGGAACATGTAGCCGATCTGGCTCATGGTCGAGTAGGCGAGGATACGTTTGATGTCGGTTTGTACCAGCGCGGCAAAACCGGCCAGTACCAGGGTCACACCACCTACGATGCCGACCAGGTGCAGGATGTCCGGCGCCAGGGCGAACAGACCGTGGGTACGGGCGATCAGGTAGACACCGGCAGTCACCATGGTTGCGGCGTGGATCAGTGCCGAAACCGGGGTAGGGCCGGCCATCGCGTCCGCAAGCCAGGTCTGCAGCGGCAGTTGCGCCGATTTACCGACCGCACCACCCAGGAGCATCAGGGTCGCCAGCACGATCCAGAAATCGCCGACCTTGAAGTGCTCAGGCGCCTTCACCAGCAGTTCCTGGACGTTCAGCGTGCCCAGTTGCTGGAACAGGATGAACAGGCCGATCGCCATGAACACGTCGCCGATACGGGTGACGATGAAGGCTTTGAGTGCGGCGTTACCGTTGTTGCGGTTGCTGTAGTAGAAGCCGATCAACAGGTACGAGCACAGGCCCACGCCTTCCCAACCGAAGTAGATGAACAGCAGGTTATCGCCCAGGATCAGGAACAGCATGCTGGCGATAAACAGGTTGGTGTACGAGAAGAAGCGCGAGTAACCGTCTTCGCCACGCATGTACCACGATGCAAACAGGTGGATCAGGAAGCCGACACCAACGACCACACCGAGCATGGTCACGGACAGACCATCCAGGTAGAGCGCGAAGTCAGGCTGGAAACCTTCCACCGACATCCAGCGCCACAGCACCTGGGTGTAGACGCCACCTTCCGGTGGAGCGACGTTGAATTGCCAGATCACGTAGGCCGCGACGATGGCAGACAGGCCGATGGAGCCGACACCGATCAGCGCCGACAGGTTTTCCGAGAAGCGGCCGCGCGAGAACGACAGCAACAGGAACCCGATCAGAGGGAATACGAAAGTCAGAAAGAGTAGGTTCATCCGCGCATCTCACTGGCAGCGTCGATATCGAGCGTGTGGAAGCGGCGATACAGTTGCAGCAGGATCGCCAGGCCAATACTGGCTTCGGCGGCTGCAAGGCTGATCACCAGGATGAACATGATCTGTCCATCCGGTTGCGCCCAGCGGGCGCCCGCAACGATGAAGGCCAGTGCAGAGGCGTTCATCATCACTTCCAGACTCATCAACACGAACAAAATGTTGCGGCGGACCATCAGGCCGACCAGACCAAGGCAGAACAGGATGCCGGCGACGGCCAATCCATGTTCGAGAGGGATAGCAGGCATGTCTTACTCCTTCGCCTCGTTACGGCCCAAATGGAACGCCGTGACGGCTGCAGCGAGCAGCAGCATCGAGGCGAGTTCGACCACCAGCAGATACGGACCGAACAGGCTGATGCCCACGGCTTTTGCATCGACGGTGGTGTGGCCGATGGCCTGACCGCTCTGGTGAGCGAACAGCACATACAGCAGTTCGGCCAGCAGCAGGGCGGCGAGAATCACCGGCCCCGCCCAGATCCCGGGCTTGAGCCAGGTGCGTTCCTGCTGAACCGAGGCCGGGCCCAGGTTCAGCATCATCACCACGAACACGAACAGCACCATGATGGCGCCAGCGTAGGCGATCACTTCCAGCACGCCGGCGAACGGAGCGCCGAGTGCGAAGAAGGTCATGGCCACGGCGATCAACGAAATGATCAGGTAGAGCAGGGCGTGCACAGGATTGGTGTTGGTGACCACACGCAATGTGGACACAACAGCGATACCCGATGCGAAATAGAAAGCGAATTCCATCGTTCTTCCTTAAGGCAGCAAGCTCTTCACGTTGATCGGCTCGGCTTCGTTTTGTGCGGCGCCTTTCGGCTTGCCCGCAACGGCCATACCTGCAACACGATAGAAGTTGTAATCAGGGTTTTTGCCGGGGCCGGAGATCAGCAGATCTTCTTTCTCGTACACCAGGTCCTGACGTTTGAACTCGGCCATCTCGAAATCCGGGGTCAGCTGGATCGCGGTGGTCGGGCAGGCTTCCTCGCAGAGACCGCAGAAAATGCAGCGCGAGAAGTTGATACGGAAGAAGTCCGGGTACCAGCGACCGTCTTCGGTTTCAGCTTTCTGCAGCGAGATGCAACCCACCGGGCAAGCCACGGCGCACAGGTTGCAGGCTACGCAGCGTTCTTCGCCATCGGGGTCACGGGTCAGGACGATGCGACCACGGTAGCGTGGTGGCAGGTAGACCGGCTCTTCCGGGTATTGCAGGGTGTCGCGCTTGCGAAAGCCATGGCCGAAGACCATGACCAGGCTGCGCAACTGGGTACCGGTACCCTTAACGATGTCGCCAATATATTTGAACATGGGTCAAATCCTCACTGAACCGCAACCGCAGGCGTGTTCCACAACACGATTGCAGCGGTCACCAGCAAATTGATCAGGGTCAGTGGCAGGCAGAATTTCCAGCTGAAATCCATCACCTGGTCATAACGCGGACGCGGGATGGAAGCGCGCAGCAGGATGAACAGCATGATGAAGAACGCGGTCTTCAGTGCGAACCAGACGAAGGACAGTTGCGGCAGGATGCCGAACGGACCGTGCCAGCCACCGAAGAACAGGGTGACCAGCAGCGCCGAGATCAGGATGATGCCGATGTATTCACCGACGAAGAACATGCCCCATTTCATACCGGCGTATTCAATGTGGTAACCGTCGGCCAGTTCCTGTTCCGCTTCCGGCTGGTCGAACGGGTGACGGTGAGTCACGGCCACGCCAGCGATGAAGAAGGTACAGAAGCCGAAGAACTGCGGAATGATGAACCACAGGTTCTGCGCCTGGTACTCGACGATGTCGCGCATGTTGAACGAGCCGACCTGCACCACGATGCCCATCAGAGCCAGGCCCATGAACACTTCGTAGGACACGGTCTGCGCCGAGGCACGCAAGCTGCCGAGAAGGGCGAACTTGTTGTTACTCGACCAGCCGGCGAACAGCACCGCGTAGACCGACAGACCGGCCATGGCGAAGAAGAACAGCAGGCCGATGTTCAGATCCGCCACGCCCCAGGTCGGGGTGATCGGGATGATCGCGAAAGCGATCAGCAGGGCGGACATGGCCACGACCGGTGCCAGGGTGAAAATCACCTTGTCGGCAAACGGCGGGGTCCAGTCTTCCTTGAAGAACATCTTCAGCATGTCGGCCGCGATCTGGAACATGCCGAACGGACCCACGCGGTTCGGACCGTAACGGTCCTGCCACCAGCCCAGCAGGCGACGCTCGACAAAGCTGAGCAACGCGCCTGCGACCACCACGGCCAGCAGGATCACGATGGCCTTGATGACCGTCAGGATCACATCGATCACTTCAGGGGTGAACCAGGTCATTGCGCTGCCTCCTGCAGACCATCAACGGTTTGGCCGAAAATCGCCGGCGGAATGCCTGCCAGACCGGCCGGCAGTGCAACCAGGCCAGCGCCCAGCTCTTCATTGATGCGCAGCGGCAGACGCAGGGTCTGGCCGGCAACATTGAGGCTCAGCAATGCGCCGTCGTTGACGCCCAGACGGTCCGCTTCGGACTTGGCCAGTGCAACGTAGGCGGCCGGGATGCGTTCCTGGACCGGAGCGGCTTTCGACGAGTTCTCGTCGCTGCCGAACAGGTGGTAGAACGGCACGGCTTGCCAGGTGCCCTGGGCCGGGTTGAACGCGCGCGGAACACTGGCGAACCAGTTCAGCGAATCACCAGTGCTTTCGATCAGGCGGGTGCCCGGATCGCCAGCGCGCAGGTGACCACCGACTTCGTCCTGGAACTTGTTCCAGGCTTGCGGCGAGTTCCAGCCCGGCGACCAGGCGAACGGCACTTGCTGACGCGGTTCGGCGGAGCCCGAGTAACCTTCCATCGAGAAGGCGAACGCGGTGTCCTTGTCTTGCGGGGTGCGTGGTTCGTGAACGCTGATGTCGGCGCGCATCGCGGTGCGACCGGAGTAACGCAGCGGCTCACGCGCCAGTTTCAGACCCTTGATGCGGAACGAGGCGGACGGCGCGGCGTCGACGATGCGGGCCAGTTGCGTGGTGCTCGAAGCAACGGCAGCGGTCACGTGGTCGAGTTGCGTCCAGTCGATCGGCTGGTTCAGCAGGGTGGCGCGCAGGGCGTGCAGCCAGCGCCAGCCTTCGTGGACCAGAATGCTCGCGTCCATGTATTGCGGGTCGAAAACCTGGAAGAAGCGCTGGGCGCGACCTTCCTGGCTGACCAGCGTACCGTCGCCTTCAGCGAAGCTGGCGGCTGGCAGAACCAGATGCGCACGGTCGCTGGTGGCGGTTTTCTGATGGTCGGCAACGATCACCACTTTCGCAGCGTTCAGTGCCGTATCGACCTTGGCCTTGGCGGTACGGGTGTACAGATCGTTTTCCAGCACGACGATGGCGTCGGCCTTGCCGTCGATGACCGCTTGCAGGGCGGCATCAACCGATTCGCCACCGAGCATGGCCAGGCCGAGGCTGTTGGCTTCCGGCACGATCAGGCTGATCGAACCGTTCTTCTCGCGCAGCTTCAGGGCCTTGGCGATGTTCGCAGCGGCTTCGATCAAGGCTTTGGAGCCCAGCGAAGTACCGGCGATGATCAGTGGACGCTTGGCCGCGAGCAGTGCGTCGGCGATGCGCTTGGCCAGTTCCAGGGCTTCGGCATCCAGACCTTCAACGGCAGGGGCGCTGGCGTCCAGGGCGTGAGCCACGGCGAAACCGATGCGGGCCAGATCGTCCGGAGCGGCGTGTACACACTCTTCGGCGATATCGTCGAGCTTGGTTTCAGCCAGGCTGGCGATGAACAGCGGGTTCAGCTCGTGCTGGCCGATGTTCTTCACGGCGGCGTCGAGCCAAGGCTGGACGCGCATGGCTTCGGCCATGTCTTCGGCCTTGCCTTTTACCGACTGACGCAGGGCCAGGGCCATGCGGGCAGCGGTCTGGGTCAGGTCTTCACCGAGGACGAACACGGCGTCGTGGTCTTCGATGTCGCGCATGTTCGGCACTGGCAGCGGGCTGTCTTTCAGCACTTGCAGGACCAGACGGATGCGTTCCAGCTCGGAGGCTTCGATACCGGAGTAGAAGTGCTCGGCGCCTACCAGTTCACGCAACGCGTAGTTGCTTTCCAGGCTGGCACGCGGCGAACCGATACCGACGATGTTGCGACCGCGCAGCAGGTCGGCGGCTTTGTCCAGCGCAGCATCCAGGCCAAGCTTGGTGCCGTCGGCCAGCAGCGGCTGACGTGGACGGTCGGTGCGGTTGACGTAGCCATAACCGAAACGGCCACGGTCGCACAGGAAGTACTGGTTCACCGAACCGTTGTAACGGTTTTCGATGCGACGCAGTTCGCCGTAACGCTCGCCCGGGGAGATGTTGCAACCGCTCGAGCAGCCATGGCAGATGCTCGGCGAGAACTGCATGTCCCACTTGCGGTTGTAGCGCTCGGAGTGAGTCTTGTCGGTGAACACACCGGTCGGGCAGACCTCGGTGAGGTTGCCGGAGAACTCGCTTTCGAGGGTGCCGTCTTCAACGCGACCGAAGTACACGTTGTCGTGGGCGCCAAATACACCGAGGTCGGTGCCGCCGGCGTAATCCTTATAGAAACGCACGCAGCGGTAGCAGGCGATGCAGCGGTTCATTTCGTGGGAAATGAACGGGCCCAGTTGCTGGTTCTGGTGGGTACGTTTGGTGAAGCGATAACGGCGCTCGTTGTGGCCGGTCATCACGGTCATGTCTTGCAGGTGGCAGTGACCGCCTTCCTCGCACACAGGGCAGTCGTGCGGGTGGTTGGTCATCAGCCATTCAACAACACTGGCGCGAAACGCCTTGGATTCTTCATCGTCGATGGAGATCCAAGTGTTGTCGGTGGCAGGGGTCATGCAGGACATGACGATGCGACCACGGGTGTCGTTCTCGTCGGTGTACTGCTTGACCGCGCACTGGCGGCAGGCCCCGACGCTACCAAGCGCGGGGTGCCAGCAGAAATAAGGGATGTCGAGGCCCAGCGACAGACATGCCTGTAACAGGTTGTCTGCCCCGTCGACTTCGAGCGCTTTGCCGTCTACGTGGATAGTGGCCATGGTTCAAAGGTCTTCGTTGGCCCGGTGTCAGCGGGCGTGGCTAATGGAATCTTGTTATCCGTCCGAATCCAGTCAGCCCCGAAAGGCGTCATCGGACGAAAGGCGAAGGGCACGGACCCTTCGCCTTTTCTAAGCGTTTACGCGCCGACTACGATCGGCTTCGCCAGAGGCGGGACGGTGGCGCTTGCAGGCGCGATACCGGCTTCGAACTCTGGACGGAAGTATTTGATGGCACTGCCCAACGGCTCCACGGCACCCGGTGCGTGAGCACAGAAGGTCTTGCCCGGGCCGAGGAAGTTGACCAGACCCAGCAGGGTCTCGATGTCGCCTGGCTGGCCGCGACCTTGTTCGATCGCCATCAAGAGCTTGACGCTCCATGGCAAACCATCACGGCACGGGGTGCAGAAGCCGCAGGATTCGCGAGCGAAGAACTGCTCCATGTTGCGCAGCAGGGACACCATGTTGACGCTGTCGTCCACCGCCATGGCCAGGCCGGTACCCATACGGGTGCCCACTTTGGCGATGCCGCCGGCGTACATTTGTGCGTCGAGGTGTTCCGGCAACAGGAAACCGGTACCGGCGCCGCCTGGCTGCCAGGCTTTCAGCTTGAAGCCGTCGCGCATGCCGCCGGCGTAGTCTTCGAACAGCTCGCGACCGGTCACGCCGAATGGCAGTTCCCACAGACCAGGGTTCTTGACCTTGCCGGAGAAGCCCATGAGCTTGGTGCCCATGTCTTCGCTGCCGTCGCGGGCCAACGATTTGTACCAGTCCACGCCGTCGGCGATGATCGCCGGCACGTTGCACAGGGTTTCAACGTTGTTCACGCAGGTCGGCTTGCCCCACACGCCAACGGCGGCAGGGAAGGGCGGTTTGGAGCGCGGGTTGGCGCGGCGACCTTCGAGGGAGTTGATCAGTGCGGTTTCTTCACCACAGATGTAACGCCCGGCGCCGGTGTGGACGAACAGCTCGAAATCGAAGCCGCTGCCCAGGATGTTCTTGCCCAGCAGGCCGGCAGCCTTGGCTTCTTCCACGGCACGGTTCAGGTGCTTGGCAGCGGTGGTGTACTCGCCACGCAGGAAGATGTAGCCACGGTAGGTTTTCAGCGCGCGGGCGCTGATCAGCATGCCTTCGATCAGCAGATGGGGCAGTTGCTCCATCAGCATGCGGTCTTTCCAGGTGTTCGGCTCCATTTCATCCGCGTTGCACAGCAGGTAGCGGATGTTGATGGATTCGTCCTTTGGCATCAGGCCCCACTTCACGCCAGTGGGGAAGCCTGCACCGCCGCGACCTTTGAGGCCGGCGTCTTTCACGGTCTGGACGATGGCGTCCTGATCCATGTCGGCGAAGGCCTTGCGCGCAGCGGCGTAACCGTTCTTGGCCTGGTACTCGTCGAGCCACACGGCTTCGCCGTCGTCACGCAGGCGCCAGGTCAGCGGGTGAGTCTCGGCCGAACGCTGGATGCGGTTGGCCGGGCCGAAAGAAGTCAGGGTCATACGTAGCCCTCGAGCAGTTTGGCGACGCCGGCAGGCTGGACATCGCCAAAGGTGTCGTCATCGATCATCAGCGCCGGTGCCTTGTCGCAGTTGCCGAGGCAGCAGACCGGCAGCAGGGTGAAACGACCGTCGGCGGTGGTCTGACCCAGGCCGATACCCAGGTTGTTCTGGATTTCGCTGACCACCGACTCGTGGCCGCCGATGTAGCAGACCATGCTGTCGCAGACGCGAATGATGTGACGGCCGACCGGCTGACGGAAGATCTGGCTGTAGAACGTGGCCACGCCTTCAACGTCGCTGGCCGGAATGCCGAGGATCTCGCCGATGGCGTACAGAGCGCCGTCCGGCACCCAGCCGCGTTCCTTCTGAACGATCTTCAGGGCTTCGATCGACGCCGCGCGCGGGTCTTCGTAGTGATGCAGCTCGTGCTCGATGGCCGAGCGCTCGGTTTCACTCAAGGTGAAACGGTCTGTCTGGATAAGCGTGCTGTTCATGCTTAGCGGTCCACGTCGGCCATAACGAAATCGATACTACCCAGGTACGCAATCAGGTCCGCGACCATGCTGCCTTTGATCACCGAAGGGATCTGTTGCAGATGCGGGAAGCTCGGAGTACGGATCCGGGTACGGTAGCTCATGGTGCCGCCGTCGCTCGTCAGGTAATAACTGTTGATGCCCTTGGTCGCTTCGATCATCTGGAAGGATTCGTTGGCCGGCATGACCGGGCCCCACGAAACCTGCAGGAAGTGCGTGATCAGGGTTTCGATGTGCTGCAGCGTGCGCTCTTTCGGCGGCGGCGTGGTCAGCGGGTGATCCGCCTTGTACGGGCCTTCCGGCATGTTGCGCAGGCACTGGTCGATGATCTTGACGCTCTGGCGCATCTCTTCGACGCGAACCATGCAGCGGTCGTAGGCATCGCCGTTGGCAGCCAGCGGAACTTCGAACTCGAAGTTCTCGTAGCCGGAGTACGGACGCGCTTTACGCAGGTCGAAATCGCAACCCGTGGAACGCAGGCCGGCACCGGTGACGCCCCATTCCAGGGCCTCTTTGGTGTTGTACTGGGCAACGCCGATGGTACGACCCTTGAGGATGCTGTTCTGCAGGGCGGCCTTGGTGTATTCGTCGAGGCGCTTTGGCAGCCATTCAACGAAGTCTTTCACCAGTTTTTCCCAGCCGCGCGGCAGGTCGTGGGCGACGCCACCGATGCGGTACCAAGCCGGGTGCAGACGGAAACCGGTGATGGCTTCGATCACCGTGTACGCCTTCTGGCGGTCGGTGAAGGTGAAGAACACCGGAGTCATGGCGCCGACGTCCTGGATGTAGGTGCCCAGGAAGAGCAGGTGGCTGGTGATCCGGAAGAACTCGGCCATCATGATGCGGATGACGTCGACCTTCTCGGGTACCTTGATGCCGGCCAGCTTCTCGACCGAGAGCACGTACGGCAGGTTGTTCATCACGCCGCCGAGGTAATCGATACGGTCGGTGTACGGAATGAAGCTGTGCCAGGACTGACGCTCGGCCATCTTCTCGGCGCCACGGTGGTGGTAACCGATGTCCGGAACGCAGTCGACGATCTCTTCACCGTCCAGTTGCAGGATGATGCGGAACGCACCGTGAGCCGAAGGGTGGTTCGGACCCAGGTTGAGGAACATGTAGTCCTCGTTCGCCCCGGAGCGCTTCATGCCCCAGTCTTCAGGACGGAAACGCGCGGCTTCTTCCTCAAGCTGTTGCTTGGCCAGGTTCAGGCTGAACGGATCGAATTCGGTGGCGCGCGCCGGGAAGTCCTTGCGCAGCGGGTGACCTTCCCAGGTCGGCGGCATCATGATGCGCGACAGGTGCGGGTGACCTTTAAAGTCGATGCCATACATGTCCCAGACTTCACGCTCGTACCAGTTGGCGTTCGGCCAGATGCTGGTGACGGTCGGCAAGCTGAGGTCGCTCTCGGACAAGGCGACCTTGATCATCACGTCACTATTACGTTCCAGCGACATGAGGTGATAGAACACGGTGAAATCGGCACCGCTCGGCAGCCCTTGACGCTTGGTGCGCAGACGCTCATCCACGCCGTGCAGGTCATAGAGCATGACGTACGGCTTGGGCAGGTTGCGCAGGAAGGTCAGGACTTCGACGAGTTTGGCGCGAGCCACCCACAGCACCGGCATGCCGGTGCGGGTCGGCTGAGCGGTGAACGCTTCGGCGCCAAAACGGTTGTTCAGTTCGACGACCACATCCTGGTCGTCTGCCTTATAAGGCGGGATGTACAGAGCACTGCCTGTAGTCATGGTTATTTTTTCGCTTTCGGTCAACGTAAAGAATGAAGCCAGCTTCTCGTTTCTTTGAAACAGACTGGATCAGACTTCGTCAGGGCTGCGCAGGTTGGTGACTGCGATTCGCTGTTCGCGGCGCTGTTCCTTCTGCGAAGGCATGTCGGCGCGATAAACGCCTTGATCGCCAACGACCCAGGAAAGTGGGCGACGCTCCTGGCCAATGGATTCCTGCAACAGCATCAAGCCTTGCAGAAATGCTTCTGGACGGGGCGGGCAGCCAGGTACGTAGACGTCAACGGGCAGGAACTTGTCCACCCCCTGAACCACGGAGTAGATGTCGTACATGCCGCCGGAGTTGGCGCACGAACCCATCGAGATCACCCACTTGGGCTCGAGCATCTGCTCGTACAGGCGCTGAATGATCGGCGCCATCTTGATGAAGCAGGTCCCGGCGATAACCATGAAGTCGGCCTGACGCGGTGATGCCCGGATAACTTCGGCGCCGAAGCGCGCGATGTCGTGGGGCGCCGTGAAGGCGGTGGTCATTTCCACGTAGCAGCACGACAGACCGAAGTTGTACGGCCACAGGGAGTTCTTACGTCCCCAGTTGACCGCGCCACTCAGCACGTCTTCCAGCTTGCCCATGAAAATGTTTTTGTGGACTTGATCCTCTAACGGATCGGAAACGGTTTCCCGCTGGCCGATCGGATACTGCTCGTTAGGAGCATCGGGGTCGATTCTGGTGAGATTGTATTGCATTGCCAAAGCCTCATTGTTTCAGCTTCGCCTGCCGCTTGCGACGAGCTTCCGGAGCCCAGTCAAGGGCGCCCACTCGGAACAGGTAGACAAGACCTGCCAACAGAATTGCTATGAAAACGAGAGCTTCGACGAATCCGGTCCAGCCGCTTTCGCGGACGGACACAGACCATGCAAAGAGAAAGAGGGCTTCGATATCGAAGATCACGAAGAGCATCGCGACCAGATAGAATTTGGCTGAGAGCCGCAAGCGGGCGCCACCGGTAGGTAGCATGCCGGACTCGAACGGTTCGTTTTTGCTGCGGCCCCAGGCTTTTGACCCGAGGAGGCTGGAGACGCCGAGCATGAAGGCACACAGGCCGACTACACCCAGAAGGAAAATGGCAAAGCCCCAGTTGTGGGCCATGAGTCCTGTCGCTTCGGGCATGCTGGAAATCCTTAACAGAGAGCAAAGGTCTCTGAGCTTGATAAAGAAATAAGGCAGTGACGATATGTCGCAGCAATCAATCGCGCTGATTTTATGGCTAAACACCCTGCAAGTAAAATTCCTATAGCGAAATTATTTATTGGAATAAGGACATAGCGCGCCTCGAAGGGCCCGCAGCCCATGCGTTGCGGGCATTAGCCGGAATTTCACGAATTATGTTTTGTAGGAAATGTAACGAACATAGTTGCCGCTAAATGATAATTAATATCGTTTGGAGTGGTTTCGTAACTGTTTAACGGGTCAGTAGTTGGGAAGTTGTCTTATATGCGCGTTACTGCAAGTAGCGGCGGCGCCCGTTTTAGCCGATTTTTGCGATGCGGATACCGCTCTGGATCAATGTTTTGCCTGACAGGTTGTGCCAAATCCTGAGGCGCTCGGAAAACCGCAGGCAAAAAAAACGCCCCGAACCAGTCGGGGCGTCAGTTTTTCGGCAGTGCGGTTAGCTTTCTATACGGTCCGCAAAGGCCGTTCGCTCAGGCGAAGTCGATCAGTGGAACTGTTCTTCTTCAGTCGAACCGGTCAGCGCGGTCACCGAGGACGTGCCGCCCTGGATCACGGTGGTCATGTCGTCGAAGTAGCCGGTGCCCACTTCCTGCTGGTGAGCCACGAAGGTGTAACCCTTGGCGGCGTCAGCGAATTCCTGCTCTTGCAGCTTCACGTAGGCAGTCATGTCGTTGCGGGCGTAGTCGTGCGCCAGGTTGAACATGCTGTGCCACATGTTGTGAATGCCGGCCAGGGTGATGAACTGGTGCTTGTAACCCATGGCGGACAGTTCGCGCTGGAACTTGGCGATGGTCGCGTCGTCCAGGTTTTTCTTCCAGTTGAAGGAAGGCGAGCAGTTGTACGACAGGATCTGGTCCGGATATTCCTTTTTGATCGCTTCAGCGAAACGACGGGCTTCGTCCAGGTCCGGCTTGGCGGTTTCGCACCAGATCAGGTCGGCGTACGGCGCGTAGGCCAGGCCGCGGGCGATTGCCTGGTCCAGGCCTGCACGAACCTTGTAGAAACCTTCCTGAGTACGGGTGCCAGTCACGAACGGCTGGTCGTACGGGTCGCAGTCGGAAGTCAGCAGGTCGGCAGCGTTGGCGTCGGTACGGGCCAGGATGATGGTCGGTACACCGGCAACGTCGGCAGCCAGACGAGCAGCGGTCAGCTTCTGTACGGCTTCCTGGGTTGGAACCAGAACCTTGCCGCCCATGTGGCCGCATTTCTTCACGGAGGCCAGCTGGTCTTCGAAGTGAACGCCGGCGGCGCCTGCTTCGATCATGCTCTTCATCAGCTCGTAGGCGTTCAGTACGCCGCCGAAGCCGGCTTCGGCGTCAGCCACGATTGGCGCGAAGTAGTCGATGTAGCCATCGTCGCCCGGGTTCTTGCCGGCTTTCCACTGGATCTGGTCGGCACGACGGAACGAGTTGTTGATGCGCTTGACCACGGTTGGCACCGAGTCCACCGGGTACAGCGACTGGTCCGGGTACATCGATTCGGCGGAGTTGTTATCCGCAGCGACTTGCCAGCCCGACAGGTAGATCGCCTGGATACCGGCTTTGACCTGTTGCACAGCCTGGCCGCCGGTCAGGGCGCCCATGCAGTTGACGAAATCTTTCTCTGGGCGGAAGGACGGCTTGGCACCCTGGGTGACCAGGTTCCACAGTTTTTCGGCGCCCATTTTTGCAAAGGTGTGCTCTGGTTGAACCGAGCCACGCAGACGGACGACGTCAGCAGCGGAGTAATTGCGAGTCACGCCTTTCCAGCGCGGGTTTTCAGCCCAGTCTTTTTCAAGGGCTGCAATTTGCTGTTCGCGTGTCAGTGCCATGGAGATAAACCTCGTCGCGTCTTTATGAAAAGTTGTTCTGCGGTGGAAAATTCCTTGCGCTCGCTGACCAGAAGCTTAGGTGGTCAGGTCGGGTTCGGCGGGGCAGGCGACGGGATGAACGATGGGCTCGAGGGGAAGTGAGCAGGTAAAGGCGAACTGGCGGGCGCATTCGGGCGTCGTGGGCCTTTATACGAACTACAGTGTAAAGCCGGGTTACCTAATTACGCTTCCGTCCCTCGGGACAACTTCGTTCCAGTCGGCAACCTCGTCAAACACACCTTGTGGGCGGTACAGACACGAAACGGCTCGCGGGGATGGTTGCGAGCATCGCTTCGAAGGCCCTTGCCAGGGCCTCTGATTAGCGGGAGCGAGGCCATCATGCCTTCGCTTTTTTGGCTCGTCAAACGTTTTGTAGTGCTTTTTTTCAAGCACTACATCTTTCGTCTAATACGACTAATCAGTCAGTTTTCGGTGCTTTAGTCCAACGTGTCGACTTTCACCCGCAACGTCATGTCATCCCGGCCTTGAGTCGAGTAGCTGCGGGCCAGGCCCTGTTTGTCGGCCTGAGTCTGGCGATTTACGCCAGCGAGGGTGATCCACTCGCCCAGGCGTCCGGTGACAGTTGTGTCGGTGCTTTGCACGTTCACTACATCGGGACGTTCCTGGCTCATGCGGTCACGGTTGGTACTGATGGCCAGGTGAACGGTTTCGCCGGTGACGCTGGCGGTGACATAAAACCCCTGGGTGACGTTGCGATATTGAGTCTGGCTGCTGTAATCGCCGTAGGAGTTGGTCTGGCTGCTGGTGATCGGCACGCTTTGGCCAACCTGGATCAGCGCCGGTGCGCCTTCGCTGGCCTGGATCTGCTGAATGCCGCCGTCACGGCTGGCGGTGCTGCGACTGATGATGCGGGTTTGCGCGCCATTGACCGAATAGCCTTCATCGCCACGACCGTTGTTTTCGTTGGTGTCGACCGTGATCAGCAGGCGCTTGGGCGCGGTGTCGAGTTGCGAGAGCAGGTCCTTGAGTTCTTCGATCTTGCCGGGTTCAGCCTTGACGATCAGTTGGTTGCCATAGGCGCTGACCTGGCCGTCCTTGCCGATGAAGTCTTGAGCCACCGGCAGCATGTCGGCGCTGGTGTGGTATTTGAGGGGCACGATTTCTGTGGCTGCCATCACCGAAAAACTGCAGCCGAGCAGCAGGGTGGTGAGCAGGGTGCGTAGGGACATGTCCGTTATCTCCGCTTTCGAAAGGCTTGATATTGCCAGTTTGTCGGCCCGGGGTGGGGCAAGTTGAATCCTAGACAGCAAAACGCCCCGGCATCGTGAGATGGCGGGGCGTTTTACGTGATCGTTCCCACGCTCCGCGTGGGAATGCAGCCAGTGACGCTCTGCGTCACATGCCGCAAGGGACGCGGAGCGTCCCGAGAGGCATTCCCACGCAGAGCGTGGGAACGATCGGCGCCTCGGTCTTAAGCTGAGTGACGAACCATATCGACATGCGGAATCCCGGCTTCGAGGAATTCCTCGCTGACCAGGTTGAAACCCAGGCGCTCATAGAACGCCGTGGCCTGTACCTGGGCGCTGAGCATCTGCTGCTTCAGGCCGCGTGCTTCCGCTTCGGCAATCACCGCTTGCATCAGCGCATCGCCGACCTTCAGGCCGCGCCAGTCCTTCAGCACCGAAACCCGGCCGACATGCCCGTCGGGCAAGAGGCGGGCGGTGCCGATCGGAAAGTCGCCTTCGAAAGCCAGGAAATGCACCGCCGTGGCGTCATCAGCGTCCCACTCAAGCTCGGGTGGAACCGATTGTTCGGCAATGAACACCGTTTCGCGAATGCGGCGGATCTCGGCGTTGTCCTTTTGCCAGTCTGCAACACGTACGCGAATCTTATTCATCGTCGGCGAACCCCAGGCTTCCCTGTTTGACCAGTTCGCACAGCAGGCCGCGACCGTCTTCGTCGCTCAGCCAGTCACCGAGATTGTCTGTGTGCAGGGCGTCGGCAGAGCAGATCAGCTTCAGCAGTTCGCGCAGCTTGCCCGGCAGGTAACGGCTCTGACCGCTGGCGAACAGCAGCAGATCGTCATCGACGTCCGACCACGCCAGACGCGCGCTCGGGTTGCGGATCAGGATGGCACCGTCTTCGAGCGCGCCGAGGAGGTCTTCTTCCTCGACTTCTTCCGGGCCGACCACCAGCTCTGGATAACGCGGCTCGGTCATGTACTGGCCGAACCAGGTCAGCAGCAGGCGTTCGTCGCTCATGTGTTCGGCGAGCAGCGCTTTCAGGCGGCCGAGTGCATCGTGCTGGATCTGATGTGGATCATCGCTGACCGGCTTGGCGTCGGCGTCGGTGTAGCGCTCTTCGTCAGTCAGGAACTGGCTGAGGAAGTCGGTGAAGTGGGTCAGCACTTCAGCGGCGCTCGGTGCGCGAAAGCCGACCGAGTAGGTCATGCAGTCATCGACGGCAACGCCGCAGTGAGCCAGGCGCGGCGGCAGGTAGAGCATGTCGCCCGGTTCCAGGACCCACTCTTCGGTCTCGTGGAATTCGGCGAGGATGCGCAGATCCGCGTGTTGCAGCAGCGGGCTTTCGGAGTCGCACATCTGGCCGATTTTCCAGTTGCGCTTGCCGTGGCCTTGCAGCAGGAACACGTCGTAGTTGTCGAAGTGCGGACCGACGCTGCCACCCGGAGCGGCGAAGCTGATCATCACGTCGTCGACGCGCCAGCTCGGCAGGAAGCGGAAGTTTTCCAGCAGCTCGCTGACTTCCGGCACGAACTGATCGACCGCCTGCACCAGCAGGGTCCACTCGCGCTCCGGCAGTTTGCTGAATTCGTCTTCGGCGAACGGGCCGCGACGCAGTTCCCAAGGGCGCTCGCCGTGCTCGATCACCAGGCGCGATTCGACTTCTTCTTCCAGGGCCAGGCCGGCGAGTTCGTCGGCGTCGATCGGGCTTTCGAAATCAGGAATCGCCTGACGGATCAGCAGTGGTTTTTTCTGCCAGTAGTCGCGCATGAATTCGCGCGCCGTAAGACCACCCAGAAGTTGAAGAGGAATATCGGGATTCATATGTAACCTATTGAAAAAAAGCATTTTTCAGACGGGAATAAAAACGCCCGGCGCGGCCGGGCGTCTCAAACGGGTCAAGCAGTCGATCAGATGCGTTTGGCTTGCGCTACAGCGTTTCCGATGTAGTTGGCCGGCGTCAGTTGCTTGAGCTCGGCTTTCGCAGCGGCCGGCATGTCCAGGCCATCGATGAAAGTCTGCAGCGCTTCAGGGCTGATGCCCTTGCCGCGCGTCAGTTCTTTCAGCTTCTCGTACGGGTTTTCGATGTTGTAGCGGCGCATCACGGTCTGGATCGGCTCGGCCAGGACTTCCCAGCAAGCGTCCAGATCGGCAGCGATCTTGTCAGCGTTCAGCTCGAGCTTGCTGATGCCTTTGAGGCTCGCTTCGTACGCGATCACGCTGTGGGCGAAGCCGACACCGAGGTTACGCAGCACGGTGGAGTCGGTCAGGTCGCGCTGCCAGCGGGAGATTGGCAGTTTGCTCGCCAGGTGCTGGAACAGTGCGTTGGCGATGCCCAGGTTGCCTTCGGAGTTTTCGAAGTCGATCGGGTTGACCTTGTGCGGCATGGTCGACGAACCGATTTCGCCGGCGATGGTGCGCTGCTTGAAGTAGCCCAGGGAGATGTAGCCCCAGATGTCACGGTCGAAGTCGATCAGGATGGTGTTGAAGCGCGCAATGGCGTCGAACAGCTCGGCGATGTAGTCGTGCGGCTCGATCTGCGTGGTGTACGGGTTGAAGCCCAGACCCAGCTCGTCTTCGATGAAGGCGCGGGCGTTGGCTTCCCAGTCGATCTGCGGGTAGGCCGACAGGTGAGCGTTGTAGTTGCCGACAGCGCCGTTGATCTTGCCCAGCAGCGGAACGGCAGCGACCTGAGCGATCTGGCGCTCGAGACGGTAAACCACGTTCGCCAGCTCTTTACCCAAGGTGGTCGGCGAAGCCGGCTGACCGTGGGTGCGCGACAGCATCGGCACGTCGGCGAAGCGGATCGCCAGTTCGCGGATGGCATTGGCAGTCTGGCGCATCAGCGGCAGCATCACGTCGTCACGGCCTTCGCGCAGCATCAGGGCGTGGGACAGGTTGTTGATGTCCTCGCTGGTGCAGGCGAAGTGGATGAATTCGCTGACCTTGGCCAGTTCCGGCAGCTTGGCCGCCTGCTCTTTGAGCAGGTATTCGATCGCTTTTACGTCGTGGTTGGTGGTGCGCTCGATCTCTTTCACGCGCTCGGCGTGCTCCAGCGAGAAGTTCTCGGCCAGTTCATTCAGAACGGCGTTGGCTTCGGCGGAGAAGGCTGGCACTTCCGGGATGCCGGCGTGAGCGGCCAGGCGCTGGAGCCAGCGCACTTCAACCAGAACGCGGGCACGGATCAGACCGTACTCGCTGAAAATTGGGCGCAGGGCCTGGGTTTTGCCGGCGTAGCGGCCGTCAACAGGGGAAACCGCAGTGAGCGAAGAGAGCTGCATGGGGTGTTCTCGGACAGTCGGGCAACGAAATGGGGCGCGTATCATACATGAAAAAATCCGCCGGTCCGTCGCCAACTGACCGGCGTATTACGCGTTACAGACTACAAAGCTTTTATTGCGCGGCGATTTACTCGCTGCGCATCAACGGATACAGCTCTTTGAGCAATTTGCGCCGGCTGACTACCAGCTGCCAGCGATGACCGCCGAGCTGACGCCACAGGCGTGCCGAACGAATGCCGGCGAGCAGCAGGGCGCGGATCTTCGAGGCATTGCTCGGCTGCTGCAGGTTGCGCATGTCGCCATGCACCTGAATGCGTTGGCGCAGCGTGCTCAGGGTGTCCTGATACAGCGCACCGCAGGCTGCGATCACGTTTTCGTGGGCCGGGCCGAAGTGCTCGACCTGCGACTGGATCTGCGGCAAGCGCTTGCCGATCACGTCGAGCATGTCGTTGCGCTTGGCCAGTTGTCGCTCAAGGCCGAGCATCGACAGGGCGTAGCGCAGCGGTTCGCGTTGCAAGGTGCTTGGGTCGCGCTCGAGGGCGCCGATCAGCGCGCGGTAACCCTCGCGCAGGTTGATATCGTCGCCGCCGTAAACATCCAGCGTGTCTTTCGGGTCACGAACCAGCAGGCTGCCGAGCATGCAGCTCAGGCCGGCCTCGTTGGTCTGACCGGTCTTGGCGATCCGGTCGACCAGCACGGCGGCGAGAAACACGCCGCCCAGAGCGGTCAATTGCTCCTGAGTCGGGCTCATGCCTGGCCGCTCCACGGCTCGGCGACTTCGATCACGCCGCCACCGAGGCAGATTTCACCGTCATAGAACACCACCGACTGGCCCGGCGTGACCGCGCGTTGCGGCTCGTCGAATACGGCGCGATAGCCGGTTTCGGTTTTCTCAAGGGTGCAGGCCTGATCGCTCTGGCGATAACGAACCTTGGCAGTCAGGCGCAGCGGCTGGCTTAGATCGATCGGGTTGACCCAATAGATTTCCGAAGCGAGCAGGGCGCTGGAGAACAGCCACGGATGGTTGTTGCCTTGACCGACGATCAGCTCGTTGGTGTCCAGATCCTTGCGCAGCACGTACCACGGCTCATCGCCGGCGTCTTTCAGACCGCCGATGCCCAGGCCCTGACGCTGGCCGATGGTGTGGTACATCAAGCCGTGGTGACGGCCGATGACTTCGCCTTCGGTGGTCTTGATCTCGCCCGGTTGTGCCGGCAGGTATTGCTTGAGGAAATCGCTGAAGCGACGCTCGCCGATGAAGCAGATCCCGGTGGAATCCTTCTTCTTGGCGGTCGCCAGCTCGTATTTCTCGGCAATCGCGCGGACTTCCGGTTTTTCCAGCTCGCCGACCGGGAACAGGGTCTTGGCGATCTGTTCGCCGCCGACGGCGTGCAGGAAGTAGCTCTGATCCTTGTTCGGATCCAGGCCCTTGAGCAGTTCGGTGCGGCCGTCGATGTCGCGGCGGCGCACGTAGTGACCGGTGGCGATCAGGTCGGCGCCGAGCATCATGGCGTAGTCGAGGAACGCCTTGAACTTGATCTCGCGGTTGCACAGGATATCCGGGTTCGGCGTGCGGCCGGCCTTGTATTCGGCCAGGAAGTGCTCGAACACGTTGTCCCAGTACTCGGCGGCGAAGTTGGCGGTGTGCAGCTTGATACCGATCTTGTCGCACACGGCCTGGGCATCCGCCAGGTCGTCCATGGCGGTGCAGTATTCCGTTCCGTCGTCTTCTTCCCAGTTCTTCATGAACAGGCCTTCCACTTCATAGCCCTGCTCGATCAGCAGGAGAGCGGAAACGGAAGAGTCCACGCCGCCGGACATGCCGACAATGACGCGCTTCTTGGATGTGTCAGAAGGGGCTGGATCACGCATAGGGATTCAATGAGTGTCTTGAAAAAGGACGCGATTCTATCAGGCTCACGGCCTCAAGGCTAAAGGGAAGGGCGGATCAGTTCGAGGCCGAAGCGATTGCCGGCCAGATAATCATCGATGCAACGGATGATCAGCTCGCTGCGCCAGTTGTCGCGCTGGGCCAATAATTCGTCGCGGGTCAGCCACTTGGCGCCGACGATGCCGTCGTCGAGTTGATAATCCGGGTGATGTTTCACGGCTTTGGCGCTGAAGCACACGCGCTGGTAAGTCACGCCGTTGCTCGGGGCGGTGTAAAGATAAATGCCGACCACGGCGGTGGGTTCGACGTCCCAGCCGGTTTCTTCGAGGGTTTCGCGCACGGCGGCTTCGATCAGGGTTTCTTCCGGATCCAGATGACCGGCGGGCTGATTGAGCACGTTACGCCCGGCCTTGTGTTCCTCGACCATCAAAAAACGCCCGTTGTCCTCGACGATGGTGGCGACGGTGATGTGGGGGAGCCATTGCATTGATTGAATCTCCTGAGCGATAGGCAGAAACACAAACCCCGGCGCAAGGCCGGGGTCTGTGATGTTCCCTTTACAACCTTATACCAGCGCAGCGATGGCCGCGTTGAGGGTTGCGCTTGGGCGCATGGCCTTGCTGATCAGCTCGGCATTGGCGTGGTAGTAACCGCCGATGTCCACTGGCTTGCCTTGAACGGCGTTGAGCTCGGCAACGATGGTCGCTTCGTTCTCGGTCAGGGTCTTGGCCAGAGTCGCGAACTGCGCTTGCAGTGCAGTGTCTTCGGTCTGGGCGGCCAGGGCTTGTGCCCAGTACATTGCCAGGTAGAAGTGGCTGCCGCGGTTGTCGATGTTGCCGACTTTACGCGATGGCGACTTGTTGTTGTCGAGGAACTGGCCAGTGGCCTGGTCCAGGGTCTTGGACAGAACCAGCGCTTTCGGGTTGTTGTAGTTCACACCCAGGTGCTCGAGAGACGCGGCCAGGGCCAGGAATTCACCCAGCGAATCCCAGCGCAGGAAGTTCTCTTCGACCAGTTGCTGCACGTGCTTCGGAGCCGAACCGCCGGCGCCGGTTTCGAACAGGCCACCGCCGTTCATCAGCGGCACGATCGACAGCATCTTGGCGCTGGTGCCCAGTTCCATGATCGGGAACAGGTCGGTCAGGTAGTCACGCAGTACGTTGCCGGTCACCGAAATGGTGTCCTTGCCTTCGCGGGTGCGCTGCAGGGTGTATTTCATGGCATCGACCGGCGCCATGATCTGGATGTCCAGACCAGCGGTGTCGTGATCCTTCAGGTAAGCCTGAACCTTCTCGATCACCACGCCGTCGTGGGCGCGCATCGGGTCCAGCCAGAAAATGGCTGGCGTTGCGCTTGCACGAGCACGGTTGACGGCCAGTTTGACCCAGTCCTGGATCGGCGCGTCTTTGGTCTGGCACATGCGGAAGATGTCGCCGGCTTCAACAGCCTGTTCCATCAGCAGGGTGCCTTTGCTGTCGGTTACGCGAACCACGCCGTCGGCCTTGATCTGGAAGGTCTTGTCGTGGGAACCGTACTCTTCAGCCTTTTTAGCCATCAGGCCAACGTTTGGCACGCTGCCCATGGTGGTCGGATCGAAAGCGCCATTGGCTTTGCAATCTTCGATCACGGCCTGGTAGATGGTGGCGTAGCAGCGATCCGGGATCACAGCCTTGGTGTCGTGCAGCTGGCCGTCGGTGCCCCACATCTTGCCGGAGTCACGGATCATGGCCGGCATCGAGGCGTCGACGATAACGTCGCTCGGCACGTGCAGGTTGGTGATGCCTTTGTCGGAGTTGACCATCGCCAGCGAAGGACGAACGGCGTAGACCGCCTGCACGTCGGCTTCGATCTGGGCTTGTTGTTCGGCCGGCAGGGATTTGATGCGGGCGTACAGGTCGCCGATGCCGTTGTTCAGGTTGAAGCCGATCTCGGCCAGCACGTCGGCGTGCTTGGTCAGGGCGTCGTTGTAGAACTCGGCAACGATCTGGCCGAACATGATCGGGTCGGAGACCTTCATCATGGTGGCTTTCAGGTGAACCGACAGCAGCACGCCTTGTTGCTTGGCGCTGTCGATTTCAGCGGCGATGAACGCGCGCAGAGCCTTTTTGCTCATCACGGAGCAGTCGAGGATCTCGCCCGCCTGAACGGTGGTTTTTTCTTTCAGGGCGGTGGTGGTGCCGTCTTGGGCGACCAGCTCGATTTTCACGGTGTCAGCGGCGTCGATCAGGGCCGCTTTTTCGCTGCCGTAGAAATCGCCGGTGCTCATGTGAGCGACGTGGGACTTGGAGTCCTTGGCCCAGGCGCCCATTTTGTGTGGGTGCTTGCGAGCGTAGTTCTTGACCGACAACGGCGCGCGACGGTCGGAGTTGCCTTCACGCAGAACCGGGTTCACGGCGCTGCCCTTGACCTTGTCGTAGCGCGCCTTGGCGTCTTTGTCGGCGTCGCTGGTCACGGTTTCCGGGTAGTCCGGCAGGTTGTAGCCCTGGGCCTGCAGTTCTTTGATCGCGGCTTGCAGTTGCGGAACCGAGGCGCTGATGTTCGGCAGCTTGATGATGTTGGCTTCAGGCGTAACGGCCAGGTCGCCCAGTTCGGCGAGGTGGTCGGCTACGGCTTTGTCGCCCAGTTGCTCGGGGAAGCTGGCCAGAATACGTGCTGCAAGAGAGATATCGCGGGTTTCCACGGCGATATCGGCCGAGGCGGTGTAAGCCTCGATGATCGGCAGCAGGGAATAGGTGGCGAGGGCTGGAGCTTCGTCGGTGAAGGTATAGATGATCTTCGAGCGGGTGGGCATATTCGGATTAACTCTCTCTTCTTTGCTAAAGCGTGCGCAGAAACTCGAGGGGCGCCGGGTAAGCGCGTTCGTTCAAAGTCATCCATGAACCGAATGTCGAGAATCTTCGCGGTGATGTTGGGTGCATCAGTAGAGCGTCAAGCAGTCGGACTGCGGTAACAACCCGACCAATCAGGCGGAAAGTCTCGTGCTAGAGAGGCCAGCCGTCGTGACCCTTTGGTCAGCGGGCGGCATTATACATAGGTAGCTGGCAATCTGCCGATGGTTCATATGCAACGATTCTCGTCCATTGGTCTAAAGGTCGCAGGCCGGGGTGGGGCGTAGAGTCGCCGTGAATGCTTGAGATTGGCGCTTTTCCCTTTGCTTTCAGGCTTGTACGAACCGAGATGTGGTCGCGCCCGGAACAGAGGGTTTGCGTGTTGATTTAACTGGGTTACGCTCGAACCAAGCCAGATGTTCAATCCAAACAATGGAGTTCAGCATGGGTTACAAGAAGATTCAGGTTCCAGCCGTCGGCGACAAAATCACCGTCAACGCAGACCATTCTCTCAATGTCCCTGATAACCCGATCATTCCCTTCATCGAAGGTGACGGCATTGGCGTCGACGTCAGCCCTGTGATGATCAAAGTGGTTGATGCTGCCGTAGAGAAAGCCTACGGGGGCAAGCGCAAGATTTCCTGGATGGAGGTTTATGCTGGCGAAAAAGCAACTCAAGTCTATGACCAGGACACCTGGCTGCCCCAGGAAACCCTGGACGCGGTCAAGGATTACGTGGTTTCCATCAAGGGCCCGCTGACCACCCCGGTCGGTGGCGGCATCCGCTCCCTCAACGTTGCCCTGCGCCAACAGCTCGATCTCTATGTCTGCCTGCGCCCTGTGGTGTGGTTCGAAGGCGTGCCAAGCCCGGTGAAAAAGCCTGGCGACGTCGACATGGTGATCTTCCGCGAGAACTCCGAAGACATTTATGCCGGTATCGAATGGAAAGCCGGCTCCCCTGAGGCCACCAAGGTCATCAAGTTCCTGAAAGAAGAAATGGGCGTCACCAAGATCCGTTTCGACCAGGATTGCGGCATCGGCATCAAGCCGGTTTCGAAAGAAGGCACCAAGCGTCTGGTGCGCAAGGCCCTGCAATACGTGGTGGACAACGACCGCAAGTCGCTGACCATCGTGCACAAGGGCAACATCATGAAATTCACCGAAGGTGCCTTCAAGGACTGGGGCTACGAGGTGGCGAAGGAAGAATTCGGCGCCGAGCTGCTCGATGGCGGCCCATGGATGAAATTCAAGAACCCGAAAACCGGCCGCGAAGTCGTCGTCAAGGACGCCATCGCCGACGCCATGCTCCAGCAGATCCTGCTGCGTCCGGCCGAATACGATGTGATCGCCACCCTCAACCTCAACGGTGACTACCTGTCCGACGCGCTGGCGGCGGAAGTGGGTGGTATCGGTATCGCGCCGGGTGCCAACCTGTCCGACACCGTGGCCATGTTCGAGGCGACCCACGGTACCGCGCCGAAATATGCCGGCAAGGACCAGGTCAACCCGGGTTCGGTGATTCTGTCGGCGGAGATGATGCTGCGCCACCTGGGCTGGACCGAGGCGGCCGACCTGATCATCAAGGGCACCAATGGCGCCATCAAGGCCAAGACCGTGACCTACGACTTCGAACGTCTGATGGAAGGCGCCACGCTGGTGTCTTCTTCGGGCTTCGGTGAAGCGCTGATCAAGCACATGTAAGAACGGCAGCTGCAACGAAACCGCCCGGCTCGAGTGATCGAGCCGGGCGGTTTGTTTTCTGGCAGGTGTTCGGGTTGCTTCAGCTGGTCACTGATTGGTGATGAGCGGCTGCCGAGGCGGCATCTTTTGCGGCTTCGACATTCTTGATTTCTGTAGCGTGAAGGCCTTTGGGGCCTTGTACGATCACGAATTCGACGATTTGCCCGGCTTTGAGGGTTTTGTACCCGTCCATCTTGATGGCGGAAAAATGGGCAAAGAAATCGATATCCTTGCCGTCCTCGTCCTTCCCCTCGCGGGATTCGGTATTGATGAAGCCGAACCCCTTGGCATTGTTGAACCATTTCACCTTGCCGACAGCCATGCTCAAATCCCTCTGCAACAGTCTCCATCGCTGGAGTATCATCCAATTCATCCGCAGTCGAATCCGTTAAAAAGATTGACTCCGCGGATCTTTTTTCCCCACTGTGGGTTCTATTGGTTGTAACACCGTTTTCCCGATAGTCAAGGTGACCGGGCAGTCGGAGTTGAAAACGTGTCAAGCCGCCCCCACCACTGTATTTGCACAACTGACGAACCTTTCTTTCCATGCATGCAATCAGCCAGATTCGACTAACATTCAATCAGGATCGCCCGCTTCTCCAAAAGGATCTTCCACAGGAGCACGACGACGATTCGGCAGGCGTTGCTGTTCAGGAAGCAAAGCCTGCGTTACAGGCGCCGCCGATGTACAAGGTGGTTTTGTTTAATGATGACTACACACCGATGGATTTCGTCGTCGAAGTGCTCGAGGTGTTTTTTAACCTGAATCGCGAGCTGGCGACCAAGGTCATGCTGGCCGTCCACACAGAAGGGCGGGCAGTATGTGGAGTGTTTACCCGCGACATCGCCGAGACAAAGGCCATGCAGGTCAACCAGTACGCCAGGGAAAGCCAGCATCCGCTACTCTGTGAAATCGAGAAGGACGGTTAATCGCCGACCACTTGGGTATGAGGTGAAGCTATGTTAAACCGCGAGCTCGAAGTCACCCTCAATCTTGCCTTCAAGGAGGCACGTTCGAAACGTCATGAATTCATGACCGTCGAACACCTGCTGCTGGCCCTATTGGACAATGAGGCTGCCGCCACCGTATTGCGTGCCTGCGGCGCAAACCTCGACAAACTCAAGCACGACCTGCAGGAGTTCATCGACTCCACCACGCCACTGATCCCCGTCCATGACGAGGATCGCGAAACCCAGCCAACCCTGGGCTTCCAGCGTGTGCTGCAACGTGCTGTCTTTCATGTGCAGAGCTCGGGCAAACGCGAAGTGACCGGCGCCAACGTGCTGGTTGCAATCTTCAGTGAGCAAGAGAGTCAGGCGGTGTTCCTGCTGAAACAGCAGAGCGTTGCACGCATTGATGTCGTCAACTATATCGCCCACGGCATTTCCAAAGTGCCGGGGCATGGCGATCACTCTGAAGGTGAACAAGATATGCAGGACGACGAGGGCGGTGAGTCTTCTTCTTCAGGCAATCCGCTGGACGCTTACGCCAGCAACCTCAACGAACTCGCACGCCAGGGCCGGATCGATCCGCTGGTCGGGCGTGAAACGGAAGTCGAGCGTGTCGCGCAGATTCTCGCGCGCCGTCGCAAGAACAATCCGCTGCTGGTAGGCGAGGCTGGCGTGGGTAAAACCGCGATCGCCGAAGGCCTGGCCAAACGTATTGTCGACAACCAGGTGCCGGACCTGCTGGCCAACAGCGTCGTTTATTCCCTCGATCTGGGCGCTCTGCTCGCGGGCACCAAGTATCGCGGTGACTTCGAGAAGCGCTTCAAGGCGCTGCTCAACGAACTGAAAAAACGTCCGCAGGCGATCCTGTTCATCGACGAAATCCACACCATCATCGGTGCGGGTGCTGCGTCCGGTGGCGTCATGGATGCCTCGAACCTGCTCAAACCGCTGCTGTCGTCTGGCGACATTCGCTGCATCGGCTCGACCACGTTCCAGGAATTCCGTGGCATCTTCGAAAAAGACCGTGCCCTGGCGCGTCGCTTCCAGAAGGTCGATGTCGTCGAGCCGTCGGTGGAAGACACCATCGGTATCCTGCGCGGCCTGAAAGGGCGTTTCGAACAGCACCACAACATCGAATACAGCGATGAGTCGCTGCGCGCCGCTGCGGAACTGGCTTCGCGCTACATCAATGACCGGCACATGCCGGACAAGGCCATCGACGTGATCGACGAGGCGGGCGCCTACCAGCGTCTGCAACCGGTCGAGAAGCGTGTGAAACGCATCGAAGTGCCTGAGGTCGAGGACATCGTTGCGAAAATCGCGCGGATTCCGCCGAAGCACGTCACCAGCTCCGACAAGGAACTGCTGCGTAACCTCGAGCGTGACCTGAAGCTGACGGTGTTCGGTCAGGACGCGGCGATCGATTCGCTGTCGACTGCGATCAAGCTGTCCCGTGCCGGGCTCAAGTCGCCTGACAAGCCTGTCGGTTCGTTCCTGTTCGCAGGACCGACCGGTGTTGGTAAAACCGAAGCCGCGCGTCAATTGGCCAAGGCGTTGGGGATCGAACTGGTGCGCTTCGACATGTCCGAGTACATGGAGCGTCACACCGTATCTCGTCTGATCGGTGCGCCTCCGGGGTATGTCGGTTTCGACCAGGGCGGTCTGTTGACCGAAGCGATCACCAAGCAGCCGCATTGCGTATTGCTGCTCGATGAAATCGAGAAGGCGCATCCGGAAGTCTTCAACCTGCTGCTGCAGGTGATGGACCACGGTACGCTGACCGACAACAACGGGCGCAAGGCGGATTTCCGCAATGTGATCGTGATCATGACCACCAACGCCGGTGCTGAGACGGCGGCACGTGCTTCGATCGGTTTCACCCATCAGGACCACTCGTCTGATGCGATGGAAGTGATCAAGAAGAGCTTTACGCCGGAATTCCGCAACCGTCTGGATACCATCATTCAGTTTGGTCGCCTCAGTCATGAGGTCATCAAAAGTGTGGTGGACAAGTTCCTCACCGAACTTCAGGCGCAGCTGGAAGACAAGCGTGTGCTTCTGGAAGTTACCGATGCGGCGCGCAGCTGGCTGGCGGCCGGTGGTTACGATTCGGCCATGGGCGCTCGTCCGATGGCGCGTCTGATCCAGGACAAGATCAAGCGTCCGCTGGCGGAGGAGATTCTGTTTGGCGAGCTGGCCGAGCATGGTGGTGTGGTTCACATCGACATCAAGGATGGTGAGTTGACGTTTGACTTCGAGACAACTGCAGAAATGGCCTGACGGCTGGTAAGTGAAAAGGCGCCTTCGGGCGCCTTTTTATTGTCTGCGGTTTTTATTTTGTGGGCATATCCGTTGCTTCGGGAGCTGCCGCTGGCGGTTTCGCCCTTACGGCGAGTCACCTTTTCCAAACGCCGAAAAGGTAACCCAAAAGGCTTCAACCCTGACGTACGGCCCTCGCTGTGGCTCGGGTTCCTTCGCTCCGGTATTGATCCGGGGGCATCGCCTACGGTTTGCTTCGCTGCACCTCCTCTCGATGCATGCGGCTGCGCCGCACGGTCGCTGCGCTCCCACCCCCGGATAAATCCCTCCACTCAGCCTTCCGATGGGGCTGGCACGTCAAAAGCGGTACTCGAGCTAACGCTCATCGTTTTGAGTGGAGAGGAGCGGGGCGTGTTTGGCTTTGGTTTTGTGGTGGGTTTACCCCTCACCCCAGCCCTCTCCCTGAGGAGAGGGAGCCGATTTTTGTGCTTTTCAAAGCCTGAGTTCAACGCGGTATCGCATGTCGGCGAACCTCTCCCAAATCACTCGATCAGTCCCCTCTCCCTCCGGGAGAGGGCTAGGGTGAGGGGCTCTTGATCTGGCTTTCGCTCTGGCTCTGGCTTTTGATTTTTTGCCCCTTCGGCAGGCCGAGCGGAGGTGTCCATCAGGGGGTAGGCGCGCAGCGCCGTGCGGCGAAGCCGCATACATCGAGAGGAGGTGCAGCGAAGCAAACCGTAGGCGATGCCCCCTGATGGACACCGTAGCGAGGGAACACTGAGCCTAGGCGAAGTGCCGTACGCCGGGGCTCAGCCTTTTTGGTTACTTTTTCGGCGTTTGGAAAAAGTGACCCGCCGTAAGGGCGGAACCCTAAGAATCCGTTACCGCAGCAACGGATATACACCCAATCCAAAGATCGCAAAAAAACCGCAAAAACAAAAAACGGCCCCCATTCTCATGGAGGCCGTTCCCGGTACAACGCTAAGAGGCTATCGCAAGACAGCTCTTATTTGCGGTCTTCCAGCTTGGTGATATCCCGCGACTCGTAGCCAGTGTACAGCTGGCGCGGACGGCCAATCTTGTACGGGCTGGAGAGCATTTCCTTCCAGTGCGAAATCCAGCCGACAGTACGTGCCAGGGCGAAAATCACAGTGAACATGCTGGTAGGAATGCCGATCGCCTTGAGGATGATCCCCGAGTAGAAGTCGACGTTCGGGTACAGCGAGCGCTCGATGAAGTACGGATCGGTCAGGGCGATCTCTTCCAGACGCATGGCCAGTTCGAGTTGCGGATCGTTCTGGATACCCAGTTCCTTCAACACTTCGTCGCAGGTCTGCTTCATTACAGTCGCGCGAGGGTCGCGGTTCTTGTAGACGCGGTGACCGAAGCCCATCAACTTGAATGGATCGTTCTTGTCCTTGGCCTTGGCGATGAACTTGTCGATGTTCGAAACATCGCCGATTTCATCGAGCATGGTCAGCACGGCTTCGTTCGCACCGCCGTGGGCAGGGCCCCACAGTGCGGCGATGCCGGCGGCGATACAGGCGAACGGGTTGGCACCCGAGGAGCCCGCCAGACGCACGGTGGAGGTCGAAGCGTTCTGCTCGTGGTCGGCGTGGAGGATGAAGATCCGGTCCATGGCCTTGGCGAGTACCGGGCTGATCGGTTTGATCTCGCACGGTGTGTTGAACATCATGTGCAGGAAGTTTTCCGCGTACGACAGATCGTTGCGCGGGTACATCATGGGTTGGCCCATGGAGTACTTGTAAACCATCGCGGCCAGGGTCGGCATCTTGGCAACCAGGCGGATCGCGGAGATTTCGCGATGCTGCGGGTTATTGATGTCGAGGGAGTCGTGGTAGAAGGCCGAGAGGGCGCCGACTACACCACACATGACGGCCATCGGGTGGGCGTCACGGCGGAAGCCGTTGAAAAAGGTTTTCAGCTGCTCGTGAACCATGGTGTGGTTCTTCACGGTGCCGACGAACTGGGCCTTTTGCTCTGCAGTCGGCAGTTCGCCGTTCAGCAGCAGGTAGCAGGTTTCCAGGTAGTCCGACTTTTCAGCCAGCTGTTCGATCGGGTAGCCGCGGTGCAGCAGGATGCCGTTGTCGCCGTCGATATAGGTGATCTTCGATTCGCAGGAAGCGGTCGACATGAAACCGGGGTCGAAAGTGAAGCGGCCCGTGGCCGTCAGGCCCCGAACATCGATAACATCGGGACCAACGGTGCCGGTTAAAATGGGCAGCTCGACGGGGGCTGCGCCCTCGATGATCAACTGCGCTTTTTTGTCAGCCATGTGGCCTCCTATTTATGCTTGAAATCATCAGACAGACCCCCCACGCAGGGCCCGCACCACTATAGTGAGATAAATTCGAATGTCAATTTGCCTAAAGTCTTGCTCCAGAAGGCTTTAACCGTACTTTTTCCTCGAAATTGCCTGCCATTTACGCCTTTTATACGACTTGTGCAATCCGCTATTGGGGGTAGGCGATTGCGTTGTCATTAGTAGCCTAACTGTCTATACTCGGCGACCGACCGCCAAGGGCTTTTGGGCTTGCTTTCATTGGGGGTCGCATCCCTGGGTGGTGGTTACCTGACCAGTGCACTCCCCAACAACTTTGCCCTGATTGTTAGGGGCTCTTCAGTGTGAAAAAAAAGCCGTGAAAAGCCAACGACCTGTAAACCTAGACCTAAGGACCATCAAACTCCCCATCACCGGCGTTACGTCGTTTCTTCACCGTGTTTCCGGCATCATCCTCTTCCTGGGCCTTGGCATCATGCTCTATGCATTGGGCAAATCCCTGGGTTCCGAGGAAGGTTATGTCGAGGTGAAGGCATGCTTGACCAGCCCGCTGGCCAAGTTCGTAGCATGGGGCCTCCTGTCCGCTCTTCTGTATCACCTGGTTGCCGGTGTGCGCCACTTGATCATGGACATGGGCATCGGTGAGACGCTGGAAGGCGGCCGCCTGGGCTCGAAACTGATCATCGCCGTTTCCGTGGTGCTGATCGTTCTGGCAGGAGTTTGGATATGGTAACCAGCGTTACAAACCTTTCGCGTTCGGGCCTCTATGACTGGATGGCACAGCGTGTGTCTGCGGTCGTTCTCGCGGCTTATTTCATATTCCTGATCGGCTACCTCGCCGCGAACCCGGGCATTGGCTACGACCAATGGCACGGCCTGTTCGCCCACAACGGAATGCGTATCTTCAGTCTGCTGGCACTGGTTGCCCTGGGCGCTCACGCCTGGGTCGGCATGTGGACCATCGCGACCGACTACCTGACGCCAATGGCGCTGGGCAAGTCCGCGACTGCAGTACGTTTCCTTTTCCAGGCAGTATGCGGCGTCGCGATGTTCGCTTACTTCGTCTGGGGTGTGCAGATTCTCTGGGGTATCTGATTCATGGCTAACATTCCAACGATTTCTTTCGACGCCATCATTATTGGTGGCGGCGGTGCCGGCATGCGCGCAGCGCTGCAACTGGCACAGGGCGGTCACAAGACTGCGGTGATCACCAAGGTTTTCCCGACCCGTTCGCACACCGTATCCGCCCAGGGCGGCATCACCTGTGCAATCGCGTCCGCCGACCCGAACGATGACTGGCGCTGGCACATGTACGATACCGTCAAGGGTTCCGACTACATCGGTGACCAGGACGCTATCGAATACATGTGTCAGGAAGGCCCGGCTGCCGTTTTCGAGCTGGACCACATGGGTCTGCCGTTCTCGCGTACCGAGCAAGGCCGTATCTACCAGCGTCCGTTCGGCGGTCAGTCGAAGGATTACGGTAAAGGCGGGCAGGCTGCCCGTACCTGCGCCGCTTCCGACCGTACCGGTCACGCGCTGCTGCACACCCTTTATCAGGGCAACCTGAAAGCCGGTACCACGTTCCTGAACGAGTACTACGCTGTCGACCTGGTGAAAAACCAGGAAGGCGAATTCGTCGGTGTGATCGCGATCTGCATCGAAACCGGTGAAACCACCTACATCCGCGCCAAAGCCACCGTACTGGCTACCGGCGGTGCAGGTCGTATCTATGCATCCACCACCAACGCCCTGATCAACACCGGTGACGGCGTCGGCATGGCTCTGCGTGCTGGCGTACCGGTACAAGACATCGAAATGTGGCAGTTCCACCCGACCGGCATCGCCGGTGCCGGTGTACTGGTTACAGAAGGTTGCCGTGGTGAAGGTGGTTACCTGATCAACAAGCACGGCGAGCGTTTCATGGAGCGTTATGCTCCGAACGCCAAAGACCTTGCCGGTCGTGACGTGGTTGCTCGCTCGATGGTTAAGGAAATCATTGCCGGCAACGGTTGCGGTCCGAATGGCGACCACGTGATGCTCAAACTCGACCACCTGGGCGAGGAAGTGCTGCACAGCCGTCTGCCAGGCATCTGCGAACTGTCGAAGACTTTCGCCCACGTTGACCCGGTGGTTGCTCCGGTTCCGGTTGTTCCGACTTGCCACTACATGATGGGCGGCGTTGCCACCAACATTCACGGCCAGGCGATCACTCAGGACGCCGAAGGCGTGGATCAGATCATTCCTGGTCTGTTCGCGGTAGGTGAAGTGGCTTGCGTATCGGTTCACGGTGCCAACCGTCTGGGCGGCAACTCGCTGCTCGACCTGGTGGTATTCGGCCGCGCTGCCGGCCTGCACCTGGAGAAGGCGCTGACCGACGGCATCGAATACGACGACGCTACCGAAGCCGACATCGACGCTGCCTTGGCGCGTCTGAACGCACTGAACAACCGTACCGACGGTGAAGATGTCGCTACCCTGCGTCGCGAGCTGCAAAGCTGCATGCAGAACTACTTCGGTGTATTCCGTACCGGCGAATACATGCAGAAGGGTATTGCCCAGCTGGCTGATCTGCGCAAGCGCATCGCCAATGTGAAGATCAACGACAAGTCGCAGGCGTTCAACACCGCCCGTATCGAAGCGCTGGAACTGCAAAACCTGCTGGAAGTGGCTGAAGCTACCGCCATCGCTGCCGAAGTACGTAAAGAGTCCCGCGGCGCTCACGCCCGTGAAGACTTCGAAGACCGTGACGACGAAAACTGGCTGTGCCACACCCTGTACTTCCCGGGTGAGAAACGCGTCGCCAAGCGTGCCGTGAACTTCTCGCCGAAGACTGTTCCGACTTTCGAACCTAAAGTCCGGACTTATTAAGGGTGACCGCCATGTTGCAAGTCAGTGTTTATCGTTACAACCCTGATCAGGACGCTGCGCCGTTCATGCAGGAATTCCAGGTCGATACCGGTGGTAAAGACCTGATGGTGCTGGACGTGCTGGCCCTGATCAAAGAGCAGGACGAAGGTTTCTCCTATCGTCGCTCCTGCCGTGAAGGCGTCTGTGGCTCCGACGGCATGAACATCAACGGCAAGAACGGCCTGGCGTGCATCACGCCGCTGTCCGCTGTCGTCAAAGGTAACAAGCTGATCGTTCGTCCGCTGCCAGGTTTGCCGGTTATCCGTGACCTGGTTGTCGATATGAGCATCTTCTACAAGCAATACGAGAAGGTTAAGCCATTCCTGCAGAACGACACGCCGGCTCCGGCCATCGAGCGTCTGCAGTCCCCTGAAGAGCGTGAAAAGCTCGACGGTCTGTACGAGTGCATCCTGTGCGCCTGCTGCTCGACCTCTTGCCCGTCCTTCTGGTGGAACCCGGACAAGTTCCTGGGTCCAGCTGCACTGCTGCAAGCGTACCGCTTCCTGGCAGACAGCCGTGATACCAAGACGTCCGAGCGTCTGGCGTCCCTCGATGACCCGTTCAGCGTCTTCCGCTGCCGGGGCATCATGAACTGCGTCAACGTATGTCCGAAAGGCCTGAACCCGACTAAGGCCATCGGTCACATCCGTAACATGCTGCTTTCGAGCGGCGTGTGATTCAGCTGCTGTAACCGCTGTACCCGCAGAGGGCTTAGGCGCGGGCTTCAACCCGCGCCATGGCTATAACCAGAGCAGCAGCCATAAGCTGCGGCTCTTATTTTGAAGAAATGAGACAAGCAGGGGCATCCGGGCTGGTACCCGGACTATCAGTGTGATCCTAAGTGGCTTGTTTTGGTCGCTGCATTCGGACTTCTGCAAGCTTGCTCGGTGTCGGCACCGATGGTGTTCCCCTAACCGAGGGTGACCAAGCATGCAAGAAAGCGTGATGCAGCGCATGTGGAACAGCGCCTACCTTTCAGGTGGAAACGCTGCCTATGTGGAAGAGCTCTACGAGCTCTACCTGCACGACCCTAACGCTGTGCCAGAAGAGTGGCGCACCTACTTTCAGAAGCTGCCTGCCGACGGCAGCTCTGCCACCGATGTTTCGCACTCCACAATTCGCGATCATTTCGTGCTGCTGGCAAAGAACCAGCGCCGCGCCCAACCGGTTTCCGCCGGCAGCGTGAGCAGTGAGCACGAGAAGAAGCAAGTTGAAGTGCTGCGATTGATCCAGGCCTACCGTATGCGTGGCCACCAGGCAGCCCAGCTTGACCCGCTGGGGCTGTGGCAGCGTCCTGCACCTGCAGACCTGTCGATCAATCACTACGGCTTGACCAATGCCGATCTTGATACGACCTTCCGTGCCGGCGACCTGTTCATCGGCAAAGAGGAAGCGAGCCTACGCGAAATTCACGAAGCGTTGCAGCAGACATATTGCCGCACCATCGGCGCTGAATTTACGCACATCACCGATTCCGAGCAGCGCCAGTGGTTCCAGCAGCGTCTGGAAAGCGTGCGTGGCCGTCCGGAATATTCCGCGGACATCAAGAGCCACCTGCTCGAGCGCGTGACGGCCGGTGAAGGCCTGGAAAAATACCTGGGCACCAAATACCCGGGCACCAAGCGTTTCGGTCTGGAAGGCGGCGAAAGCCTGATTCCGATGCTCGACGAACTGATCCAGCGTTCCGGTTCCTACGGCACCAAGGAAGTCGTCATCGGCATGGCCCACCGTGGCCGTCTGAACGTACTGGTCAACACCTTCGGCAAGAACCCGCGCGAGCTGTTCGACGAGTTCGAAGGCAAGAAGAAGGTCGAGCTGGGTTCCGGTGACGTTAAATACCACCAGGGCTTCTCGTCCAACGTAATGACCACCGGCGGTGAAGTTCACCTGGCCATGGCGTTCAACCCGTCCCACCTGGAAATCGTTTCCCCGGTGGTCGAGGGTTCGGTTCGCGCCCGTCAGGATCGTCGCAACGACCCTACCGGTGAGAAGGTTCTGCCGATCTCCATCCACGGTGACGCGGCATTCGCCGGTCAAGGCGTGGTGATGGAAACCTTCCAGATGTCGCAGACCCGCGGTTTCAAGACCGGCGGTACCGTGCACATCGTGATCAACAACCAGGTTGGTTTCACCATCAGCAACCCGCTGGACTCGCGTTCCACCGAGTACGCGACCGACGTTGCGAAAATGATCCAGGCGCCGATCCTCCATGTGAATGGTGATGATCCGGAAGCCGTATTGTTCGTGACCCAGCTGGCCATCGACTACCGCATGCAGTTCAAGCGTGACGTGGTGATCGACCTGGTCTGCTACCGCCGTCGCGGCCACAACGAGGCCGACGAGCCGAGCGGCACCCAGCCTCTGATGTATCAGCAGATCACCAAGCAGCGCACCACCCGTGAGCTGTACGCTGATCGTCTGACCCAGGCCGGTGTGCTGGACGCAGAGCGTGTTCAGGCGAAAGTCGACGAATACCGCAACGCGCTGGACAACGGTCTGCACGTAGTGAAATCGCTGGTCAAAGAGCCGAACAAAGAGCTGTTCGTGGACTGGCGTCCGTATCTGGGCCACGCCTGGACTGCGCGTCACGACACTCGTTTCGACCTCAAGACCCTGCAGGAACTGTCCGCCAAGCTGCTGGAAATTCCGGAAGGCTTCGTGGTTCAGCGCCAGGTCGCGAAGATCTACGAAGACCGTCAGAAGATGCAAGCCGGCGGCCTGCCGATCAACTGGGGTTACGCCGAAACCATGGCGTACGCGACCCTGGCGTTCGAAGGTCACCCGATCCGCATGACCGGTCAGGACATCGGCCGCGGTACGTTCTCGCACCGTCACGCTGTGCTGCACAACCAGAAAGATGCCGGTACCTACATTCCGCTCAAGCATCTGTATGAAGGTCAGCCACGCTTCGACCTGTACGACTCGTTCCTGTCGGAAGAAGCCGTACTGGCGTTCGAATACGGTTACTCGACCACCACGCCGAACGCGCTGGTGATCTGGGAAGCCCAGTTCGGCGACTTCGCCAACGGTGCACAGGTCGTTATCGACCAGTTCATCACCAGCGGCGAGCACAAGTGGGGCCGTCTCTGCGGTCTGACCATGCTGCTGCCACACGGCTACGAAGGTCAGGGCCCTGAGCACAGCTCGGCACGTCTTGAGCGTTACCTGCAGCTGTGCGCCGAGCACAACATTCAGGTGTGCATGCCGACCACCCCGGCCCAGATCTACCACTTGCTGCGCCGTCAGGTGATTCGCCCGCTGCGCAAGCCATTGGTCGTTCTGACTCCAAAGTCGCTGCTGCGCCACAAGCTGGCCATCTCGACCCTGGAAGATCTGGCCGAAGGTTCGTTCCAGACCGTGATCCCGGAAATCGATGCACTGGACCCGAAAAAGGTCGAGCGCGTTGTTCTGTGCAGCGGCAAGGTCTACTACGACCTGCTGGAAAAACGTCGTGCCGAAGGCCGCGAAGATATCGCCATCGTGCGTATCGAGCAGCTGTATCCGTTCCCTGAGGACGACTTGAAAGAAGTCCTGGCTCCTTACACCAATGCCAAAGCGGCCGTGTGGTGTCAGGAAGAGCCGATGAACCAGGGCGCCTGGTACTGCAGCCAGCACCACCTGCGTCGCAGCATCAGCAACCTCAACAAATCTCTCGTACTCGAGTACGCGGGCCGTGAGGCTTCTGCTGCCCCAGCATGTGGTTACGCATCGATGCACGCCGAGCAGCAGGAACAACTGCTGCAAGCCGCGTTTACCGTTTAACGCCTTCGCGCACCTGAAACCGAATTTAAGGAACCACAGATAATGGCTATCGAGATCAAAGCCCCCACTTTCCCGGAATCGGTTGCCGATGGCACCGTTGCCACCTGGCACAAACAACCGGGCGACGCCGTCAAGCGTGACGAACTGATCGTCGACATCGAAACCGACAAAGTCGTACTGGAAGTGCTGGCTACCGCCGACGGCGTGCTGGGCGCAATCGTCAAGGGCGAGGGCGAAACCGTCCTGTCCGACGAAGTGCTGGGCTCCATCGTTGAAGGCGGCGCTGCTGCTGCCGCCCCGGCTGCCGCTGCTGCTCCGGCCGCAGCCGCCGCTGCACCTGCTGCCGCTGATGGCGAAGACGACCCGATCGCTGCTCCTGCCGCGCGCAAGCTGGCTGAAGAGAACGGCATCAACATCGCTTCCGTTGCCGGCACCGGCAAAGGCGGTCGCGTGACCAAGGAAGACGTGGTTGCAGCCGTTGCTGCCAAGAAAGCCGCTCCGGCTGCCGCGCCTGCCAAGGCTGCTGCTCCGGCCGCCGCCGCTCCTGTGTTCGCCGCTGGCGACCGCATCGAGAAGCGCGTTCCGATGACTCGCGTTCGTGCCACCGTTGCCAAGCGTCTGGTTGAAGCTCAATCGAACATGGCGATGCTGACCACTTTCAACGAAGTCGACATGACCGAAGTCATGGCCCTGCGTTCGAAGTACAAGGACCTGTTCGAGAAGTCCCACAACGGCGTACGCCTGGGCTTCATGTCGTTCTTCGTGAAGGCTGCCACCGAAGCGCTGAAACGCTTCCCGGCGGTCAACGCTTCGATCGACGGCAACGACATCGTTTACCACGGTTATGCCGACATCGGCGTCGCTGTTTCCAGCGACCGTGGCCTGGTGGTTCCGGTTCTGCGTAACGCCGAACACATGAGCCTGGCTGAAATCGAAGGCGGTATCGCCACCTTCGGCAAGAAAGCCCGTGACGGCAAACTGTCGATGGACGAAATGACCGGCGGCACCTTCACCATCACCAACGGTGGTACCTTCGGTTCGATGATGTCGACCCCGATCGTCAACCCGCCGCAGGCAGCGATTCTGGGCATGCACAACATCATCCAGCGTCCGATGGCCATCAACGGTCAGGTCGTGATCCGTCCGATGATGTACCTGGCACTGTCCTACGATCACCGTCTGATCGATGGCAAAGAAGCTGTAACCTTCCTGGTGACCATCAAGAACCTGCTGGAAGATCCGGCTCGTCTGTTGCTGGATATCTGATAGAAGCAGTCACGCGCTGCAAGCTTCAAGCTGCGGGAAAACGCAGCCTGGCTTGCAGCGCGCGGCTTGAAGCTTTTCGCTAAAGAGGATTTTTTGAATGTCGCAGAAATTTGACGTAGTAGTGATCGGTGCGGGCCCTGGCGGCTACGTGGCAGCTATCAAGGCCGCGCAACTCGGCCTGAGCACTGCCTGCATCGAGAAGTACACCGATGCTGAAGGCAAGCAAGCCCTGGGCGGCACCTGCCTGAACGTAGGCTGCATTCCTTCCAAGGCGCTGCTGGACAGCTCCTGGAAATACAAGGAAGCGAAAGAAAGCTTCAACGTCCACGGTATCTCGACCGGCGAAGTCAAAATGGACGTCGCTGCGATGGTTGGCCGCAAGGCTGGCATCGTCAAGAACCTGACCGGCGGTGTTGCCACCCTGTTCAAGGCCAACGGCGTAACTTCGATCCAGGGCCACGGCAAACTGCTGGCTGGCAAGAAAGTTGAAGTCACCAAGCCGGACGGCTCGGTTGAAGTCATCGAAGCCGAAAACGTCATCCTGGCTCCAGGCTCGCGTCCGATCGACATTCCACCGGCTCCGGTCGATCAGAAAGTCATCGTCGATTCGACTGGCGCACTGGAATTCCAGACCGTACCCAAGCGTCTGGGCGTGATCGGCGCTGGCGTGATCGGTCTGGAACTGGGTTCGGTCTGGTCGCGTCTGGGTGCAGAAGTAACTGTCCTGGAAGCACTGGACACCTTCCTGATGGCAGCGGACACCGCTGTTTCCAAGGAAGCGCTGAAAACCCTGACCAAACAGGGTCTGGACATCAAACTGGGCGCTCGCGTAACCGGCTCGAAAGTGAACGGCGACGAAGTCGTTGTGAACTACACCGACGCCAACGGCGAACAGACCATCACTTTCGACAAGCTGATCGTAGCCGTTGGTCGCCGTCCGGTGACCACTGATCTGCTGGCTGCCGACAGCGGCGTGACCCTGGACGAGCGTGGTTTCGTGCACGTTGACGATCACTGCGCCACCACCGTACCGGGCGTTTACGCTATCGGTGACGTGGTTCGCGGCATGATGCTGGCTCACAAGGCCTCGGAAGAGGGCATCATGGTTGTAGAGCGCATCAAAGGCCACAAGGCCCAGATGAACTATGACCTGATCCCTTCGGTTATTTATACTCACCCGGAAATCGCATGGGTCGGTAAAACCGAGCAGGCCTTGAAAGCTGAAGGCGTTGAAGTTAACGTCGGCACCTTCCCGTTCGCAGCATCCGGCCGTGCCATGGCCGCCAACGATACCGGTGGTTTCGTCAAGGTCATCGCCGATGCCAAGACTGACCGCGTATTGGGCGTGCACGTGATTGGCCCGAGCGCCGCAGAACTGGTTCAGCAGGGCGCGATCGGTATGGAATTCGGCACCAGCGCTGAAGACCTGGGCATGATGGTTTTCTCCCATCCGACCCTGTCTGAAGCCTTGCACGAAGCAGCTTTGGCAGTGAATGGCGGCGCCATCCACATTGCCAACCGCAAGAAGCGTTAAGACACAATAAGAAACCACGGCGGTACGGCCCGTCGTGAGCCTTGCGTGCAAGACTCACCGCGGAATGTCCGCTGGACGCAGCCTTGCGTAGCTGCACCGGGTATCCGGAAAGGCTACGCAAGCAGCAGTCACAGGTGGCGCGGCACTCATAAAGAGCGCAGCGCCGAATGCGCAGTACCTAACGAAGACGGTAAAAAGCATGAATCTTCACGAGTATCAGGGTAAGCAGCTGTTCGCTGAATACGGCCTGCCAGTTTCCACTGGTTTCGCAGTAGACACCCCGGAAGCAGCAGCAGAAGCTTGCGACAAAATCGGCGGCAACGAGTGGGTTGTCAAAGCCCAGGTTCACGCCGGTGGTCGCGGTAAAGCGGGCGGCGTCAAGCTGGTTCGCAGCAAAGAAGACGCCAAAGCCTTCGCACAGCAGTGGCTGGGCAAGCGTCTGGTGACTTACCAGACTGACGCCAACGGCCAGCCAGTCACCAAGATCCTGGTTGAATCGTGCACTGATATCGCTAAAGAGCTGTACCTGGGCGCTGTCGTTGACCGTTCGAGCCGTCGCATCGTGTTCATGGCTTCCACCGAAGGTGGCGTGGACATCGAGAAAATCGCTCACGACACTCCAGAAAAAATTCTGAAAGCCACTATCGATCCACTGGTTGGCGCTCAGCCATTCCAGGGTCGCGAGCTGGCATTCCAGCTGGGTCTGGAAGGCAAGCAGGTTGCTCAGTTCGCCAAGATCTTCGTAGGTCTGGCCAAGCTGTTCAAGGATCACGACCTGGCTCTGCTGGAAGTGAACCCGCTGGTGATCAAGGCTGATGGCGATCTGCACTGCCTGGACGCCAAGATCAACATCGACGCCAACGCAATGTACCGTCAGCCTAAGCTGAAGACTTTCCACGATCCGTCGCAGGACGATCCGCGCGAAGCGCACGCTGCCAAGTTCGAACTGAACTACGTAGCGCTGGAAGGCAACATCGGCTGCATGGTGAACGGTGCCGGCCTGGCCATGGGTACCATGGACATCGTCAACCTGCACGGCGGCAAGCCAGCCAACTTCCTCGACGTAGGCGGTGGTGCTACCAAAGAACGCGTAACCGAAGCTTTCAAAATCATTCTGTCCGACAGCAATGTCGCCGCAGTACTGGTTAACATCTTCGGCGGCATCGTTCGTTGCGACATGATTGCCGAAGGCATCATCGGTGCAGTGAAAGAAGTCGGCGTGAAAATCCCGGTTGTTGTTCGTCTTGAAGGCAACAACGCTGAACTGGGCGCTAAAGTACTGGCAGAAAGCGGTTTGAACATCATCGCTGCTACCAGCCTGACCGACGCTGCTCAACAAGTCGTTAAAGCTGCGGAGGGCAAGTAATGAGCGTCCTGATCAATAAAGACACCAAAGTAATCTGCCAGGGCTTCACCGGTGCGCAGGGTACTTTCCACTCCGAACAAGCCATTGCCTACGGCACCAAAATGGTTGGCGGCGTGACTCCAGGCAAAGGTGGCACCACTCACCTGAACCTGCCTGTGTTCAACACCGTGAAAGAAGCTGTAGAAGCCACTGGCGCCACCGCCAGCGTGATCTACGTTCCGGCTCCTTTCTGCAAGGACTCGATCCTGGAAGCTGCTTTCGGCGGCATCAAGCTGATCGTCTGCATCACCGAAGGCATTCCTACCCTGGACATGCTGGACGCCAAAGTTAAGTGCGACGAGCTGGGTGTTACCCTGATCGGCCCTAACTGCCCAGGCGTGATCACCCCAGGCGAATGCAAGATCGGCATCATGCCAGGTCACATTCACTTGCCAGGCAAGGTCGGTATCGTTTCCCGTTCCGGCACCCTGACCTACGAAGCTGTGAAGCAGACTACTGACGCCGGTTTCGGTCAGTCGACTTGCGTCGGCATCGGTGGTGACCCGATCCCGGGTTCGAACTTCATCGACATCCTGAAGCTGTTCCAGGAAGACCCGAAGACCGAAGCGATCGTCATGATCGGCGAGATCGGCGGTTCGGCTGAAGAAGAAGCGGCTGCCTACATCAAGGCCAACGTGACCAAGCCGGTTGTTTCCTACATCGCTGGTGTGACTGCTCCTCCGGGCAAGCGCATGGGCCATGCTGGCGCAATCATCTCCGGCGGCAAAGGCACTGCAGACGAGAAATTCGCTGCTCTGCAAGACGCAGGCGTGAAAACCGTGCGTTCGCTGGCAGACATCGGCAAGGCCCTGGCCGAGCTGACTGGCTGGGAAGTGAAGAAGTAAGCTTCGGCTGACTTCTCTGCTCCAGCAACAAAGGCCACCTTCGGGTGGCCTTTGTCGTTTCTGGCGATCGGGTTGACGATGGCAATTTATAAGCACTCACCCAATAACATGCAAAAACGCGACACAGAAACGTCGCGTATCGGATAGTTCGCCCTCTAACAGTGCGTTTGTCGGGCAAATTCGTTAGGCTAGCCGCCATTTTGCGTCTGCCGCCCACAAGGCATGCAACGCGCTAAACGGGTCAGTCTTATACGGATTGACAGCATTTCCCTAACCCCACAGGGAAATCCCCCTCTAAATTCCGATTCAGTAGTGTGGTATTTCCTTAATGAAAGTTTTGAAAGGTCAGGACATCCTGGCACTTGGCTTTATGACATTCGCCCTCTTCGTCGGGGCCGGCAACATCATCTTCCCGCCTATCGTCGGTTTGCAGTCCGGGCCAAACGTCTGGATGGCGGCGCTGGGCTTCCTGATCACGGCGGTCGGTCTGCCGGTGGTCACCGTGGTTGCACTGGCCAAGGTCGGTGGCGCAATGGACGCCCTGAGCAGCCCGATCGGCAAGATCGCCGGTGGTGTACTGGCTGCAGCGTGCTATCTCGCGGTCGGTCCGCTGTTCGCCACCCCGCGTACCGCGACCGTTTCCTTTGAAGTGGGCCTGGCGCCGTTGACCGGCGAGAGCCCGCTGGCACTGTTCCTCTACAGCTCGGTGTACTTCCTGCTGGTGTTCTTCATTTCGCTCTACCCTGGGCGTCTGCTGGACACCGTCGGTCGCTTCCTCGCGCCGCTGAAGATCATCGCCCTGGCTGTGCTCGGCATCGCTGCGTTCGCACTGCCGGCCGGTGATATCGGTGTGGCTACCCCGGAATATGTCGCAGCACCGTTCTCCCAAGGGTTCATCAATGGTTACCTGACCATGGATACCCTGGGCGCACTGGTATTCGGTATCGTCATCGTCAACGCGATCCGCTCCCGTGGTGTCGAGTCGCCGGCGCTGATCACCCGTTACGCGATCATCGCCGGGTTGATTGCCGGTGTCGGTCTGGCGCTGGTGTATGTCAGCCTGTTCCGTCTGGGTTCCGGCAGCCATGAAGTGGCGGCGGGCGCGACCAACGGCGCGGCGGTGCTGCACGCTTACGTGCAACACACCTTCGGTTCGCTGGGCAGTGGCTTCCTTGCCGTGCTGATCTCCCTGGCGTGCCTGGTGACCGCTGTCGGCCTGACCTGCGCCTGTGCCGAATACTTCAGCCGCGTACTGCCGCTGTCGTACAAGACCCTGGTGATCATCCTGGCGGCGTTCTCGCTGCTGGTGTCCAACCTGGGCCTGACCAAGCTGATCGCGTTCTCGATCCCGGTGCTGACCGCAATCTACCCGCCGTGCATCGTGCTGGTGGCGCTGAGCTTCTGTGCAGCGTTCTGGCATGAGCAGAGCCGCATCATGGGCCCGGTGATGCTGGTGTCGTTCGTGTTCGGCACCATCGATGCGTTGAAAGGCGCCGGTCTGGCGGACTGGATGCCATCGCAATTGGCCCACCTGCCGCTGAGCGAGCAAGGTCTGGCGTGGCTGGTGCCGTGCGTGATGACCCTGGTGGTTGCCGTGGTTTGCGACCGCCTGCTGGGCAAGCGCGCCGAAGCACTCGCCTAAGATTGCCGGGCCGCCACGAGCGGCTGCCGAGCGATTAAACAGAAATGCCCCGTATCAATCGATACGGGGCATTTTTTATGGGCTTCAGGCAGTGTCTTTTTCCCTCGACTAACGTCGAAGGGGAGCCGAAATCTTCATCACAGGGAATTGCATGTCGTTCATCCAAGCCAACCTGATCCACCTGCTGGCCGCGCTCTGGTTTGTCATCTGCTGGGGCGGTTACACCCGTTATGCCACCTGGAAGGCCCGTGACACCGCGTGCCTGGCCAGCGTGCTGCATCTGTACCGCGAAGACTGGATGCGCCGCATGCTGCTGCGTGACAACCGTATTGCCGACGCCAGCGTGATCGGCAACCTGGAGCGCAACGCCTCGTTCTTCGCCTCCAGCACGCTGATTATCCTGGCGGGCATCCTGACCGTGCTTGGCGCGTCCGAGCGCGCGGTGTCGCTGCTGGCGGACATTCCGATGGTGCAACAGGCTTCGCAGGGCATGTCGGAGATCAAGTTGCTGTGCCTGGCGCTGGTGTTTGTCTATGCCTTCTTCACTTTCAGCTGGTGCATGCGCCAGTACAACTTCGCCGCCATTCTGGTCGGCTCGGCCCCGATGATCGGTGAGCGGCAAGTGTCGGAGCAGGAGCGCAAGGCGTTCGCCTCGCGGGCGGCTCGAGTGATTTCGATGGCGGCCAACCAGTTCAACTTCGGTCTGCGTTCCTACTACTTCGGGATGAGCATGCTGGCGTGGTTCGTCAGCCCGTGGCTGTTCATGTTGATGAGCGCAGGCGTGGTGCTGGTGTTGTATCGCCGGGAGTTTCATTCCGACGTGCTCGATGTAATGGTCTATACCCCTACAGAGGCGCCATTGCCCGAAGCGAACAAAGAGGCTGCTTGATGAGTATTCCGTTCTGGTGTGTGTTTATCAGTGCATTGTTGATCTACGTGGCGCGCATGCCGGTCGGCAGGGCCATGAAAGAGCAGGGCGGTTACAACAACCACCTGCCGCGTCAGCAGCAGGCGCAACTCACCGGTTACGGAGCCCGGGCGCTGGCGGCACATCAGAACAGCATAGAAGCCTTCATTCTGTTTGCGGTTGGCGTGCTGATGGCGCACACCACCCAGACGGCGGGATGGCTGATCGATACCTTGGCGATCATCTTCGTGATCTCACGGATTTTCTATTTGTGGTTTTATCTGGCGGATATTCCAAAATTGCGCAGTCTGGTCTGGCTGGTCGGATTAGTGTGTTCATTGTTGCTGATGATTAGTCCGACTTTTAGAACAGTCTTGCTCTAAGCCGGCACTGGCAAAAAATGACCGGCAAAAGAAAACCCGCACTTGGCGGGTGTTCTTTTTTGCCATCGAGAAGCGGCTTATTGCTTCTTGGCAGCTTCTTCTTGCGCTGCAGCGTTCGATTCGGCCTGAGCTTTGGCAGCTTCGGCGTTTTCTTTCGCTGCGTCGTTCACTTTTTCCTGAGCTTTGTTCATGTCTTGCTGAGCTTGTTCAGCATGTTGGTTGGCATCTTGAGCTTTGTCCTCGGATTTTTTATCGCAGGCAGCGAGACCGAGGGAAGCGGTCAACATCAAGGCAATAGCTAAAGTCTTACGCATGGGGTGTTTCTCCTTATGGAAAATAACTACTGGCCTTAAGAGCTCAGGCCCAAGGCTTAAGTTCCTCATTTCTTTCAGATATATAAGTTTGTTTTGCAATGGAACTTTTGCTGTTCTTTCCACTACTGGGAATGACGACTAACAAGAGTAATTATCAAATGGCCGAAAACCCCGTTTTTGAGCGTGCGACACGGTTTCTCTCGGCCTTGCGCCACTGTCAGGTGCTGGGATTGAAGGTGCACAGCGCAAGTAGCGAAGGCCTGACGGTGGTGCTGCCGTACAGTGAGCAAATCGTCGGCAACCCGCTGACTGGCGTCATCCACGGCGGAGCGATCACGTCATTGATGGACACTGCGTGCGGCATGTCGACCCTGTGCGTGCTGCCGGAATTCGAAGTCTGCCCGACCCTCGATCTGCGCATCGACTACATGCACGCCGCCGAGCCGCATAAAGACGTCTATGGCTTCGCCCAATGTTATCGAGTCACCACCGATGTGATCTTCGCTCGCGGCTTCGCCTATCAGGATGATCCCGAGCAGCCGATTGCCCACGTCGTCGGCACCTTCATGCGCATGGGCAAAGGCCTTAAAGGCACCAAAGGCTTTGGTGGCGCGATCAAGGGAGAAAAACGATGAGCGATGATTTCAAGCAGCAGCTGCAAGAGGCCCACGAGAAGGGTGACTACGCGCCGCTGCTGAAACTGATCCCCTACGCCGGACTCATCGGCGTCGAGTGCTCGCGAGTCGGTGATGATTTACTGTTCAAGTTGCCGGCCAACAAGGACAACATTGGTAACCCTTTATTGCCGGCGATCCACGGCGGGGTGATTGCCGGGTTCATGGAGCTGTCTGCGGCCCTGCACCTGCTGATTTTCACCGGCGCGCCGGGTGTGCCGAAGATTATCGATTTCTCCCTCGATTACCTGCGGGCCGGGCAGTTTCGCGACACCTGGGCCCGGTGTCAGGTCTGCCGTCAGGGCCGGCGGGTGGCCAACGTCGCGGTCACGGCGTGGCAAAGCACCGAAAGCGAACCGATTGCCACTGCCCGCGCGCACTTCAAAATCGATGAGCCCTTGAAATCCTGAAGCACGCCCCCAACTCACAGAACAACCCGCCGCCGACCAGCAAGGTCGCGGCCAATGCCATCTGATTGGAGTTTGATGACCATGAGTGTGGAAACTCAAAAGGAAACCCTGGGCTTCCAGACCGAGGTGAAGCAACTGCTGCACCTCATGATCCATTCGCTGTATTCCAACAAGGAAATCTTCCTTCGCGAATTGATCTCGAACGCCTCTGACGCCGTCGACAAATTGCGCTTCGAAGCCCTGGCCAAGCCTGAGTTGCTCGAAGGTGGCGATGAACTGAAAATCCGTGTGAGCTTCGACAAGGACGCCAAGACCGTCACCCTCGAAGACAACGGCATCGGCATGAACCGTGACGATGTGATCACCCACCTGGGTACCATCGCCAAATCCGGCACCGCCGATTTCATGAAAAACCTGTCCGGCGATCAGAAGAAGGATTCGCACCTGATCGGTCAGTTCGGTGTGGGCTTCTACTCGGCCTTCATCGTCGCTGACAAAGTTGACGTGTACAGCCGTCGCGCCGGCACCGCCGCCAGCGAAGGCGTGCACTGGTCGTCGAAAGGCGAGGGCGAATTCGAAGTCGCCACCATCGACAAGCCGGAGCGCGGCACCCGCATCGTTCTGCACCTGAAATCCGGTGAAGACGAGTTCGCCGATGGCTGGCGTCTGCGCAACATCATCAAGAAGTACTCCGACCACATCGCGCTGCCGATCGAGCTGCCGAAAGAAGTGGCCGCTGCCGAAGGCGAAGAGAAGCCTGAAGTTGAATGGGAAACCGTCAACCGCGCCAGCGCTCTGTGGACCCGTCCTCGCACCGAAGTGAAGGACGAGGAATACCAGGAGTTCTACAAACACATCGCCCACGACTTCGAAAATCCGCTGTCGTGGAGCCACAACAAGGTCGAAGGCAAGCTCGAGTACAGCTCGCTGCTGTACGTGCCGGCCCGCGCACCGTTCGATCTGTACCAGCGTGAAGCGCCAAAAGGCCTGAAGCTGTACGTGCAGCGCGTGTTCGTGATGGATCAGGCCGAGTCGTTCCTGCCGCTGTACCTGCGCTTCATCAAAGGCGTGGTCGATTCCAACGACCTGTCGCTGAACGTGTCGCGGGAAATCCTGCAGAAAGACCCGATCATCGACTCGATGAAATCGGCGCTGACCAAGCGCGTGCTGGACATGCTGGAAAAACTGGCGAAGAACGAGCCTGAGCAATACAAGGGCTTCTGGAAAAACTTCGGTCAGGTCATGAAAGAAGGCCCGGCAGAAGATTTCGCCAACAAGGAAAAAATTGCCGGTCTGCTGCGTTTCGCATCGACCAACGGCACCGATGGCGAGCAGATCGTCGGTCTGGCCGAGTACCTGGCGCGCGCCAAGGAAGGTCAGGACAAGATCTACTACCTCACCGGCGAAACCTACGCGCAGGTCAAGAACAGCCCGCACCTGGAAGTCTTCCGCAAGAAAGGCATCGAAGTGCTGCTGCTGACCGACCGTATCGACGAGTGGCTGATGAGCTACCTCAGCGAATTCGACGGCAAGACGTTTGTCGACGTCGCGCGCGGTGACCTGGACCTGGGCAACCTGGACTCGGAAGAGGACAAGAAGGCCGCAGAAGAAGTCGCCAAGTCGAAAGAAGGTCTGGTCGAGCGTCTGAAAACCGCACTGGGCGATTCCGTTGCCGAAGTCCGGGTTTCCCATCGCCTGACCGATTCGCCGGCCATTCTGGCCATCGGCGAGCAGGACCTGGGTCTGCAAATGCGTCAGATCCTCGAAGCCAGCGGGCAAAAGGTGCCGGATTCGAAGCCGATCTTCGAATTCAACCCGAGTCACCCGCTGATCGAGAAGCTCGACAACGAGGCCAGCGAAGATCGCTTCAGCGACCTGTCGCACATCCTCTTCGACCAGGCCGCGCTGGCGGCTGGCGACAGCTTGAAAGACCCGGCCGCTTACGTGAGCCGCCTGAACAAGCTGCTGGTCGAGCTGTCCGCTTGATCAAACTGTAGAAAAACCCGCTTCGGCGGGTTTTTTCATTCTGGTGTTCAACCAATCAGGAGTCAGAAATGAGCCAAGTCACTGTACGTTCCGTGGTCTATCAGATTGACGGCCAGCCTTATGAAGGTCGCCTGGCGTTCGACGCCGAGCATAAAGGCGCGCGTCCGGGTCTGTTGATGGCGCCGAACTGGATGGGTGTCAGCGCTGGCGCTGAAGAGATCGCCAAATCGGTGGCGGCCAAGGGTTATGTGGTGCTGATCGCTGACGTGTACGGCCAGGCGGTGCGTCCGCAGAATGCCGATCAGGCCGGTGCGGCGATGATGCCGCTGAAGGACGACCGAGCGCTGCTGCGCAAGCGTATGCAGGCCGCGTTCGAACAATTGCAGAAGCAGGGCGAGGCGGCGGTCGATACCTCGAAACTGGCGGTATTCGGCTTCTGCTTCGGCGGTTGCTGTGCGCTGGATCTGGCCCGCACCGGTGCGCCGGTGAAAGCGGCGGTGTCGTTCCACGGCACGCTGGATTCGCCGAACCCGGCGGACGCGAAGAACATCAAGGGCTCGGTGCTGGTGCTGCACGGTGCTTCCGATCCGCTGGTGCCGAAAGAGCAGTTTCCGGCATTCGAAGACGAGATGAACGCTGCTGGTGTGGACTGGCAGTTGCTGAGCTACGGCGGCGCGGTGCACTCGTTCACCGATCCGCACGCCAATGTTCCGGGCAAGATGATGTACGACGCGAAGACCGCAGCGCGCGCGTTCAAGTCGATGCATGACTTGCTGGAAGAAGTGTTCAAGGGCTGAAGCCTAAGAGCAAAAGCCCCTCACCCTAACCCTCTCCCAGAGGGAGAGGGGACTGACCGTAAGTTTCTCGAGAGTTGCATCGACCTGAAAGTGAATCACCGAATCCATAATCGACTCGGTGTTTCAGGTCGATGTATGACATAAGACACCTCGGTCGGCTCCCTCTCCTCCTGGGAGAGGGCTGGGGTGAGGGCAGGCGGTTTAACGCGGTAATTCAATCCGCTCGACTTCCCCCGGCACGGTCGGCCAATCCCCGGCCGCCCACTTGCGCCGCGCTTCATCGATCGCCGCCGGATCGCTCGCGACAAAATTCCAGTTGATCCTCCGTGGCCCGTCCAGTGGCGCACCGCCGAACAACACCGCGTGGCTGTCGCTCTCGGCAAACAGGCTCATCTCTTCCCCGGTCGGCAACACCACCAGTGCATGGGGTTCGACCGCTTCGCCATTCAGCTGCACATCACCACTCAACACGTACAGCGCCCGCTCTTCATGCTCGGTCGGGATCAGCAGTGTGGTCGCGGTTTGCATCTTCAATTCGGCATACAGCGTAGGAGAAAGCACCGGCACCGGCGATTCCAGGCAAAAGCCTGACCCGGCGATCATGCGGATCTGCACGCCGAGGTTATCGCTGACCGGCAAGGTCGAGGCCGGGTGGTGGCTGTAATGCCCCGGGCCTTGTTCGTGATCCTTGGGCGAGGCGAGCCAGATTTGCAGGCCGTGCATCTTGAAGCTTTGCTCCCACAGCGGTTCGGGCGTGCGCTCGACGTGAGCGATCGCGGTGCCGGCCGTCATCCAGCTGACATCGCCGGCGCTGACCACTTGATCGGAGCCCAGGCTGTCCTTGTGCTGGATCTGCCCGTCGAACAAATACGTGAGGGTCGACAGACCGATGTGCGGATGCTGTCGGATGTTCATGCCTTTGCCCGCCGGATAAACCGTTTCGAGCATGTGGTCGAAAAACACGAAAGGCCCGACGCTGCGGCATTTGGCTGACGGCAGCGGGCGCAGAATCGGCTGCCCTTCGACGTCTTCGGCGCGCGGGCGGATGATCAGGGGTTGGGTGTCCATGGTCCATTCCAGGCTGAGCGGGTGATGCGTGGAGCATAACCCGCCGGTATCGTCGGGGTGATTACTGGCTGTCGAAGCCGACGGGGGCGTGGGTTTCGATGGTGACTTCGCTGGTGGTCATCAGCTTGTGGATCGGGCAGCGATCGGCGACGCGCAGCAGTTCTTCGCGCTGGGCATCGGTGAGCACGCCTTTGAGGGTGAGGGTCACGTGCAGGGCGTATTTGCCTTTCTGTTCCTGGCTGTTGTCGCGTTTGACCTCAACGCCGACGCCGGTCAGCGGGATGTCCTTTTTCTTCGCGTACAGCTTCAGGGTCAGAGCCTTGCAGGCGCCGAGGGCGGCGTCGAAGTAATCGTGCGGCTCCGGAGCCGAGCCTTCGCCGCCGGCGGTCGTCGGGACGTCTGTAAACAGCTCATGCTCATCGATCTGTACGGTGTGGCGAAAACCTTCGGCGGACACGGTATTGACGGTAACGGTCATGTGAACCTCGCAAGCTGTAGGAAAAGGGATTCGATCAAAAAAGACCTTGCAGGTATAGAGCATTTCCCACACAGGCGCGTTCCACTTTCTTGCCGGGTGAACCCTCATTGCCCGGCGAGGGTCTAGGCTATGCCTGTCTGCCGGAGAATGCTTGTGTCCTTGTTTCGTTTGAGCCTTGCCTGCCTGATGGCTTTCACCGGCGCCGCCAGTGCCCGGGAATACACCTACAGTGACGCGCACCTGCATTACGTGGATTTTTTCCAGGAAACTGCCGGCATGCCGAAATTGCTCACGGCCATGAAGGAAAACTCCATTGAGCACGTGATGATTTCCGGCATTCCCGTGGCGAAGAAATGGCACGAAGACGAGCCGAAGCGCCCGCGTTATTACGCTGGCGATGATGCCGATGCCTATTGGTACAGCGCGACTGACGTGATCGTCGCCGACGCGGTGCAGAAGCTGACACCTGAGCAACGCCAGTACTTTCACCCGTTTCTTTCAGGCTTCAACCCCAACGACAAGAACTCCGCCACGCACATCCAGCGCATGCTCGATCTGTATCCCGGCTTGTGGCAGGGCATCGGCGAGGTCTTCACCCGTCACGACGACCTCACCGCACTGACCTCCGGCGATACGCCGCGTGCCAATAACGAAGCCATGACCCGCATCTATCACCTGGCCGCCGAGCACGATCTGCCGGTGATGCTGCATTCCAACATCACCTCCAAGCGTGAGAAGAATCCGCTGTACCTGAAGGAAATCGAAGAGCCGCTGCGTAATCATCCGCACACCCGGTTTATCTGGGCGCATGCCGGCACCAGTGCTGAAATCCATCGTCATCAGACGCAGCTGGATTTTCTGCTGCCGACCCTTACCCGAATGCTGGAGGCGTATCCGAACCTGTTCATCGATCTGTCGTGGAGCCTGCTGACGCCTTATCTGCTGGACGAAAAGAGCCAGCCGCGAGCCGAGTGGGTGCAATTGGTGGAGCGCTATCCGGATCGCTTCATGATCGGTTCGGACGTGGTCGGGCGATTCAACAAACTCGGCAAGGAAATCCATGGTTTCAAGCCGTTTCTCGACGCCTTGCCTGAGGCGGTCGCGAAAAAAATCGCACGGGACAACTTCCTGGGGATATTGCCGCGAACAGCGCTCAAGTCCGGCAAAACCGCGCTGAATCGTTAATGCTCCAGGTTCGAAGTATTAAGGCCTTTTGATATCACGTTTTGGTCTTACGCAATTTTCCAAAGGGCCGATACCTTCTAGAGCAACCAGCTGCAGGGTTGATGCAGCGCTTTTGGAAGGAACCAGAGCAATGAGTATCCGTAGTCTCAATATTGCGCCCCGAGCCGGGCTGGGTTTTGGCGTACTGGCGCTGATGGTGTTTGCCCTTGGCGCGTTTGCCCTGCTGCAGATGTCGAACATGCGCGCGCAATCCGACGAGGTCGACAATAACTGGCTGCCCAGCGTGATGGCGGTGGGCGAGATGAGTCAGGACATGCTGCGCCTGCGTGCGCTGACCATGCGCCTGTTGCTCAATCGCGATCCGCAGGCGCTGGATCAGAATGTGGCCAAGCTCAATGATTTGCGCGGTGTGCTGAGCGAAGCCCAGCAGCGTTACGACGTCCTGATCGTATTGCCCGAAGAGCGCGCGCTGTTCGACCGCTTCAAGGTTGCCGAACACAAGTACCTGGAGTTTCAGGCGCAGGTGATGACGTTATCTGCTCAGGGACGAGTGGAGGAGGCGGCCGCCATTCTCAACGGGCAGATGAGTCCGCTGGCGGATGAGATTGCAGTGACCCTGCGTGAATTGGTCGAACTGAACAAGCACAACGCCAACCTCGCCACAGAGGCCGCACGGCTGGTGTTCACCAGCTCGCGGGTGTGGGTCGGGGTGATGATCGGCATCACTGCGCTGATTACCATCGCGCTGGCGTTATTGCTGACCCGCAGCATCGTGCTGCCGCTGTCGCAATCGCTCAATGTGGCGGAAGTGGTGGCCGGTGGCGATCTGACAGGTGATATCAGCATTTCCGGCAAGGACGAGCCAGCGCGGCTGCTGCACGCGCTCAAGAGCATGCAGTACAACCTGCGTGACACCATCCGCCGGATCTCGGAGTCCTCCAGTCAACTGGCTTCGGCCTCGGAGGAGTTGAGCTGCGTCACCGAAGACGCGACGCGAGGGCTGCACCAGCAGAGCCTGGAAATTGAACAGGCGGCCACGGCGGTCAATCAGATGACCGCCGCGGTGGAGGAGGTGGCGAGCAATGCCGTCGCGACTTCCGAGGCTTCCCGTGAGTCTGATCGCATTGCCCAGCATGGTCGCGAGCAGGTCCAGCAGACGGTATCGTCCATCGAGTTGCTGGCGGACGATGTCACGGCGAATGCCACGCAGGTGGAAGATCTGGCGCAGAAGGTCTACAGCATCAGCAAGGTGCTGGATGTGATCCGCTCGATTGCCGAACAGACTAATCTGCTGGCGTTGAACGCGGCGATCGAGGCTGCGCGAGCGGGGGATGCCGGGCGGGGTTTTGCGGTGGTGGCGGACGAGGTGCGGGCGCTGGCCCATCGCACTCAGCAATCGACGCAGGAGATCGAACAGATGATCGGCGGCATCCAGCAGGGCACCGATTCGGCGGTCAGCTCGATGCAACAGAGCAACGTTCGGGCGCGCTCGACCCTGGAGTTGGCGAAGGCGGCTGGCGTGGCGCTGGAGGAAATTGCTTCGGCGTTCACCTTGATCAACGAGCGCAACCTGGTGATCGCCAGTGCGTCGGAAGAGCAGGCGGCCGTGGCGCGGGAAGTCGATCGCAACCTGATGAACATTCGTGACCTGGCGATGCAGACCTCGGCCGGGGCCAATCAGACCAGTGCCGCGAGTCAGGAGTTGTCGCGGCTGGCGGTGGATCTGAACAGCATGGTCGCCAAGTTCTCGGTTTGATCAGCGTTCGGCAGGCGAAAAAAAGCCCCGCGTTTGCGGGGCTTTTCGTTGAATCAGCTGCCTTTGACCGTCTTGCCGTTGACCGTGCCGTCGAGGAGCATGATGTTGTACTCCTTGCCGTCGGTTTCGACCTGTTGCAGGCGAACCAGCAGGTAATCCCAGTCCTTGGCGAACCACAGGACGGTGATGCGCTTGCTTTGTGTCGGATCGCGGACGCGCTCGACCTTGATCGCATCGATCTGGCCAGCCTTGGTTTCGACTTTCTCAGAACCCAGCACGCGGAAGTCGTAGGTATCGACTTCACCATCATCGACCACCTGATAGCTCATGCTTTTCTTGCCGGCGGCCACGTCATGCTGCAGCGCCAGTTGATAGGTGGATTTGTCGACCATGCCGCGGTTGAGCGGGATTTTCACCGCGTCGCCGCGGTCGGTGCCGGTCACCAGCTTGTTGGCCCAGTCGAAGTCCAGGTCAGCCTTTTTCGCCTTGCCCAGACCACCGCGTTCGAAGTGGTAGGACTGTGGCAGCAGGGTGTCCTTGTCCAGGGTGAGGGTGCTTTCCTCGGACAGGCTGGCAATCATCATCGAGGCCTTGAAGCTGAGCTTCCAGACGCCGTTGGCTTCCTTGGTCAGACTGCGTTCTGCAGTGCCGCTCATGGGCAACTGCTTCCAGTCTGCGGTGTAGCTGGCGGAGAACGGTTGAAGGTCTGCCGCCTGGGCAAAAGGCAGGGCGAGCAGAGCGCAAGCGAAGAGCAGGGCGCGACGCATAAAATCTCCTAGTTTCGAATCAAGTGACCGCTGGCCCCGAGTAGCTGGCCATCCAGTAAAGCACCTTGCTCGCCGAGGCTCAGCCGTCCTTCGGCGAACCAGCGTACGGCCATCGGGTAGATCAGGTGTTCCTGAACGTGAACCCGTTGCGCCAGACTTTGCGGCGAATCGTGCAACTCTACCGGTATTACTGCCTGTACGACCAGTGGTCCGCCATCGAGTTCCTCGGTGACGAAGTGCACGGAGCAGCCGTGTTCGGCGTCGCCGGCTTCCAGCGCGCGCTGATGCGTGTGTAACCCTTTGTATTTGGGTAGCAGCGACGGGTGGATGTTGAGCAGGCGACCCTGGTAGTGACGGACGAAGTCAGCGCTGAGAATGCGCATGAAGCCGGCCAGTACCACGAGTTTGGGGTTGAATTCGTCGATCAGTTCGATCAGCGCGGTATCGAAGGCCTCGCGGCCCTCGAATCCCTTGTGATCCAGCGAGCGGGTGGCGATACCCGCGTCACTGGCGCGTTGCAGGCCGTAGGCGTCGGCGCGGTTGGAAATCACCGCAGCGATGCGGACCGGGCTGTCGCCGGTCCGCGTGCTGTCGATCAGGGCCTGCAAGTTACTGCCGGTGCCGGACAACAGCACCACGACATCACAGGTCTGGGACATCAGTGAGCCTTGAGGTTCTTCAGTTCGACCTGAGCCGCGCCTTCGGCAGCGACAGCGATCTGACCGATGACCCAAGGCTGCTCGCCGGCGTCACGCAGGGTGTTCAGGGCCACTTCAACGTGTTCCTGAGCCACGCAGATCACCATGCCCACGCCGCAGTTCAGCACGCGGTGCATTTCGGTTTCGTCGACGTTGCCTTTCTCTTGCAGCCAGTCGAAGACGGCCGGGCGGTTCCAGCTGGCCACGTCAACCACGGCTTGAGCGCCTTTTGGCAGAACGCGCGGGATGTTGTCCAGCAGGCCGCCACCGGTGATGTGGGCCATGGCCTTGACGGCGCCGGTGTCCTTGATCAGCTTGAGCAGCGGCTTCACGTAGATGCGGGTCGGGGCCATCAGCAGTTCGGTCAGTGGCTTGCCGTCGAGCTGAACGGTTTCGATGTCGGCACCGGACACTTCGATGATCTTGCGGATCAGCGAGTAGCCGTTGGAGTGCGGACCGGACGATGGCAGGGCGATCAGGGCGTCACCGGTGGCGACTTTCGAGCCGTCGATGATTTCGGCTTTTTCCACGACACCGACGCAGAAACCGGCCAGGTCGTAGTCTTCGCCTTCGTACATGCCAGGCATTTCAGCGGTTTCGCCGCCGACCAGCGAGCAGCCAGCCAGTTCGCAGCCTGCACCGATACCGGTGACCACAGTGGCGGCCACGTCGACGTTCAGCTTGCCGGTGGCGTAGTAGTCGAGGAAGAACAGCGGCTCGGCGCCGCACACCACCAGATCGTTGACGCACATGGCGACCAGGTCCTGGCCGATGCTGTCGTGCTTGTTCAGGTTAAGCGCCAGGCGCAGCTTGGTGCCCACGCCGTCAGTACCGGAAACCAGCACCGGCTGTTTGTAACCGGCCGGGATCTCGCAGAGGGCGCCGAAACCGCCCAGGCCGCCCATGACTTCCGGGCGCGCAGTGCGCTTGGCGACGCTCTTGATGCGTTCGACCAATGCTTCACCGGCGTCGATGTCTACACCGGCGTCCTTGTAGCTCAGGGAGGGTTGCTTGCTCATGATCCAGGCCTTTAGGGGAGGGGATTCAGGGGTAACGACCGAGTTCAGCGGGAACGCCGAATCCGACAGGGGCGATTGCCTCACGCGAAGTTCGGGGTGCCCGGCTGTTGCCGGTCTGCGAAGGCGCGCGATTTTATCAGGCTTGAGGGGCAGCGGCCATCCTCACGCCGACGGGCAGGGGCATATCGGTGGAAAAATTTTGCAATTGACGCTGTGGGCGACATCACGGGTGCCTGTATAAGGAACCGTCTATCGTTAGGACTGTGCAAAAACTTACCGACCGCGTGTGAATGTTTTGCGACGGCCTGTGGTCACAGGCTTGCCACAACGGTGCACGCGGCCTGTTCCAGCCGCTCTTGTCGACGGGAATTCTCCATGCGTTTTTGTAAATGGCTGTTAGTAGGTGGCTTGTCTCTGATCAGCCTGGCGAGCCAGGCCGAAAATCTCAAAGGTCTTTATCAGGTGCGCGAACCGGTCACGGGTCAGTCGCCGGAGGAGCGTGATCGCGCGACCCAGGCTGCGCTGGATACGCTGGTGCTGCGGCTGACCGGCGACCCGAAAGCCCCGCAGAACCCGGGGCTGGCGCCGGTTCGCAAGGATCCGCAGCAGATCATCAGTCAGTTCGGTTTCGATGCTGGGCCGCCGGAAGTGCTGAAAGTCGATTTCGATCCGGGAACCACCGAGCAGGCGTTGCGCCGCGCCGGGCTGGCGCTGTGGGGTGCCAACCGGCCCTCGATCCTGAGCTGGTGGCTGAACGATTCGACCGAGGGTTCGAGTCTGGTGGGTGACGGTCAGGCCAGTGCCGCACCGTTGCGCCGCGCGGCCCAGCACCGTGGTTTGCCGTTGCGCCTGCCGCTGGCGGACTTGAGCGAGCAATTGGTCGCCACGGCGCCAGCGCTCGAGGGAGCCGACCCGGCGCCGCTGCGCAACGCTTCCGAGCGCTACAACGCTGACGCCTTGCTCGCCGTGCATGCTCGCGAAGAAAGCGGGCAGTGGCAGGCCAAATGGCAATTGTGGCTGGGCGACAAAAAAGAGGGGGGCAACGTGCAGGGCGCGGATCAGGCCGCGGTGGCCGATGCGGTGATGCTGGCGGTCACTGAACGTCTGGCGCCACGCTTTGTGGCCAAGCCGGGCGCGTCCGGCCAGCAGACCCTGGAAGTGCAGGGCATGAATCTGGAGCACTACGCAGCGCTGCTGCGGTTACTCGAACCGTTCGGCGTGCGTCTGCAGAGTGTCGATGCCGATCGCATCCTCTATCGGGTCAACGGCAGTGCCGATCAATTGCGAGCGCAATTGTCGCTGGCGAAGTTGCAGGAACTTCCGGCCGAGGCGCCGGCTCCGGTCGCTGCGCCTCAGCCTGCGGTCGCCGGGGCGCCGCCAGTTGCTGCGCCGACGCCGACACCGGCGGCGCCGTCCTTGCGGTTCCGCTGGTAGGTTTTCTTTCTTATATATAAGCAATGGAGTGTTACATGGCCGATACGCGGCGTTGGTTCTGGCTCGGTGGGGTGCTCCTGCTTTGCGCGTTTGTCTGGTTGCTGCATCCGATCCTCACGCCGTTTCTGGTGGCGCTGTTGCTCGCGTATCTGTTCGATCCGCTCGTTGATCGTCTGGAGCGCCTGGGGTTGTCCCGCACCTGGGGTGTGATCACGGTGTTCGCCTTGTTCACCCTGATCGTCACCGCGCTGTTGCTGGTGCTGGTGCCGATGCTCGCCAAGCAATTGCTGCGGCTGTATGAGCTGGCGCCGCAAATGCTCGACTGGTTGCAACACACCGCCGTGCCGTGGGCGCAATCGAAGCTGGGGCTGTCGGACGGCTTCTGGAAGTTCGACAAGGTCAAGGCCGCGATCAGCGAACACATGGGCCAGACCACCGACATCGTCGGTGTAGTGCTGAGTCAGGCGACGGCTTCGAGCCTGGCGCTGATCGGCTGGCTGGCGAATCTGGTGCTGATCCCGGTGGTGAGCTTTTACCTGCTGCGCGACTGGGACGTGATGATGGCCAAGATCCGCGGCCTGTTGCCCCGTGATCGCGAAGAGCGCGTGGTGGCGCTGGCGGGTGAATGCCATGAGGTGCTGGGCGCGTTCGTGCGCGGGCAGTTGCTGGTGATGCTGGCCTTGGGTGTGATCTATGCGGCCGGCCTGATGATTGTCGGGTTGGAACTGGGTCTGTTGATCGGTCTGATAGCAGGGCTGGCGGCGATCGTTCCGTACATGGGGTTCGTGATCGGTATTGGCGCCGCGCTGATTGCCGGGTTGTTCCAGTTCGGTGGCGATCTGTATCCGATGATCGGAATCGTCGCGGTGTTCATGGTCGGTCAGGCGCTGGAAGGCATGGTGCTGACGCCGTTGCTGGTGGGGGACCGGATCGGTCTGCATCCGGTGGCGGTGATCTTCGCGATTCTGGCCGGTGGCGAGCTGTTCGGCTTCACCGGTGTGCTGCTGGCATTGCCGGTGGCGGCGGTGATCATGGTGCTGGTGCGACACGTTCACGATCTGTACAAGGATTCCGACATCTATAGCGGGGTGGATGAGCCGGAGTTGTAATCGTGGCGCGCGGGCTGCCTGGTGGATTGCCGGGTTGGCCCGTCTCATGCAGGCCATGGCGCCAAAGAAACTGTCATAAAACCAGCACGTTAACGCAAACCTTTGATTTTGCTTGGGGTCTGTCGCATTGTGCGCTCCGCTTCACGGGTATAAACTTCGCTCACTTTACACAGAGGCCACTAACGGTTCCTTGGGAACTGTTCAGTCAGCATGAAACCGATTCAGCTGCCCCTAGGTGTGCGTCTGCGTGACGACGCCACCTTCATCAACTACTACCCAGGCGCCAATGCCGCTGCACTCGGCTATGTCGAGCGTCTATGCGAAGCCGACGCCGGCTGGACCGAAAGCCTGATCTATCTGTGGGGCAAGCACGGGGTAGGGCGCACGCATCTGTTGCAGGCCGCGTGCCTGCGCTTCGAGCAGATGGGGGAGCCGGCGGTGTACCTGCCGCTGGCCGAGTTGATGGATCGCGGCATCGAAATTCTCGACAACCTCGAACAGTACGAACTGGTCTGTCTGGATGACTTGCAGGTGATTGCCGGCAAGGCGGACTGGGAAGAGGCGATGTTTCATTTGTTCAACCGTTTGCGCGACAGCGGTCGGCGTCTGCTGATCGCCGCATCCACTTCACCGCGTGAACTGCCGATCAAACTCGCCGACCTGAAATCACGCCTGACCCTGGCGCTGATCTTCCAGATGCGTCCTCTCTCCGATGAAGACAAATTACGTGCCCTGCAATTGCGCGCATCCCGTCGCGGTCTGCACCTGACCGACGAAGTCGGGCATTTTATTTTGACTCGCGGTACCCGCAGCATGAGCGCGCTTTTCGATCTGCTGGAGCAGCTCGATCAGGCCTCTTTGCAGGCTCAGCGCAAGCTGACCATTCCCTTCCTGAAAGAAACCCTGGGCTGGTAAAACCGGGGCTTTCAGCCGGTTTCGGCATATTTCAGGCGCCAGAAAACCCGCTTTCCTGTGGGTTGCACAGGCCGCGTCTCGATTCAAATAGGCTTAAGCGCTTAGATGTTAACGAGAAACCGGGAAGTCACAAAAAGATCGATTGAATTTGCAAATGAGGCTGATAGCGGGCATAGTCTCGGCTTCTTTACAACTATCAGCCACGGTCGTGCCCATGCTAAAGCGCTTCGCACCCCTCGTGCCTCTCGCACTCGTCACCCTGTTGTTCGGTTGCGCTGCTCATTCACCTGTTAATCAAGAGCAGCAACAACAGGCTAAAAATTCTGCCACCGCCCAGTCTTCCGTTATTTACCAGGAAGAGCTGGACACCGAAAAAGAACTCGCCGACTTCAACGGCAAGAAGCCTTACCAGCTTCCGGTTCTGGCCGACAGCATCCTCGAACGCGGCATGTCCCTGATCGGCACCCGTTACCGTTTCGGCGGTACCTCTGAAGCCGGTTTCGATTGCAGCGGTTTCATCGGCTACCTGTTCCGCGAAGAAGCCGGCATGAATCTGCCGCGCTCCACCCGCGAAATGATCAACGTTGATGCGCCGCTGGTTTCGCGCAGCAACCTCGAGCCGGGCGACCTGCTGTTCTTCGCCACCAATGGTCGTCGCGGTCGTGTAAGCCACGCCGGGATCTACCTGGGCGACAACCAGTTCATCCATTCCAGCTCTCGTCGCAGCGGCGGTGTTCGCATCGACAGCCTGGGCGACAGCTACTGGAGCAAGACCTTCATCGAAGCCAAACGCGCTTTGGCGAACGCTCCAACCGTGGTTACCGCTCGCAAGTAATCACTCGATTGTCGCCACGCTCGTGGCGGCAAAGCAGCCCTTCTGAGGCAATAGACTTAAACTTTACAAGGTGAAGTTAAAGTCTTACTTGAAGTTTGCCGCGTAGCCGCTAGAATCCTGATCTATATTGATGGCAAACCGCCTGCGTCCCAACGCAGGCGGTTTTGTTTTCTATCGAATCGGCAGTCAAAGCCGCAGCCAGATCAGGATGTTCTGCATATGACGATGTCGGCCCGCTTTGCCTTGATGTTCTTCGCCGCGCTGCTCAGCGCCTGCGCCAGCCGCACTCCGCCGCCTGCGCCGGTGGTTCGCGCTCCGATCGTGTTCGGATCCTCCCAGACCTTTTCTCCCGCTGCCGAAGACGTGCTGTTCCGCGCGCTCGGGCTGGTGGGCACACCTTATCGTTGGGGTGGCAATACACCGGACTCCGGGTTTGATTGCAGCGGCCTGATCGGCTTTGTCTACCGCGATGCCGCCGGCATCAGCCTGCCGCGTTCGACCCGCGAGATGATCGTGATGCAGGCGCCGAATGTCGGCAAGGAAGGGCTGCAAACCGGCGATCTGATCTTCTTCGCCACCAATGGCGGCTCTCAGGTTAGTCATGCGGGGATCTACGTCGGGGAAGGGCGTTTCGTTCATGCGCCGGCCACCGGTGGTACGGTGAAGCTGGACAGTCTGTCGAAGGCGTATTGGCAGAAGGCTTATCTGAGCGCCAAGCGCGTTTTGCAGCCAGAGCATCTGGCGCATAACCCGTAACCCAGATACATAAAAAACCGTGGGAGCTGAATGGCTCCCACGGGTTTTTTTATGCCGGCAACACACTAGCGGGTCGCTGACACCCGCCACACCTTGTTACCCACGTCATCGGCTACCAGCAATCCACCTTGTTGGTCGATCACTACGCCGACCGGGCGACCCAAAGCGTTCTCGTCCTTGTCGAGGAAACCTGTCAGCACGTCCACTGGCGTTCCGCTCGGCTTGCCGGCGGCAAACGGTACGAAGATCACCTTGTAGCCACTGTGCGGTTTGCGGTTCCACGAGCCGTGCTGGCCGATGAATGCGCCTTCCTTGAACTGTGCCGGCAAGCGATTGCCCTCGGCGAAGGTCAGGCCCAGTGATGCGGTGTGCGGGCCGACGGCGTAGTCCGGAGCGATGGCCTTGGCCACCATGTCCGGGCGCTGTGGTTCCACGCGCACATCAACGTGCTGGCCGTAGTAGCTGAACGGCCAGCCATAGAAACCACCGTCCTTGACCGATGTGATGTAGTCCGGCACCAGATCGCTGCCAATCTCATCGCGTTCGTTGACGGCAGTCCACAGCGCACCGCTTTGCGGCTCCCAGGCCAGGCCGTTGGGGTTGCGGATGCCCGAAGCGAAAATCCGGTGGTTGCCGGTGGCGCGATCCACTTCCCAGATCGCCGCGCGGCCTTCTTCCTGATCGAGGCCGTTTTCGCCGACGTTGCTGTTCGAGCCGACGGTGACGTACAGCTTGCTGCCGTCTTTGCTGGCGATGACGTTTTTGGTCCAGTGATGGTTGAGCGTCCCGCCCGGCAGGTCGACGACCTTGATTGGCTGGCTCTTGATTTCGGTCGCGCCGGGCTCGTAGTTGAAGCGCAGCAGGCGATCGGTATCTGCCACGTACAGATCGTTGCCGACCAGGGTCATGCCGAACGGCGAGTTGAGGTTCTGCAGGAACACCGTGCGGGTCTCGGCCACGCCGTCATGATCGGCATCGCGCAGCAGGGTGATGCGGTTCGGGCTGGGAACGCCAGCACCGGCACGCCCCATGACCTTTTTCATCACCCAGCCACGAATGCCCTTGCTGTCGTCCGGTTTTGGCGGAGCGTTGGTTTCCGCCACCAGCACGTCGCCGTTGGGCAGCACGTACAGCCAGCGCGGGTGATCGAGATTCTCGGCAAAGGCTGCCACCTGCGTACCTGTCGCTGCCGTCGGTTTGGCGCCGGCCGGCCAGCCGATGGCCGGGGCGATGTTCACCGTCGGGATCAGGGTCTTGTTCGGTTCGGGCAGTTTCGGTGACGGGCCGGTGCCGTCGGAGACTTGCAGGCTGGAGGATTCACCACAGGCGGCGAGCCCTCCGGCGATCATGATGACGAAAACGAACTGGGGCTTGCGCATTGCTGATCTTCCCTATGAATGCATTCCTAAACATAGAGAAGCGCACAAGCCCGATGGTTCAACCCTCAGCCGCGGGCTTCCTTGAACAGCACGGCAATGCCGGGGTGATAGTTGCCGGCTTCGCTGCGCAATTTGCGGTAGGCGTAAGGGAAGTACCAGGCGACGGCGCAGGTGTGTTCCTTTTGCAGGTCGTCGACCATGTCCTGCAACTCTTCCGGGCTGGCGCTGTGCTGGGCCTTTTGCGGGGCGACGAACAGACAACCGAGTTTCAGGTCGCTGGCGTAGCTGATGCGCTTGGCGTCGCTGGTGATATCCGCCAGGGCCTGCGTCAGATTCAGGCTGGTGACGCGTGGCCAGCGTTGGGTGGCCTGAATGAAGGCGCGATCCTCGGCACCGGCGATAAACAGGTCGGCGCGGGCATTGCGCTCGCCTTCTTCGTTTTGTTTGCGGGTGGCGGTGTCGCGCAGGGTGACCAGTTCGGCCATCCACGCAGCGGCCGACAGCAGGCCGAGGTTGGCTTTTTCGTCATGCCAGTAGGGCGTGTCATTGTCGCCGCGCACGGCGTTGTAGCGGTCGATACAGTCAAACCAGCGTTCCAGCACCGGGCGCAGGAATTCCAGCCGCGGATTGCTGATGATCATGCCTTGCATGGTGCTCTCCCTTGTTATTGTGATGTGCTCTCTGCAGTCAAAAAGCATGGCTCTTTGATATCACTGCTGGCAGTGTGGCACAAGATTGGCGTCAGTTAATTGATCGACGGCAGTTATTCGCCGCACAAGCCCCTCTTCAATTGACGCTCCACCCCCAACCCTCTAACCTTCGCGGCTTGTTTCAGGTGCTCTGTGGCGCATGTCGACAGAGTGAAACAGGGAAGCCGGTGAGGCGGGTCTTCAAGCGATGAACCCTCACGATCCCGGCGCTGCCCCCGCAACGGTAAATGAGTAAAAGCTGCGTCTGATGCCACTGCTTAACAGCGGGAAGGCGCGCAGCCAGGCACCAGCCGCTCATGAGCCCGGAGACCGGCCTGATCCATCCAGCGGCATCACGGTGGGCGATGCCAGGCTTGTTGCCGTCTATTCTTGTGCCTGCCCGCCGTTATCCAGCCTCAACGGAGAGCTCCCCCATGACTGATTCCCCCGAACGCGACGAGCGCCACCTGGCGCGCATGCAGCGCAAAAAAGCCGTGATCGATGAGCGCATCGCCAATTCGCCAGACGAATGCGGCCTGGTGCTGGTGCTGACCGGCAACGGCAAAGGCAAAAGCAGCTCGGCGTTCGGTATGCTCGCCCGCGCCATGGGCCACGGCATGCAGTGCGGTGTGGTGCAGTTCATCAAGGGGCGCAACAGCACCGGCGAAGAACTGTTCTTCCGCCGCTTCCCCGAGCAAGTGCGTTTTCATGTGATGGGCGAGGGCTTCACCTGGGAAACCCAGGACCGCCAGCGCGACATCGCCGCCGCCGAAGCGGCCTGGGAAGTCTCCCGCGAACTGCTGCGTGATCCGTCGATCGGTCTGGTGGTGCTCGATGAACTGAACATCGCCCTCAAGCACGGTTACCTCGATCTGGATCAGGTACTCAGCGATCTGCAAGCGCGTCCGCCGATGCAGCACGTGATCGTCACCGGCCGCGCTGCCAAGCCGGAAATGCTCGAGATGGGCGACACCGTCACCGAAATGGGCATGATCAAGCACGCCTTCCAGGCCGGCATCAAAGCGCAGAAAGGCGTCGAACTTTGAATCAACCACGTCACTGCCCGGCGGTACTGATCGCCGCACCGGCCTCCGGCCAGGGCAAGACCACTGTCACCGCCGCGCTGGCCCGTCTGCATCGCAATCAGGGGCGCAAGGTTCGCGTGTTCAAATGCGGCCCGGACTTTCTCGACCCGATGATCCTTGAGCGCGCCAGCGGTGCGCCGGTCTATCAACTGGACATGTGGATGGTCGGCGAGCAGGAAAGTCGTCGCCTGTTGTGGGAAGCCGCCGCGGAAGCCGATCTGATTCTGATCGAAGGCGTGATGGGCCTGTTCGACGGCACGCCGTCGAGCGCCGATCTGGCGCGGCATTTCGGCGTTCCGGTACTTGGCGTGATTGACGGCACGGCCATGGCCCAGACCTTCGGCGCACTGGCGCTAGGCCTGGCGCGCTATCAGCCGGATCTGCCGTTCGCCGGCGTGCTGGCCAATCGTGTCGGCACGGTGCGCCATGCGCAGTTGCTGGAAGGCAGCCTCACCGAAGGCCTGCGCTGGTACGGCGCATTGTCCCGGGAAACCGGGATCGAACTGCCGAGCCGTCATCTGGGGCTGGTGCAGGCCAGCGAACTCAATGACCTCGACCTGCGCCTCGACGCCGCCGCCGAAGCATTGGCCGGCACTTGCGAGGTAGCGCTGCCACCCGCCGTGGAGTTCGCCGCGCCAGCAATCGTTGAGACAGAAAAACTACTAGAAGGCGTACGAATTGCCGTCGCCCGCGACGAAGCCTTTGCCTTCACCTACGGCGCCAGTCTCGATCTGTTGCGGGCGATGGGCGCCGAGTTAAGTTTCTTCTCGCCGATCCGCGATACGCAATTGCCCGACGCCGACAGTCTGTACCTGCCAGGCGGTTATCCGGAATTGCACCACGTTGCCTTGTCGCAGAACGCCGACATGCTCAAAGCGATCCGCGCGCATCATGCGGCCGGCAAACCGCTGCTCGCCGAATGTGGAGGCATGCTGTACCTGCTCGACTCGCTGACCGATGTCGAAGGCACCCGCGCTGATTTGGTCGGCTTGTTGAGTGGCGACGCCGTGATGCAAAAGCGCCTCGCCGCACTGGCGCTGCAAGAGGTCGACCTGCCGGAAGGTCTGCTGCGCGGCCACACCTATCACCATTCCCTGACCACCACCGAACTGACGCCGATTGCCCGTGGCCACAGCCCCAACGGCGGGCGCGGTGCCGAAGCGGTGTATCGGCAAGGACGGATGACCGCCTCGTACGTGCATTTTTACTTCCCGTCGAATCCGTCGGCGATTGCCGCACTGTTGGTGCCATGACCGACAACGCCTTCACTGACGCCGAGCGCGAAGCGGTCTACCGCGCCATCGCCGAACGCCGCGACATGCGCCACTTCAGCGGCGGTACGGTCGAGCGTGACGTGTTGCGACGATTGCTTGAAGCCGCACACCAGGCACCGAGCGTCGGCCTGATGCAGCCGTGGCGCTTCATCCGTATCAGCGACCGCGCGCTACGTGGCCAGATCCAGAACCTTGTTGAAGAAGAACGTGTGCGTACCGCCGAAGCCCTCGGCAAGCGCAGTGACGAATTCATGAAACTCAAGGTCGAGGGCATCAACGACTGCGCCGAAGTGTTGGTCGCCGCGTTGATGGATGATCGCGAGCGGCATATTTTCGGTCGTCGCACGCTGCCGGAAATGGACATGGCGTCGTTGTCCTGCGCAATCCAGAATCTCTGGCTCGCCGCGCGTGCCGAAGGCCTGGGCATGGGCTGGGTGTCGCTGTTCGAGCCACAGGCGCTGGCCGATCTGCTGAAACTGCCGGCCGGGGCCAAGCCGCTGGCGGTGCTTTGCCTGGGGCCGGTCAAGGAATTCTATCCGGCGCCGATGCTGGTACTCGAAGGGTGGGCGCAGGCGCGTCCGCTCAATGAGCTGCTGTATGAAAATTATTGGGGAGTGAGTCAATGAGTGTGGCGTTGTTGAGTGTCGCCGCGGTTGCGCTGGACGCGCTGCTGGGTGAACCGAAACGCTGGCATCCGCTGGTGGCGTTCGGCAATTTCGCCGGGCGCATCGAGCAACGTTTCAATAGCGCTGGTCGTGGCTGGCGCAGCCATGGTGTCACCGCGTGGGTGATCGCGGTGCTGCCGCTGACCCTGCTGGTCACGGCGTTTTCCTGGGCGCCGTATGTGGGCTGGGTCGTCGAGATTCTTGCGCTGTATTGCGCCCTCGGCATGCGCAGCCTGGGTGAGCACGTCGAGCCGGTGGCCAAGGCTTTGCGCGCCGATGATCTGGAGGAGGCGCGCAAGCGTGTGGGTTATCTGGTCAGCCGTCAGACCGATGAGCTGGACAGCACCGCCGTCGCCCGCGCCGCCACTGAATCGGTGCTGGAGAACGGCAGCGATGCGGTGTTCGCCGCGCTGTTCTGGTTTGCCGTGGCCGGTGCGCCGGGCGTGGTGCTCTATCGTCTGAGCAATACGCTCGACGCGATGTGGGGCTATCGCAACGAGCGCTTCGAGCGTTTCGGCTGGGCAGCGGCAAAAATCGACGACGTCCTCAACTACATTCCTGCACGGCTGGTGGCGTTGACCTACGCGCTGCTCGGCAAAACCCGACTGGCGCTGAAATGCTGGCGGACTCAGGCGCCGAAATGGGACAGCCCGAACGCCGGCCCGGTGATGGCCGCCGGCGCGGGTGCCTTGGGCGTCGAGCTGGGTGGTCCGGCGATTTACCACGGCGAGCTGCACGAGCGTCCGCAACTGGGCGAGGGCGTGCCGGCGGATGCCGATTCCATTGATCGCGGCTGGCAATTGGTCCAGCGCGGGGTATGGTTATGGCTGCTGATTCTCTGCGTGGGGGCTGAATTCTATGCTTGAGCACGGTGGCCGGTTGCGCAGGGCGGCGCTCGAATACGGCATCGCGGAAGAAGACTGGCTCGACCTGTCCACGGGTCTGGCGCCATGGCCGTTTCCGGTCCCGGATATTCCGCTTCGGGCGTGGGCGCGCTTGCCGGAAAACGATGACGGTCTGGAGCAGGCCGCCTGCGATTATTACGGTGCCAGCCAGGTGCTGCCGGTGGCCGGTTCGCAGATGGCCATTCAACTGCTGCCGCGATTGCGTCGCGCCGGTAAGGTCGGCGTGCTCTCACCGTGTTATGCCGAGCATGCCGAAGCCTGGCGGCGCAGCGGCTATATCGTGCGCGAGGTGCTGGAGCAGGAAGTCGACTTCTTTCTCGACAGCCTCGACGTGTTGGTGGTGGTCAATCCGAACAATCCAACAGGTCTGAATCTGACCCCGGCACGTCTGCTCGACTGGCACGCACGGCTGGCCCAGCGCGGCGGCTGGCTGGTGGTCGACGAAGCGTTCATGGACAACACGCCGCAGCTGAGTCTCGCCCCGCATGCGCATCAGGTTGGGTTGATCGTGCTGCGCTCGTTCGGCAAGTTTTTCGGTCTGGCCGGTGTGCGGCTGGGCTTCGTGCTGGCCGAGCGCAAGTTGCTCAGGTTGCTGGCCGAACAGGTCGGCCCTTGGGCGGTCAGCGGACCGACGCGGGTGCTGGGTCAGGCCTGTTTGCGCGACACCGAAGGCCACACGCGTCAGCGGATTCGCAGCGACGAGGCCAGCGAACGGCTGGCTGCGTTGCTTGAGCGCCACGGCTTCAAACCGCAGGGCGGCTGCGCACTGTTTCAGTGGCTGATCACCGAACAGGCCGCCGCGTTGCACGAATTCATGGCCCGCCGCGGCATTCTTCTGCGCCTGTTCGCGCACAACAGCAGCCTGCGTTTCGGGCTGCCCGCCGATGCCGCCGACGAGGCGCGCCTTGAGCAAGCCCTGCAAGCATTCGCCAAGCATTGCTCCATGGAAAAACCAGCATGACCACATTAATGGTGCAGGGCACCACCTCCGACGCCGGCAAAAGCACGCTGGTGACGGCGCTCTGCCGCTGGGCCACCCGCCAGGGCGTTGCCGCGGTGCCGTTCAAGCCGCAGAACATGGCGCTCAACAGCGCGGTGACTGCCGACGGCGGCGAGATCGGTCGCGCGCAAGCGGTGCAGGCCCAGGCGGCGTTTCTCGAACCGCACACCGACATGAATCCGGTGCTGCTCAAACCCAACAGCGACACCGGCGCCCAGGTCATCATCCACGGCCGCGCGGTCACCAGCATGAACGCCGTCGCCTATCACGACTACAAAGCCATCGCCATGCAGGCCGTGCTCGCTTCCCACGAGCGCTTGAGCGCCGCGTATCCGCTGGTGATGGTCGAAGGTGCGGGCTCGCCAGCCGAGATCAATCTGCGTGCCGGCGACATCGCCAACATGGGCTTCGCCGAAGCGGTGGATTGTCCGGTGCTGCTGATCGCCGATATCAATCGTGGCGGGGTGTTTGCCCATCTGGTGGGCACGCTGGAACTGCTGTCGCCGAGCGAGCAGGCGCGGGTCAAAGGCTTCATCATCAACCGTTTTCGCGGCGACATCGCCTTGCTGCAACCGGGCCTCGACTGGCTGGAACAGCGCACCGGCAAACCGGTGGTGGGCGTGCTGCCGTACGTGATGGACCTGCATCTGGAAGCCGAGGACGGCATCGACCAGCGCCAGACCGATAAGGCCGAGCAAGTCCTGAAAGTGGTGGTGCCGGTGCTGCCGCGCATCAGCAACCACACCGATTTCGATCCGCTGCGTCTGCATCCACAGGTGGATCTGCAATTCGTAGGGCCCGGACAAACAATTCCACCCGCCGACCTGATCATCCTGCCGGGCTCGAAAAGCGTGCGCAGTGACCTGGCGTATCTGCGCGCCAATGGTTGGGAATCGGCCATCCGCCGTCACCTTCGTTACGGCGGCAAGCTGTTGGGGATCTGCGGCGGTCTGCAAATGCTCGGCGAGCAGGTGCACGATCCGCTGGGCCTTGAAGGCGCGCCAGGTTCCAGCGCCGGTCTGGGGCTGCTGGCGTTTGAAACGCAGCTCGAAGCCGAGAAGCAATTGCGCAATGTGCGCGGGCGTCTGGCGCTGGAAGATGCCGAGGTCAGCGGTTATGAAATTCATGCCGGCGTGACGACAGGAACTGCGTTGGAAAATGCTGCTGTGCATCTGGACGACGGTCGTTGCGACGGCGCGCAAAGTCTCGACGGGCAGATTTTCGGCACCTACCTGCATGGCCTGTTCGAATCGCCGGCGGCCAGTGCGGCGCTGTTGCGCTGGGCCGGCCTGAACGATGTACAGGAAGTGGATTACCACGGCCTGCGCGAACGCGATATCGAGCGGCTGGCGGATCTGGTGGAGAAGCACCTGGATACCGGGCTGTTACGTGAACTCTGTGGAATCTCCCCATGCTCCAGTTGATCCTCGGCGGCGCCCGCTCCGGCAAAAGTCGCCTCGCCGAAAAACTCGCCACTGACAGCGCGCTGGCCGTGACATACATCGCTACCAGCCAGCCGCTGGATGGCGAGATGAATGAGCGTGTCGCTCATCATCGCGCCCGCCGTCCCGCTGAATGGGGGCTGATCGAAGAACCGCTGGAACTGGCCCGTGTCCTGCGCGAAACCGCCAGTGCCGAGCGTTGCCTGCTGGTGGATTGCCTGACGCTGTGGCTGACCAATCTGCTGATGCTCGACGACGCCGAACGCCTCGCCGCCGAACGCGAAGCCCTGCTCGAATGCCTGGCGTCGCTGCCGGGTGAAATCATTTTTGTCAGCAACGAGACCGGAATGGGTGTCGTGCCGCTGGGCGAATTGACTCGCCGCTACGTCGATGAAGCCGGTTGGCTGCATCAAGCTCTGGCCGAGCGTTGTCAGCGAGTCGTCCTGACGGTCGCCGGCCTGCCTCTGACTCTGAAAGGACCTGCGTTATGACCCAAGCCTGGTGGCTGAACCCGTGCAAACCGGTGGATACGGACGCCGTTGAAAACGCGGCGGCGCGTCAGCAGCAATTGACCAAACCCGCCGGCTCGCTCGGTCAGCTTGAATCGGTGGCGGTGCAACTGGCCGGATTGCAGGGCCAGGTCAAACCGACACTCGATCAGGTCTGGATTTCGATTTTTGCCGGTGACCACGGTGTTGTCGCCGAAGGGGTTTCCGCATTTCCGCAGGAGGTCACCGGGCAGATGCTGCTGAATTTCGTCAGCGGCGGCGCGGCGATCAGCGTGCTGGCGCGGCAACTTGGCGCGCAGCTGGAAGTGGTGGATCTGGGCACAGTGACCCCGTCGCTGAATCTTCCGGGCGTGCGTCACCTGAACATCGGCCCGGGCACGGCGAATTTCGCCAAGGGCGCGGCGATGACTCGGGCCCAGGGTGAACTCGCCTTGCAGGGCGGCCGTGACAGCGTGCTGCGCGCGAAGGCTGCTGGTGCGCAATTGTTCATCGGCGGCGAAATGGGCATCGGCAACACCACTGCCGCCAGTGCGCTGGCCTGTGCGCTGCTCGATTGCCCGGTGGCGCATTTGACCGGTCCTGGCACCGGGCTGAATGCCGAAGGCGTCAGCCACAAGGCGCAGGTGATCGAGCGGGCGCTGGCCCTGCACGCAGCACAGCGCGGCGATGCGTTGCAGACCCTGTTCAATCTCGGCGGCTTCGAGATTGCGGCTTTGGTCGGCACGTATCTGGCTTGCGCTCAGGAAGGTGTGGCGGTGCTGGTGGACGGGTTCATCTGCACGGTCGCCGCGCTGGTGGCAGTACGCCTGAATCCGGCCTGCCGTGAGTGGCTGCTGTTCGGGCATCGCGGGGCCGAGCCGGGTCATCGACATGTGCTGGAAACCCTCGGCGCTGAACCGCTGCTCGAACTGGGCCTGCGTCTGGGCGAGGGCAGTGGCGCCGCGCTGGCGGTGCCGTTGCTGCGTCTGGCCTGCGACCTGCACGGGCAGATGGCGACCTTCGCCGAAGCCGCCGTGGCGGACCGCCCGGCATGACCTTGCGTCTGGATCTGCTGCGCCACGGTGAAACCGAACTCGGCGGCGGCCTGCGCGGCAGCCTCGACGATGCGTTGACCGAAAAAGGCTGGGCGCAGATGCGCGAGGCGGTGAGCGGGCAGGGGCCGTGGGATCGGCTGGTCAGTTCGCCGTTGCAGCGTTGCGCGCGGTTTGCTGAAGAGTTGAGCGCGCAACGTGATCTGCCGGTGTCACTGGACAAGAATCTGCAAGAACTGCATTTCGGTGCCTGGGAAGGGCAGAGCGCGGCGGCGTTGATGGAAACCGATGCCGAGGGCCTGGGCTTGTTCTGGGCAGATCCCTATGCGTTTACCCCGCCGCAGGGTGAGCCGGTCAGCGACTTTTCGGCGCGGGTGCTGGCAGCGGTGATGCGACTGCACGCGGCGCACGCGGGTGAGCGGGTGTTGCTGGTCAGTCATGGCGGCGTCATGCGTCTGTTGCTGGCGCAGGCCCGTGGCTTGCCCCGTGAACAACTGCTGAATGTCGAAGTCGCTCACGGCGCGCTGTTTTCGCTGATCGTCGAGGCCGACGGTTCGCTCAGGGAAGTGCTCTGACATGTTGCCCCTGTGGATCGCCCTGCAATTTCTCAGCAGCCTGCCGATTCGTCTGCCGGGCATGCCGGCGCCTGAACAGCTCGGGCGCTCGTTGCTGTTTTATCCGCTGGTGGGCTTGCTGTTCGGCGTGATTCTCTGGGCGCTGAATATCGCATTGGCCGGCGCGCCATTGTTGCTGCACGCGGCGCTGTTGCTGACGGTGTGGGTGCTGCTCAGTGGCGCGCTGCACCTCGATGGGCTGGCGGACAGCGCTGACGCGTGGCTCGGCGGTTTCGGTGATCGCGAGCGCACGCTGACGATCATGAAGGATCCGCGCAGCGGGCCGATCGCGGTGGTGACGCTGGTGCTGGTGTTGCTGCTCAAGTTCGCCGCGTTGCTGGCCTTGATCGAACAACAGCAGGGCATGGCGTTGATCATCGTGCCGCTGATCGGGCGTGCGGCGCTGCTCGGACTGTTCCTCACCACGACTTATGTGCGGGCCGGTGGATTGGGGCAGGCGCTGGCCGATCATCTGCCACGCAAGAAGGGTTGGCAGGTGCTGGCGGTGAGTGCGGCAGCGTGCGTGGTGATCGCCGGTTTCAATGCTGTCGTGGCGTTGCTGCTGGCGGTTGTCGTGTTCGTCTGGCTGCGGCATTTGATGGTGCGAAGACTGGGCGGAACCACCGGTGATACAGCCGGCGCGTTGCTGGAATTGCTGGAGATGTCAGTGCTGGTCGGGCTGGCTTTGTTTTGATAAGTAACTTTGATCTGTAACTTGATTTAACACAGTCGCGGGTATATACACGCATCATGCTTCCATCTCAGTGTTTGTGCACCAACCTGCGACGCGCCGCGCGTGGCGTCAGCAGGCATTACGACGGCGCTCTCGACGGCTTCGGGATCAACGTTGCCCAGTATTCTTTGCTGTGCAACCTGCAGCGGCTGGATCAGCCGAGCATTTCCGAACTGGCCGAAGCGATGGGCCTGGATCGCAGCACCCTCGGGCGCAATTTGCGGGTGCTGGAAGGCGAGGGCCTGGTGGCGCTGGCCGAGGGCGAGGACATGCGCAACCGCATCGTCCGGCTCACCGAAACCGGTGCGCAACGCCTGGTAGCAGCCCTGCCGGCCTGGGAAGCGGCGCAACAGCGGTTGATCGACCGACTGGGTGCCGAGAAGCGTGAAACCTTGCTGCGGCTATTGGATGAACTGGCCTGAGGGCCGGTTTTTTCCGAATCTAAGCGGGTATATACCCGCGACTGGAGAATAACAATGAGTTCGATGTGGCGTACGTGCGGTTGGGTGTTGCTGGGGAGTGCGCTGATTCTGGCGTTGTCGTTGGGCGTGCGGCACGGTTTCGGGCTGTTTCTGTCGCCGATGAGTGCCCAGTTCGGCTGGGGCCGTGAAGTGTTCGCCTTTGCCATCGCCTTGCAGAATCTGATCTGGGGCCTGACGCAACCGTTCACCGGCGCACTGGCCGACCGCTTCGGCGCGGCAAAAGTGGTGCTGATCGGCGGTGTGCTCTACGCCTTGGGCCTGGTGTTTATGGGGCTGTCGGAAACGGCGTTGGGTCTGTCCCTGAGCGCCGGTTTGCTGATCGGCATCGGTCTGTCCGGCACCTCGTTCTCGGTCATCCTCGGCGTGGTCGGCCGCGCTGTGCCGCCGGAAAAACGCAGCATGGGCATGGGTATTGCCAGTGCTGCCGGTTCTTTCGGCCAGTTCGCCATGCTGCCGGGCACCCTCGGGCTGATTGGCTGGCTCGGCTGGTCGGCGGCGTTGCTGGTGCTGGGCTTGCTGGTGGCGCTGATCGTGCCGCTGGTGAGCATGCTCAAGGACAAGCCGCTGCCGGTGCTCGGCCATGAACAAACCCTGTCCGAAGCCTTGCGCGAGGCGTGTTCGCACTCCGGGTTCTGGCTGCTTGCGTTCGGCTTCTTCGTCTGCGGATTTCAAGTTGTGTTCATTGGCGTGCACTTGCCAGCGTATCTGGTCGATCAGCACCTGCCGGCCAGCGTCGGCACCACGGTGCTGGCATTGATCGGTCTGTTCAACATCTTCGGCACTTACACCGCCGGTTGGCTCGGTGGGCGGATGTCCAAACCGCGTCTGCTGACCGGGTTGTACCTGTTGCGCGCCGTGGTAATCGTGCTGTTCCTGTGGTTGCCGGTGACGACGACCTCGGCCTATCTGTTCGGCATGGCCATGGGCTTCCTGTGGCTGTCGACGGTGCCGTTGACCAACGGTACGGTGGCAACCTTGTTTGGCGTGCGAAACCTGTCCATGCTCGGCGGTATCGTGTTCCTGTTCCATCAGTTGGGGTCGTTCCTCGGTGGCTGGCTGGGCGGGGTGGTGTATGACCGGACCGGGAGTTATGACTTGATCTGGCAAGTAGCGATTCTTTTGAGCCTGTTGGCGGCAGCGCTGAACTGGCCGGTGCGCGAGCGTCCGGTCGAGCGCCTGCAACCGCGTGCGAGCGCTGCATGAACCGTTTCTGGCCGCAGATCGTCGTCACCGCACTCGGCGCCGCGTTGCTGGCGCTGGTGTGGTGGGGCTGGCATCAGGGCGGGCTGGCGCTGATGCAGTTGGGCATGGGTGCTTGCTAGACCGGCGGGAGGGCGAGTAACGTCGAGGTCTGACGATTGCTCAAGGATGCCCGACATGCTCAAGCGCTGGTGTGCTGTTCCCGCGTTGCTGATGGCGTTGACCGGACTGGCCCAGGCCGCGGACTGTCCGGATCTGTTGCGAGGTTCGTTGCCTAAGTTGCGGGCCAAGGAATCCATCGACCTGTGTCAGCGCTACGCCGACAAACCGCTGGTGGTGATCAATACGGCCAGCTTCTGTGGTTTCGCGCCGCAGTTCGAGGGCCTGGAAGCGCTCAATCAGCGCTACAAGGCCCAAGGCCTGGAAATGCTCGGCGTGCCCTCCAATGACTTCAAGCAGGAGTCCAAGGACAGCGCCGAGACCGCCAAGGTCTGCTACGCCAACTACGGCGTGACGTTTACCATGACCGAGCCACAGAAGGTCCGGGGTGACGATGCGACTCACCTGTTCCAGGTGCTGGCTAAACAGAGCAGCGCACCGAAGTGGAATTTCTACAAATACGTCATCGACCGCCAGGGCAAGGTGATCGCCAATTTCTCCAGCCTGACCAAACCGGATGATCCGGAATTTCTCGCAGCCATCGAGAAAGCCATTGCCTCCCAGCCGCTGAAACCCTGATCGACGCCCATCAAAAAGCCCCGCCTCTGTGAAGAGAGCGGGGCTTTTTAATGGGCGAGGCCTCAAATGGTAAGGAGCTCAGCCTCGCCGTACAGCATCAGAAGCGGTAGGTTGCGCCGACACCGAAGCCATTTGCCGAGTTTTCATACTGGGAGTTGTAGGTCTGGCCGCGATCGTTTTCGTTGCGGATGTTGACCTTCTCTTCCTTCAGGTACGAGTAGGCAACGTCGATGGTCAGGTCTTCGGTCGGGCTCCAGCCGGCACCGATGCTGAAGATGGTCCGGTCGCCGGTCGGGATGCGTGGCGAACGGTCGACGTTGTTGGTCGGCGACTGGTCGAAGGTCAGACCGGTACGCAGTACCCATTCCTTGTTCAGCTGGTAGGACGTACCGATGGCGTAAGCCCAGGTGTCATGCCAGTTTTGTTCTTCGGTGATCTCGCCGAACTGGCCAGCCAGCAGCGGCTGAACGCCGGAGTTCTTGACGGTGATCTTTTCCAGCTGGCTCCAGCGAGTCCAGGTGGTACCGGCGTAGACGTTCCAGCGATCGTTGATCGCCTGAGTGACCGAGAGGTCCACGGATTCAGGTGTGGTGATCTTCAGCGAAGCGTCGTACTTCTGGTTGGCACCCAGACCGACTGCCGCCAGTGCGCCGTAGTTGACCTTGGTGTTGCCTTCGAGCTTGTAGTCGACTTTCGAGTGGTAAGTCAGACCCAGGCGAGTGGTATCGGTAGCTTGTACCAGCACGCCGATGTTGTAGCCCAGCGCGGTGTCGTCACCCTTGATCTTGACCTTGCCGTCCGGCAGTGCCTGGGTAATCGACAGGTTGGATTCCAGCGACCCGTCGATGCGGTTGATGGTCGGGCCGAAACCGATCGACACGACATCGTTGAACTTGTAGCTGATCGTTGGCTGGAAGGTGATGATCTTGACTTCTGACTTGCTGCCGAAGTAACGGCCGGCGAAGCCGTTTTCATAGTCGGTGATCAGGCCGAAGGGTACGTACACACCCAGACCGAATGCCCAATGCTCGTCGATCGGCTTGACGTAGTAGCCCATAGGTACGGAGGTGAAGGGCACCATGTCGCCTTTGTTGCTGCCGCCGTTCGGGCTGGAGCTGGCGTCGCTGATATCGGTTTTTGCGTCGAGGAATGCAACACCGCCAGTGACTTGTTCGCGCGTGATGCGCGACATGCCGGCAGGGTTGCCGTAAACAGTGCTTGCGTCGTCGGCAGAAGAAGATCGCCCGGCGTACCCAGTCCCCATCCCGCTGATGCTGTGTTCGTTGATGGCAAAGCCAGCTGCGAAGATCTGGGTGGATGCCACGGTTACGGCAAGGCTAAGGGTGGTTTTGAGCATGACTTTTTTCATTATTAGAACTCCTGGTGATCACCGGGGCGAAAATTACCAACATTTTCGTCCCAGCGCTATAGTCCGTATGCCTTGAGTTAGAGCGGTTTTGTAGGACAATCCGACCAGATTCGCGACCCGTTGGGCGATGTTGTGAAACCGGCGGGTCAGCACGCGACCTGATTCAGCGGTGAAACACAGGTTTGCCAGGCGCAGGTGAAATCGCGCAGACGACCTTGAGGCTGGAAGGTCTGACGCCAGATGCGCGCCATGCCCAGCAGATCGTCCGGTTCGGGGAGGATGGGGTTTTGTTCTTCCACCAGAAGCCATGCAATGGCCGTGGCGTAACGCAGGTTGACCGTCAGTTCGAGGTGCGGCCCGCTGAGAAATGCATGTTGGCTGGCGAGGCCGCGAACCAGGCTGGCGCGTTCCGGGTCCAGCGCCAGGTAATGATCCCAGAGGGCCTGGTGACGGTGTTCGGCAATCCGGTACAGGCCGTGGCCACGGCGGTCATGCAGGGCGGAACCGAGGGCGGACTGGCTGGCGGCAATGCCCAGCAGAAGGGATTCGGCAGTTGCGCAGTGGCGTCCCAGGTAGATCAGCGTAGGACGGATCACATAACGGCACAGTTCGCTGGCAGCGATACCCATAAAACCCTCGGATCTTGTTATCGGGCGGCGAGACCTGAAGGGGAGCTTGGCAGCTGTGGATCGACTCAGGCTCGCCGGAAGCGGATCACGCCGCTTGAGTTGAAGTGTAGTGTCATATTCGCGACGTAAAGGCCTGTTTTTAAAATATTTCCGGCGAGGCGTTATAACCGTTATATCGGTTAGTGATTAGGCAGAAATTGGAAAAAGTGAAACATCGGGCAATAAAAAGCCCCGCATTTTCAGCGGGGCTTTTGCTTTTGCAGCCATTTCGGCCTCTCAGGCGATCAATGCCTGACGGGTGCGATCAATCACGGCCTGCAGCGGTTCGGCGCTGGAGTATTGATCGGGGTACAGACGCTCGCTGTGGCGGGCGATCCCGTGTTCATTGACCACGGTGAAGCTGAAGCAGCCTTTGCGAGCGGCCATGATCAGGCAGTTCATTGGGGCAAAAGCGTTGGTTAGGGTGCGAATGGCATCCTGAGTCTGGATTTGAGTCGACATAGTTATTAGGTGTTCCTACAAATGACACGGATAAGAACCGTGCAACGTTAAAACGTTCCAGTAACGTCAACCACCATTGGTCGAACGAAGAACCCGACTGGAACAAGGCAGCCAGTTCGAGCGCTATAAAAGTTGGCGCGCTTGGGCTGGCAGGTAGGTACTTAGGAGGACAGGCAACACATCGAGGGCAGAGGTTCTGGGCCCGGGGTGAAGATCCTGATCAATTTGCAGGTTGGTTCGGTCAGAGTAAGTGGTCTTTGCAACACCCTTTGCATTCGATTCAAAGGCTGTGTCGTCGCAAGATTTACCTGGAAACCATCGAGGGGTCGATCCCGCTTTTTCCGGTGAAGACTTCTGTGAGAGAAACTTGACCGTGGGGGTGTGTTCGACCGGAATTGACTTTCAGCTTGGTACTAACGCTGCGGATACTAACGGAACGGTTTGAAGAAGGCAAACCCGGTCATCAAAAAAATTCCCGGGCGCGGTGCCCGGACTCCGCGCCTGCCCCGATCTGGCTTGCTAAACGACCGTCGGTCGCCACTACCCGACAGATGCGAACGCTCGGCGCAGGGGCTTATCCCCAGCCCGAATGCCAAAACGACCCGAAAAGGCGCATCGATATAACCGCGTAACAGGTACTTGTGCACATTAGTTGCGCAGACTGTAACGGCGCTGTCACAACGATCCTGACCCCGATGGCTGCCTGCATCGAAAGTTTAAGTCAATGAAAAACATCGCTTTTTTTAACTGGTGAAAAAATCGTCAGTTTGACTGCGAGCCCCGTTCCACAAGGCTTTGCGGCGACTGGAGGGCGGTTGTCCACTGAGTTATCCACAGCTTCTGTGGATTGTCCCGAGCGCTTGCTCTAGCACGGGCGTGCCGGGTTTTTTTCGACTTTACCTGTGCGAAAAAAAGAGTAGAGTGGCGCGCCTTCCGATCTGTCCCACAGTGCTTTATGAAGTTTCGTTCAGCTCCAGAATCTGTTACCTCCCAACCCCTTCGTGTTACCGCTCCCAAGCGATTTTCCGTGCGCGTGGCCGAATGGCTGCTGGACAGCCCGCGCCTGGGCGATAGCCAGAATGCCAAGCACCTCGCCGGCCGCCTGCTCAAGCAACCGGCCCGGGAAGGGGTGGTCGCCGCGCAAAGTCGCCTCGGCCAGTTGATGTGCCGCGAGTGCGGCAATGCCCGGGATCGCCGGATCGGAAGGGACCTGTTGCGTGAGGCCGCCCGCGCCGGTGACCGCCGCGCGCAACAGGAACTCGGCCTGATCGAAGACTGAGCTGTCCAAGACCAGACGCCTTGGTTAACCTTCAGGCTTTATCGGATCGGCGGGAATCACTATGGCGATGGACTTGACCAGCATCCTGCTGGGGCTGGCAGGCGCGGCCGTGCCGCTGCTGGCGCTGGCCTGGCAACTGCAACGCCGGGCCAGTCAGAACCAGTCTGAAGTCGCGTTGCTCGAAGAGCGGCTGGCCATGGCACAAATGGCCCAGGACGGCCTCACTGCTCAACTTGAAGCCTGCCGCGATGAAATCGCCGATCTCGGCCAGGCCAACGCCTCCAAACAAGCTGATCTCGCGGCCGTGCGCCGGGAAGTCGAGCTGTTGCAGATCGAGCGCGATGATGCCCGTGACGCTGCCCATGCCTGGAACCTCGAACGCGCCAACAAAGAAGCCGAGTTACGGCGCCTGGACGCCCAGGCGGCTTCGCTGAATGCCGAATTGCGCGAGCAACAGGAAAGCCATCAACAACGCCTGGATGACCTGCAAGGTTCCCGTGACGAGCTGCGCGCACAGTTCGCCGAACTGGCCGGCAAGATCTTCGATGAGCGCGAACAACGCTTCGCCGAAACCAGCCAGCAGCGCCTCGGCCAATTGCTTGATCCTTTGAAGGAACGCATCCAGTCGTTCGAAAAACGCGTCGAGGAAAGCTATCAGGCCGAAGCCCGCGAGCGTTTTTCGCTGGCCAAGGAGCTGGAGCGTTTGCAGCAACTGAACCTGCGCCTCAGCGACGAAGCGACCAACCTGACCCGCGCCCTGAAGGGCCAGAAGACCCAGGGCAACTGGGGCGAGCTGATTCTCGAGCGCGTGCTTGAGCACGCCGGGCTGGAAAAGGGCCGCGAATACCAGACCCAGGTCAATCTCAAGGGCCCGGACGGCGAGCGTTTCCAGCCGGACGTGATCATTTATCTGCCGGGCGACAAGCAGGTGGTGGTCGACTCCAAGGTCAGCCTCACCGCCTATCAGCAATACGTGGCGGCGGACGACGATGCCATCGGCCAGATCGCCATGAAGCAGCACGTGCTGTCCTTGCGCAGCCACGTCAAAGGCCTGGCCGGCAAGGATTACAAACGTCTGGAAGGCTTGCACAGCCTCGATTTCGTCTTGCTGTTCGTGCCCATCGAAGCGGCGTTTTCCGCTGCATTGCAGGCTGAGCCGGCGCTGTTTCAGGAAGCCTTCGACCGCAACATCGTGATTGTCAGCCCGACCACGCTGCTGGCGACGCTGCGGGTCATCGACAGCTTGTGGAAGCAGGAGCGCCAGAGCCAGAACGCCCGGGAAATCGCCGAGCGCGCCGGTTGGCTGTACGACAAGTTCGTGTTGTTCATTCAGGATCTGGACGAAGTCGGCAATCGCTTGCAGCAACTGGACAAGGCCTACAGCGCGGCGCGCAACAAGCTGACGGAAGGGCGCGGCAACCTGGTCAGCCGCAGCGAACAGCTCAAGTTGCTCGGCGCGCGGGCCAGCAAAAGCTTGCCGGCGGATCTGCTGGAACGCGCGATGACCGACGCCGACGGGTTGGTCGAACTGCCTGAATAAGCCGCTCTGCTAGAGCGGCAAGTAGCGACTCAACAACGCCCGCAACGCCGCCGGTTTCACCGGTTTGGCCAGGTAATCCAGCCCCGCCGCGTGCACCTGGGCCACGGTTTCCGGATGCCCGTCGGCGCTGATCACCACGCCCGGCACCGGCTCGCCCAGCCTTGTGCGCAACCACGCCATCAACTCGGTGCCGGTTTCGCCGTGATCCAGGTGATAGTCCACCAGTGCCAATTGTGGGCGCACGCCGTCGTCGAGCAGTGCCGCACATTCTTCGCGGTTGCGTGCGGTCCAGACCTGGCAGCCCCAGCGCGTGAGCAGGCTGTTCATGCCGATCAGAATGCTGTCTTCGTTGTCGATGCACAGCACCTGCGCGCCGCTGTGCAATTTGCCATTGATTTCCACCGCCGCCGCCGGCTGTACCGTCTGCGCTTTGGCCAACGGTACGCGGACACTGAACACGCTGCCGCGCCCCGGCCATGAGCGCACGCGCAAGGTATGGCCGAGCACGCGGCAGAGACCATCGGCGATCGCCAGACCCAGGCCCAGACCTTTTTCGGCGCGGGTCTGGTGGCTGTCGAGGCGTTTGAACTCCTCGAAGATCACTTGCTGTTTGTCCTCCGGAATTCCCGGCCCGCGATCCCACACTTCCAGACAGATTTCACCTTTGCGCCGACGCACGCCCAGCAGTACCGGGCCTTTTGCGTAGCGGAATGCGTTGGTGAGGAAGTTCTGCAGAATGCGCCGCAGCAGTTTGATGTCGCTGTCGATGCGTAACTGACTTCCGCGTACCCGGAAGCTCAAGCCCTGTTCCTGGGCGAGCGCCTTGAACTCCGCGCCGAGAATATCGAACAGCTCATTGACCGCGAACGGCTTGCGATCCGGGTTGATCTTGCCGTTTTCCAGACGGGAAATGTCCAGCAGGTCGCTGATCAGGTCTTCGGCCGAACGCAGCGAGCTGTCCAGATGCTGCACCAGTTTCTGCGCTTCGCCGCTCAGGCCGTCTTCCTGATGGGAGAGGGCGGCAGAGAACAGCCGTGCGGCGTTCAGAGGCTGCATCAGATCGTGGCTGACGGCGGCGAGGAAACGGGTCTTGGACTGGTTGGCCGCCTCGGCATTGCCCTTGGCTTCGGTCAGCGCGACGTTGAGTTGCGACAGTTCCTGCGTCCGTTCGCTGACCCGTTGCTCCAGCCCTTCGTTGGCCTCGGTCAAAGCCTGCTCGGCCTCGCGGAACGCGGTGATGTCGGTGAAACTCATGACGAAACCGCCGCCGGGCATCGGGTTGCCGATCAGCTCGATCACCCGGCCGTTGGGGAACAGCCGCTCAGACGTGTGGGCGCGGCCCTGACGCATCCAGTGCAGGCGCCGGGCGACATGGACTTCTGCTTCACCGGGGCCGCACAAACCACGCTCGGCGTTGTGGCGAATGATGTCGGCAATCGGTCGGCCAACGCTGATCAAACCGTCCGGATAGTTGAACAGTTCCAGATAGCGTCGGTTCCAGGCCACCAGCTTCAGCGACTGGTCGACCACGCTGATGCCTTGGGTAATATTTTCGATGGCGCCTTGCAGCAGCGCACGGTTGAACTGCAGCACTTCCGAGGCTTCGTCGGCGATCCGGACCACGTCCTCCAACTGCATTTCCCGACCTTCGATGGCGGCTTTTACTACAGCTCGCGTCGAAGAGGCGCCAAGGACACCGGCCAGTAATCGCTCGGTGTGGGCGATCCATTCGCCGTCAGCGTTCTGATTCGGGTTGAAGCCTTTGCCCTGGCGATAGGCAAAGCGGATGAAGCTCTGCCGCGCGCGTTCTTCACCGACAAACCGCGCGGCCAGTTGCAGCAAGTCATCAATCTGCACCGCCAGCATCGAGCGGGCGCTCGGCCGTGCGCTGATCTCCTGACCGATAAAACGTCCGGCCTGCCAGTGCTCCGACACCCGGGTGCGCGACAGCACAGATACCCAGGCAAACAACGTGAAGTTGCCCGCCAGCGACAGCACCACGCCTTGGGTCAGCGGGGTGATCGGCAGGTTCAGCGGGTTGCTGTGCAGCCAGGCGAGCCCGGGGAAACTGTCCAGCGACCAGCCGAGGCTGCGAGCAGCGATCGGCAGGATCAGGGTGTAGAACCACAGGAATGTGCCGGCGGCGAGGCCAGCGAACACGCCGCGGCGGTTGGCCTGTTTCCAGTACAGCGCGCCGAGCATCGCCGGGGCCAGTTGAGTGACTGCCGCGAAAGCGATCTGGCCGATGGTCGCCAGGCTCGCGGTGGAGCCGAGCAAGCGGTAGCTGACGTAAGCCAGCAACAGAATCACGACGATGCTGACCCGACGCACCGAGAGCATCCACTGACGGAACACTTCAAACGGGCGCTCGGCATTGTTGCGGCGCAGCAGCCATGGCAACAGCATGTCGTTGGAGACCATGGTCGACAGCGCCACACTCGCCACGATCACCATGCCGGTGGCGGCCGATGCACCGCCGATAAACGCCAGCATCGCCAGCGCCGGGTGAGCCTGGGCCAATGGCAGGCTGATAACGAAAGAGTCGGGGATGACCGAGCTGGGCAGCATCATCTGACCGGCCAGGGCGATCGGGACGACAAACAACGCGGCCAGTGCGAGGTAGGCCGGGAACACCCATTTGGCCAGGCGCAGATCCTGCGGGTCGATGTTCTCGACCACCGTCACGTGGAACTGCCGGGGCAGGCAGATGATCGCCATCATCGCCACGCCGGTCTGCACCACCATCGACGGCCAGTTGATGGTTTCTTTCCAGTATTCCTCAAGGCGCGGGGCGAGCATCGCCTGATTGAACAGGTCGTCGAAGCCGTCATACAGCCCGTAGGTGACGAAGGCGCCGACGGCGAGGAAGGCGAACAGTTTGACCAGCGACTCGAAAGCAATCGCCAGCACCATGCCCCGGTGGTGCTCGGTGGCATCGAGGTTGCGCGTACCGAAAACGATGGTGAACAGCGCCAGCACCAGTGACACGATCAGCGCCGTGTCCTGGGCGCGGGTGCCCATGGCGTCGGCGCCGGCACCGATCAGCAGGTTTACGCCGAGGACAATGCCTTTGAGTTGCAAGGCTATATAAGGGAGAACGCCGACCAGACAGATCAGCGCGACGACCACCGCCAACGACTGGGATTTACCGTACCGGGCGGCGATGAAGTCGGCGATGGAGGTGATGTTCTCCTGTTTGCTGATCATCACCATCTTCTGCAGCACCCACGGCGCACCGAGCAGCAGCAGGATCGGCCCCAGGTAGATCGGCAGGAACGACCACAGCTGTTCGGCCGCCTGACCGACCGCGCCGAAAAACGTCCAGCTGGTGCAGTAGACCGCCAGCGACAGGCTGTACACCCAGGCGCGCACCCGTGGCGGCAGCGGTGCGCTGCGACGGTCGCCGTAGAAGGCGATGGCGAACATGATGGCCATATAGGCCAGGGCGACGGCGGCGATCAGCCCGGTGGACAACGACATGGAACACTCCCGACAGAAAACGACCGGACTCGCGCCCGGTCAGACAGTCTCGCACGGGCGCGACGGTTAGTCAGTGTCGACCAAGGTCGTGGCGCGGCGGGGTGTCGCAGGAACAGAACCGGGCAGTTCTGGGGTCAGTCCGGTTTGAGCGCGATGTCGATCAAGCGGTGCAGTTCTTCGACTTCCAGCGGCGCTGCCGAAAACAGAATGCGGAATACCACCGGGGACACCAACAGATTGATCAGACGATCCACGCTCGGCGCCGTTTCCTTGGGGTGGCGCTCGATGATGGTCTGCAGTTGCGCGCCGATGATCGTTACGCAATAGCCCGGCGTCGCGCTCGCCTGCACGTCGCGCATCATGTTGCGTCCGGGCTCCGAACTCATTTCGTCGAGATACTGTTCGGCCCATGCACGGATGTCGCTACGCAGGCTGCCGGTTTCAGCCGGCTCGCTGTCGGGACGCATGCGGGCGAGGGCGACGTCGGCCAGCAAGGCGGCCAGATCTCCCCAACGCCGATAAATCGTCGACGGCGTCACGCCGGCCCGCGCCGCGATTTGCGGGACGGTCACCGTTGAGCGCTCCTGTTCTTGCAGAAGCGCGCGGACTGCCGAGTGAATCGACTCCTGCACCCGGGCACTGCGGCCACCCGGGCGTAAACCTTCTTTAATAGCCATGCGGCAGACCTTAACACAAAGAATTTGCTTTAAGCGCAAGCCAAGAGCACACTCCGCAAAAGCAAAAAATTAGCTTTTGCGGAGTGTGCCCATGACCAGCCTTGCTTCCCATCGTTCCAGCCTGTGGTTTCTGGCGATCACCTTACTGAGTTTTCTCGCCGCTTCCACTGCGCCGACGCCGTTGTATCACCTGTATCAGGATCAGCTGCATTTTTCGGCAGCGGTATTGACCCTGATTTTCGGCGTCTACGCCCTCAGTCTGCTGGCCGCGTTGCTGACGGTCGGTTCGCTGTCGGATCACCTGGGACGCAAACCGGTGATCTTCACCGCCGTGACGCTCAATGCGCTGGCAATGCTGCTGTTTATCTACGCCAACAGCGTGGGCTGGCTGATCGGCGCGCGAGTGCTGCAAGGTTTCGCCACCGGCATGGCCACCGCCGTGTTGAGCGCGACGCTGCTGGACACTGATCGCCAGCAGGGGCCGCTGATCAACAGCGTTGCGCCGTTACTGGGCATGGCATTGGGTGGCATGGGCTGCGGCTTGCTGGCCGAGTTCGCCCCGGCGCCGTTGCAGTTGACCTATTGGTTGCTGCTCGCGCTGTTTGTGTTGCAGGGCATCTATGTTTGGCGCCTGCCTGAAAGCGTCTCGCCGCAGGCCGGGGCATGGGCCTCGTTGCGGCCGACCCTGCATGTGCCGGTTCAGGCGCGTTCGACGCTGTGGCGAGTCTTGCCGTTGAACACCGCGACCTGGGCGCTCGGCGGTTTTTATGCCTCGTTGGCGCCGTCGCTGGTGCGCACGGCCACTGGCTCCACCTCCAACCTGATCGGCGGCGCGACCGTGGCGGCGCTGACCGTGACCGGTGCATTGATGATCTTCACGTTGCGCAATCGTCCCGCCTCCCGGGCGCTGCAACTCGGGGCGAGCCTGCTGCCGGCCGGCATCGTGCTGATTCTGTTGGGCGTACACAGCGCCAGTCTGTCGCTGTTCTTCTTTGGCACGCTGGTGGCCGGTTGTGGCTTTGGCTCCGGTTTTCTCGGAGCGGTGCGCAGCCTGGTGCCGCTGGCATTGCCCCATGAGCGTGCCGGATTGATGTCGGCGTTTTATGTGCTGAGTTACCTGGCGTTCTGCCTGCCGGCGTTGCTGGCCGGACATTTCACCCACAGCGTGGGCCTGCTGACCACCACCGATGTGTATGGCGCGGTGCTGATTGTGCTGGCGGTCGGTGCGCTGCTGATGAGTTTCCGCGCGCAAGCGGCCAAGACTTGCAGCGCTCCATAACACCTCTGGATTCGGTTAGCCTTGGCCAGCCCCTTCTTCTCACGGACCGACGCATGAAGATCATCCGCAGCAAGACCTTCACCGCCGAGCGCGCCTGGGGCGCGCTCGACATCGCCAACATGAACGGCATCACCACGCGCCTGCACTGGACCGACCAGCCCTACAAATGGCACGTCAATGACGGTGAAGAAGTGTTCGTGGTGCTCGATGGTCAGGTGCTCATGCACTATCGCGAAGAAGGTGAGGAGAAGCAGGCCTTGCTCGACGTTGGCGATATCTTCTTCGCGTCCATCGGCACAGAACACGTCGCTCATCCTCAGGGCGCAGCGCGGATTCTGGTGATCGAAACCGAAGGAAGTGTCTGACTTCATATCTGCAAAACAGATAACAGTTAGAGATATTACCCGTTATATAGATATTCGATTCGGTTCTACCATGAGCTCAACCTCACCAGAGGACAGGAGTTCATGATGATTTGCCCCAACAGCGCCAAACCCGGCATCAAGCCATTCAGCCAGCTTCAGCACCCGCGTGAAGTGATTCGCCAATTCACCCCGAACTGGTTCGCCGCCACTATGGGCACCGGCGTGCTGGCGTTGGCGCTGGCGCAATTGCCGGTGTCCATTCCCGGCCTGCACGCCGTGGCCGAAGGGCTGTGGTTGTTCAACATTCTGTTGTTCGTGCTGTTTACCGTTGCCTACGCCGCCCGCTGGATTCTTTTCTTCGACGAGGCGCGGCGGATCTTCGGCCATTCCACGGTTTCGATGTTCTTCGGCACCATTCCGATGGGGCTGGCGACCATCATCAACGGTTTTCTGCTGTTCGGTCTGCCGCGCTGGGGTGAGGGCGTCATTCATCTCGTCGAAGTACTGTGGTGGCTGGACGTGGCGATGTCGCTGGCCTGCGGCGTGCTGATTCCCTACATGATGTTTACCCGTCAGGAACACAGCATCGATCAGATGACCGCCGTCTGGCTGCTGCCGGTGGTGGCCGCGGAAGTAGCGGCGGCCAGCGGTGGACTGCTCGCGCCGCATCTCGCCGATGCGCACTCGCAACTGGTGGTGCTGGTGACCAGTTACGTGCTCTGGGCCTTTTCTCTGCCGGTGGCGTTCAGCATTCTGACCATCCTCTTGCTGCGCATGGCCTTGCACAAACTGCCCCACGAAAACATGGCGGCGTCGAGCTGGCTGGCTCTCGGCCCGATCGGCACCGGAGCCTTGGGTATGTTGCTGCTGGGCGGCGATGCCCCGGCGATCTTCGCGGCCAACGGTCTGCCAGGCATCGGCGAAATGGCTTCGGGCCTGGGCCTTGTCGCCGGGATCACGCTGTGGGGCTTCGGTCTGTGGTGGATGTTGATGGCGCTGTTGATCACCGTGCGTTATCTGCGTGACGGCATCCCGTTCAACCTTGGCTGGTGGGGCTTCACCTTCCCGTTGGGCGTCTATTCGCTGGCAACCCTGAAACTGGGCAGCACGTTGCACCTGACGTTCTTCAGTGTGGTCGGTTGTGTGCTGGTGACGTTGCTGGCGGTGATGTGGCTGATCGTCGGTAAACGTACGCTGCAAGGTGCATGGCGCGGCGAGCTGTTTGTTTCACCGTGCATTGCAGGTTTGAAGAAATAACCTGCAAAGATTAGGTAATGTGTGGCCTGGATCGCGGTTCGAGATTCTTATAAGCGTAGCCAGGCCACTCGCTACCTTCTCTTTCCAAAAACAACAGGGTCACACGGAAGATGAGTCACCCCTCACAGTTCAACCTGCTGCGCACCCGGCGCTTCCTGCCGTTCTTCATTACCCAGTCGCTGGGCGCGTTCAACGATAACGTGTTCAAGCAGTCGCTGATCCTCGCCATTCTCTATCGGCTGACCATCGAAGGTGACCGCTCGATCTGGGTCAACCTGTGCGCGCTGCTGTTTATTCTGCCGTTCTTTCTGTTCTCGGCGCTGGCCGGGCAGTTCGGAGAAAAATTCGCCAAGGACGCGTTGATCCGTCTGATCAAGCTGGCAGAAATCGCCATCATGGCCGTGGGATCCGTCGGCTTCCTGTTCGATCACCTGTCGCTGATGCTGGTGGCGCTGTTCGCCATGGGCACGCACTCGGCGCTGTTCGGGCCGGTGAAGTATTCGATCCTGCCGCAGGCTTTGCGCGACGATGAACTGGTCGGCGGCAACGGGCTGGTGGAGATGGGCACGTTTCTGGCGATCCTGGCCGGGACCATCGGTGCCGGGGTGATGATGTCGTCGGCCAATTACGCGCCGGTGGTGTCCGCCGCGATTGTCGGCATCGCCGTGCTGGGTTATCTGGCCAGTCGCAGCATTCCCCGCGCAGCAGCGGCGACCCCGGAAATGCGCCTTAACTGGAACATCTTCAGTCAGTCGTGGGCGACCCTGAAACTCGGCCTGGGGCAGACACCTGCTGTGTCGCGCTCGATCGTTGGCAACTCGTGGTTCTGGTTCGTCGGGGCGATTTATCTGACGCAAATCCCGGCCTACGCCAAGGAATGGATGCACGGCGACGAAACCGTGGTCACCCTGATCCTTACCGTGTTTTCGGTCGGCATCGCACTGGGTTCGATGCTGTGCGAGAAGCTATCCGGACGCAAAGTCGAGATCGGCCTGGTGCCGTTTGGCTCGTTCGGCCTGACGGTTTTCGGGCTGTTGCTGTGGTGGCATTCCGGTGGAATTCCAGAAAGCGCTGTTGGCCATAGCTGGACCGAAGTGCTGAGTTTCGGCCATGCCTGGGCGGTGTTGATCGATGTGCTGGGCCTCGGGATCTTCGGCGGTTTCTATATTGTGCCGCTGTACGCGTTGATCCAGTCGCGCACCGCCGAGAACGAGCGGGCGCGGGTAATTGCGGCCAACAACATTCTCAACGCGCTGTTCATGGTGATCTCGGCGATTGTCACCATCGTGTTGTTGAGCGTGGTCAAGCTGTCGATCCCGCAGTTGTTCCTGGTGGTGTCGCTGCTGAACATCGGCGTCAACGCCTACATCTTCAAGATCGTCCCCGAGTTCAGCATGCGTTTCATGATCTGGCTGCTGAGCCATTCCATGTACCGCGTCGAGCATCGCAACCTTGAAGCGATTCCGGATGAGGGCGCGGCATTGCTGGTGTGCAACCACGTGTCGTTCGTCGATGCCTTGCTGATCGGCGGTGCGGTGCGTCGGCCGATTCGCTTTGTCATGTACTACAAGATCTACAACCTGCCGGTGCTGAACTTTATCTTCCGCACGGCGGGGACGATTCCTATCGCCGGACGTCAGGAAGACATCGAGATCTACGAAAAGGCCTTCACCCGGATTGCCCAGTATCTGAAGGAAGGTGAGCTGGTGTGCATCTTCCCGGAAGGCAAGTTGACCGCCGATGGCGAGATCAACGAGTTCAAGGGCGGGCTGACGCGGATTCTCGAAGAGACACCGGTGCCGGTGATTCCGCTGGCGTTGCAGGGCTTGTGGGGGAGTTTCTTCAGTCGCGATCCGAACAAGGGAGTGTTCCGGCGCTTGTGGTCGCGGGTGACGCTGGTGGCGGGTTCGCCGGTCGCCGTCGAAGCGGCGCAGCCAGCGGAACTGCAGGCGTTGGTCGGGGAATTGCGTGGGACAGTCAGGTAGCTGTTGATTGTGCGAGCCTTATCGCGAGCGGGCTCGCTCCCACATTGGAACTGTAAATGCAGAACTACTGTGGAAGCGAGCCTGCTCGCGATAGCGGCAGTGAATCAGGCGCTGACCTTGAGCCCGATCAACCCGGTGACGATCAACGCCACACTGGCCAGGCGAATCAACGCCATCGACTCACCAAACAAAATGATCCCGGCAATCACCGTGCCCACAGCGCCGACTCCCGTCCAGATCGCATAGGCCGTGCCCAGCGGCAATTCCTTCATCGCAAGACCCAGCAGGCCAAGGCTGACCGCCATGGCGGCAACGGTGAGAACGGTTGGAAGCGGACGGCTGAAGCCATCGGTGTATTTCAGGCCGACGGCCCAGCCGACTTCGAACAGGCCGGCGAAAAACAGAATGATCCAGGACATGAAAGACCTCCATCGATTGACGGGGCCGTCCCCAGATTGAAAACTCGATTGAGCCGCAGGGTCGTCCCCGCGTGGCGCACATACTACCTAAAATTGTGCGCCGCGCCTTGATCCGGGATCAGTCGGCCGCCTGTTGCGCCAACGTCTCACGGTCTTGTTTTTCGCTCATCCGTCGGAAGTACGTCGAAAGCAGCGCCCCGGAAATGTTGTGCCACACACTGAACAGCGCGCTCGGCACCGCCGCCAGCGGCGAGAAGTGCGCACTGGCCAGCGCAGCCCCCAACCCCGAGTTCTGCATGCCGACTTCCAGCGCCAGGGACTTGCGCTGCGGCAGCGGCAGGCCGAACAGGCGCCCGGTGAAATAACCCAGCAGATAACCGAAACTGTTGTGCAGCATCACCACGGCCATGATCAGCAGGCCGGATTCGGCGATCTTCGCCTGACTGGCAGCAACCACGGCGGCAACGATGATCACGATGCTGACCACCGACACCAGCGGCAGCACTTCCACCGCGTGGCGGACCTTGTCACCGAGCACGCGTTGCGCGACCACGCCGAGGACAATTGGTAGCAGCACCACTTGCAGGATCGACCAGAACAACTCCATGAACGAAACCGGCAACCAGGCCGAGGCCAGCAGCCAGATCAGCGCCGGGGTCAGCAGCGGGGCGAGGAGGGTGGTGACGGCGGCGATGGCCACCGACAGCGCCAGGTCGCCACGGGCCAGCCAGGTCATGACGTTCGATGAGGTGCCGCTTGGGCAGCAACCGACCAGAATCACGCCGACGGCGATTTCCGGCGGCAGATGAAAGATCTGGCACAGCAGCCATGCCATCCCCGGCATGATCACGAAGTGCGCAACTACGCCCAACGCGACGCGCCATGGATGGCGGGCGACGGCGGCGAAGTCGTCGAGTTTGAGGGTCAGGCCCATGCCGAACATTACCAGCCCGAGCAACGGCACGATCGCGCCTTTGAGGCCGAGGAACCAGGCCGGTTGCAGGAACGCGATCACCGCGAAAATCAGAACCCAGTAAGCGAAGGTGTTGCCGACAAAACGACTCAGTGCAGCCAGTGCGCGCATGGCCTGTTCCTTATTATGTGAAAACGCCACCGAAGCGGTGGCGTTTGAAGATAACCCAAAGACTGCGCAGAGGCTTAGATGCCCTGCGGAGTCTCTTCGCCGCCCAGTGCTTCAACCAGCGCCGGCAGGAAGTCGCCGAACGTCAGCATCATCAGGGTGAAGCTGGCGTCCAGTTGGCCGAGGGCTTCGTCGCCGCCGTCCTGTTCCGCCTGATCCTGCAGCAGATCTTCGAACTTCAGGCGCTTGACGGTCATCTTGTCGTCGAGCATGAACGACAGCTTGTCCTGCCAGGCCAGCGACAGTTGAGTCACCACCTTGCCGGTGCTCAGGTGCAGCTGGATTTCTTCGCTGGTCAGGTCCTGACGCTTGCAACGCACGATGCCGCCGTCTTCGTGGGTGTCGCGCAGTTCGCACTCGTCCAGCACGAAGAAGTCCGGGGCGGCTTGCTGGGTGGTGACCCATTCGGTCATCACGGCGGTCGGCGCGGTTTTCACGGTCAGCGGGCGAACCGGCAGGGTGCCGATCACTTCACGCAGGGTGGAGAGCAGGTCTTCGGCGCGTTTCGGGCTGGCCGAGTTGACCAGGATCAGACCCTGTTTCGGCGCGATGGCGGCGAAGGTCGACGAGCGGCGGATAAAGGCGCGCGGCAGGAAGGCCTGGATGATTTCATCCTTGATCTGATCGCGCTCCTTCTTATAGACCTTGCGCATCTGCTCGGCTTCGATCTCTTCGACCTTTTCCTTGACCGCGTCACGCACGACGCTGCCGGGCAGGATGCGTTCTTCTTTACGGGCGGAGATCAGCAGGAAGTCACCGCTGACGTGCACCAGTGGAGCATCTTCGCCCTTGCCGAACGGCGCGACGAAACCGTAGGTGGTCAACTCCTGGCTTGCACATGGACGCGCCAGTTTGGTGGCCAGTGCAGTTTCCAGCGCCTCGGCATCGACAGGCAGGTCTTGGGTCAGGCGATAGATAAGCAGGTTTTTGAACCACATGGGGTGAGTCTCTCCTTTATACAAAGGGGGGCATTATTGTCTTCGCCGGGTCATAGGCCAACCCTTCTCTAAGCCTTTGGAAGGGCTGAGAAAATTATTTAAAAAAGTGCTTGCCAGAGGTTGGGTCGCTCCGTAGAATGCGCGCCACACCGAAGCGAAGGGTGATTAGCTCAGCTGGGAGAGCGTCTGCCTTACAAGCAGAATGTCGGCGGTTCGATCCCGTCATCACCCACCATTCGTTTCAAGCGTTTCGCGCAGCGGTAGTTCAGTCGGTTAGAATACCGGCCTGTCACGCCGGGGGTCGCGGGTTCGAGTCCCGTCCGCTGCGCCATATTCGGTAATCTGGAACACTGAACGCCAGATCACCACAGAAAGCCCGCCTAGCGCGGGCTTTTTGCTGTCCGGGATTTGGCTTTTGCCGGCCTGAACATGAGAAAGCGACCTTTGAAGGTCGCTTTTTTCGTTTCTGGCGCTGCTATTGCGCCGAGTTGCGGCTGTGGCGGTAATCGCTGACCGCTTCATACACCGCCTTGCGCAGGCGGTTGATCCCGCCAATCGGGCGATGAGCGTCGATGCCGAACCAAGGGTTGAAGGAAAGGTTGTCGCATTGCAGGTTCAGCGCCGGGGTGTCGAAGTCCTGCGGGGGCAGGGTGATCCGCGCCACTGTCTGGAATGGGCTGTCCTGCTCGCGCCATTCGATGCTGGTGTCTTCGATCGGCATGTACTTGTTCGCGTCCTGCCGCTGAATTTGCAACACGAAACACGCCGGAATCCGGTCGGTGGACAGTTGTTGATTCAGCGCATTGCGCAGGAAGTTCGGCAGATCCTGGTTCTGTTTCGGCAAGGTATAAGCGGGGCAGCGCTCCGGATCCGGCATCACCCGGAACTTGGCATTGGCCTCGCCGAACTTGTAGGGCGATACCGAGAAATAGGTCGTGCGGGTCGGGCTTTCCGGCGGTGGCGATAGGGTTGCCAATGCAATGAACAAATGCCGGATCTGCCAGCTGCGCGGATCCCACCCCGGAAAAAACGCCATGACCTTCTTGCCGTCAGCCTGCGCCGCCACATTCTGACGATACTCGGCGACATCGCTGACAAAGAAGTTCGGGTGACTGAACATCACGAAATCCTGCTCGTGCAGCCCCTGACGGTCCCCCAGCAACTGCTTGCCCGGCACATCGAGCAATTTGAGCGCCATGCCCCGGGCATCGCGGATGCTGTCGAATTGCGGATAGGCGTTGCCGTTGGACAGGCGCATCGTCGCTTTCCACAGCTTGCCCGGTTCGCTGAAAACGCCCTGGCGCAATTCCTGAGCCAGATCCGGCAACACCTGCACATCGGCCTTCACGCAGCCATGAGCCTTGGCATGTGCATCGCGCAGGTAGCGGGTGCTTTCGCGGTGCTGATCGACGATGCGCACGGCGGTCTGAATCACGTCCTGGGTCATGGCGGCTTCGCCATCTGGAATCTGCTCCAGCGCCGACACCGGGCCACGGTGCTGCCAGGCGAACCACGCGCTGGTCAGGGCCCAGCCGATCAGGCCGATCACCAGCAGGATCAACAGGGTTTTACCCAGTAACCGTCCCAGCCAGAGCCAGAAACGCGCCAGTATCGAAGGTCTTGTGAAGGAATTGAAGATCATGGCAGTTGCGCCTCCAGCGGGCCGCCCAGCACTTTCAGGTATTCCAGCAGCGCCCAGCGCTCTTCTGGCTGCAGCAGTCGGCCGATGACGCCGTTGCCGCGCTCGCCGGCGCGGAATTCGTGGCCGCTGTTGTGGTTGCCGGTGATGCGGGTGTCGAACAGGAAACCGTTGGTGAAGGCTTCGGTGCGGTAGCCCAGATGGCGCGGGTCGTATTCGAAGGTGCCTTTATAGAAGGTGGTGGCGCGCTCGTCCTGAGGCGACAGCAACTGATAAAGGCTCGGCACCGAGCCGTTGTGCAGGAACGGGGCCGTGGCCCATACGCCGGCAAGCGGACGCGCCTTGTAGGCAACTTTTTCGCGAACGCCGATCGGCAGACCGAAGCCGTCGAGCTGTGGTTTCTCGGCGGCGGTGACGCCTGCTTCACGGTACGCACGGTTTTCCACGAAGGCGGTGACGTAAGCCAGTCCCTTGGCCACTGACAGCTGGCTGAGGTCCAGCGGTTCCTTGGGTTTGGGGTGCAACTTCACGTCCATTTGTTCGAGTTCCGCCGGGTTCCATTGCAGGGCGGTCAGGTCGAAACGGTGATTGGCAATGTTGTTGGCGGAGTTCGGGTCGGTGCCGATGACGTCCACCGGGAGCATGCGCAGATGTTGCACCCAGCGCTCGCCGTCCTGGGTCTGGCGCGGTACGTGGCACCCGGCGCAATTCTCGGCGAACAGGGCTCGCCCCTTGGCTGCCAAGGGTTTGTCGACGAGCCCAAGTACCTCTTCAGGCCAGGCTGGCGGTCGCAGTTTTTGCAGGGTTTCTTCGATCGTGTGCAGATCACACACACGCACGCTGGAGGCATAGCGGTCATCGCCCTGCAGCGGCTGGCCGTTGGCGTCGAAGAAATTCAGGGTGGCGCCGACGCCCAAAGCCTCGCCGATATTGCGCGCCATCGGTTGTTGCGCCGAACCGTTCCACTGCACCCAGTCGAACGTCCACATGTCCCACAGTTGCGGGTAATCCACCGGGGCGTTGGCCACGCGGTAGTTGTCCGGGGAAATCGCGTCGCCGAAGGTCGCGTTGGCGATACGCCCGAACGCGTCGGTGCGGCCCGGGCCTTCTTCGGTGGGGTAGAGGCCGCGATGGGTGTCGTTCCAGGCCACTTTGATGAAGGTGTTCAGTGAGTGTTTGAAGTCTTTGCGCAGTTGTTCGTGGCGGGCGTCGTAGTCGTTGCCCAGCACGTGGCGAGCGAAGCGTTCGAATTTCCACGGGTTGTAGTAAGTCGAGGTAAGACTGGCGACCAATGCCTGTCCGAAACTGCCGCCGCGCAATGTAGGAACGCTGGAGGGCAACACATGCTGGGCCGAGCCGCCGTCAATACGGATTGCCTGGCCATTGAAGTGCAGTTCACCGGTGTGGCAGGCCGCACACGTGATGTCGAGATATTGCTCGGCGCTGCCGGGATTCTGGTGCCGGGCGAAACCTACCGGCAGATTCCCCGGGTTGTCCGGCGTGGCTTTCTGCTGCGGATCGATCAGAAAGCCGAAGCGCGCGAGGTATTCCGGGGAGGCAAAACGTTGCTGCGAGAATGGCAGCTCCAGCGCCTGAAACCATTCGTAACGAAGGCCTTTGACCTGCGTTCCCTGCGGAGTGAAGTAGTAGGTCTGGCGCTCTTGCTCAGTCCACTGGTTCAGGTAATGCACCTGTTTTGCGGGCGCAGGGAAGGGCAATCTCGGATTGGCGACATAGTAAAGAACCACCGCCAGGACCAGTCCCAGCAGCACCACGATCAGCGTCAGCACACGGTATAAGAGGCGCAAGATGAACATCCTTGTCGAGTTGTTGCGCTGTTATGCCTGAGCCGAGTCATGTGCGGCAAGTGGCCATTACGCCAAGTGTTGTGGGAAGCGGCATCAATTGCTGTCGGCGAAAGATGACAGAAGCTTCATCGTGCCTTTCGCCAAATGCTTTTTAATCCCTGAACTTATCGGAAGATTCCTGCTCTCATGCCGGTAGCCATTGGTCGTGGCGGCCTGATAAGCTCGCGGCTTTACTCGATTGCCCTTTCGGCGCATGAACAAGGAAATAGCATGAAACAGCATCGGTTGGCGGCGGCGGTTGCCCTGGTTAGCCTGGTACTCGCGGGTTGTGATTCGCAGACCAGCGTAGAGCTGAAAACCCCGGCGCAAAAAGCTTCCTACGGTATCGGCCTGAACATGGGCAAGAGCCTTGCTCAGGAAGGCATGGATGATCTGGACTCCAAAGCGGTAGCCCAGGGCATCGAAGATGCCGTCGGCAAGAAAGAACAGAAGCTGAAAGATGAAGAACTGGTCGAAGCTTTCGCCGCGCTGCAAAAGCGTGCCGAAGAGCGCATGGCCAAGATGAGCGAAGAGTCGGCAGCCGCCGGCAAGAAATTCCTCGAAGAAAACGGCAAGAAAGCCGGCGTGACCACCACCGCTTCCGGTCTGCAGTACGAAGTGGTCAAGAAAGCCGACGGCCCACAGCCTAAGCCGACCGACGTCGTGACCGTTCACTACACCGGCAAGCTGACCAACGGCACCGTTTTCGACAGCTCCGTCGAGCGCGGCAGCCCGATCGATCTGCCGGTCAGCGGTGTGATCCCGGGTTGGGTAGAAGGCCTGCAACTGATGCACGTTGGCGAGAAGTACAAGCTGTACATCCCTAGCGATCTGGCTTACGGCGCACAATCGCCGAGCCCGGCAATCCCGGCCAACTCGGTTCTGGTTTTCGACCTGGAACTGCTGGCCATCAAGGATCCAGCCAAAGAAGACGCCGCCGCCAAGTAATCTGCGCCGGTTTCAACAACAACGCCTCGCTTATGCGGGGCGTTGTTGCATCTGGACGATGGTCGGCGTAAACAGACCGAACCGATGCCGGTCATGGCAGTCCTAGACTTTAAGGTTGCCCGCGCTAGACGCCCGGGACCGCCAAGTCAATGAAATATTGGGATTTTTTATGTGAGTAAAAAACGCCCGATCTGAGCGTAGCCCTTATGGAACGGGGCTCTCAGCGCTGAAATGCAGCTCTGTTCACAAGGTTATCCACAATTTGTGTGGATAACATTTCAACGGGAGAAATAAATGAAAGCGCCGTGGAATTTCGCCCGATTCCTGCCTTTGGCCGGACGCCTGCTGGCTCGAGGTCGCTTGCCGACCTTGTTGTTCGCCGTGGCCAGCAAAGGCGCTGCTCAGGGCAATCGTCTCGGCAAGCTGAAGGACGATCTGCGTCTGTTGCAGGCGTTGTGTCTGGCGTACTGGCGCGGCGAGTACCGTGCGATCAGCGCCAAGGCCATCGTTTCGGTGGTGGCGGGTCTGATGTACTTCCTCAGTCCGGTGGACGCCATCCCGGATTTCATTCCCATGTTCGGCATGCTCGATGACATCGCCGTCCTCGCCTGGCTGATGAAAACCCTCGACGATGAACTGAATGCCTTCCGCCTGTGGCGCCAGCGCCAGGCTCCGGAAAAGCTCAGAGTGGTCGAGCGTTTACCCGATACACCCGAGCAACTTCAGCTTCAGGGGCCGAAAAAGTCCTGAATCGCGACAGCCTCGTACACAGATAGATACCCCCCACGACCTTGGCCGCTGTTAGGATTACACTTCTAGGGAAAAGTGCCGACTCGCTAAGTGTTGTTGTCCTACGGGGTAGTCATGGATATTCAGATAATTGCACGCGATGGCGAGCCCGAATATGCGGTTCTGCCATGGGCTCAGTATCAGGCTCTACTGAAAGCAGCAGGCATCAACGAAGCACCGTCGCAACTGGCTCCAGCGCCGCTTGCGGCAACCCCGGACCCGATTCTTCCAGGTCTGGATCAGTTACGCAGTTTGCGCGAAGGGAAGGGCATCGCCATCGAGGCGCTGGCCCGCACGGTAGGCATCAGCCCGTCTTACCTGGCCATGATCGAAAGTGGCGAGCGTCTGCCCGACGCCGCGATTCGCCGCAGCCTGGCCTGGGAGTTGACGGTGCCAGGGTGGAGGGAACAATCGTGAGCGTACGCATCAGTCGTCAACATTGGGACGGATTGCTGGGGGAGCTGGATCAGGCGCGCAGGCAGCGCCATCTTTTGACTTATCGAGCCTTGCTTGAACGCCTGCAACTGCCCACGCCGGCCATGCAGACATTGACCGCGGCACTTGAGCATCTCGCCGCACTGGACGCGAAAGCCGAACAACCGTTGCGCAGCTCGCTGGTGATCAGCCAGGGTGCCAGCCGCCTGCCACGCACCGGTTTCTTTGAGTGTGTCGAGCGTCTGGGGCGCTTTTCCGGGCCGTCCGACGGCGTTGCCGCCGCCTCCTGGCATGCTTCGGAAGTGGTGCGGGTGTTTGAGTACGAGTACCCGGAATCGGCGGAGGCCTGAGTGTTTTTACGACTCAAGGCGCGGGCAAGTTACTGGCTGGCCCGTAGGCTGTTTCACTGGTCGTGGTTTGTCCGTCAGCCCCGCGGCTGGCGCTGGCTCGAAGGACAGTTTGCACGCATGGCCAACCTGGGCGATGTCGGTGCGCAAAGTTTTTACGGGCACATCCTGACGTTTCGCGGGGTTGGCCTGGGCGCACGTGAAGAAGGTGTGCGGTTGTTGCGACTGGCTGCGCTGGCCGGGGATGGCAAGGCGGCGTATCAAGTCGGTGTCATCAGTCTTGCAGGTACGCCGAGCAAAGCGCCAGATCCTTCGGAGGCCGCTCGCTGGTGGACCATGGCCGCGAAGGCCGGGCATCCGTTGGCGGAGCTCAAGTTGAAAGAGCTGGCCGGCCGAGACGCTTCTCGATAAGCAAATCATCTGTTCCGTGAACGGGGCGTGAGGGAAACCTCCCGCCCCGTTTTTGCGTCTGCAGTTCGATAAAGATCAGTTACAGACTTCTCCTACATCCTCCGCCTACTCGCCTGACTTCTTTTCTGTTTGATCCCCCGCAAAGTCCCTCGCCTGATTTTTGCGCGAGGGAACGCACATGTTTGACCCGGTTTTTCGTTTCGCCATGCGCATGGGAATGCGCTGATGGATGCCGTCACCCGCATCGAGCAAGAACTCGACAGCTTTCCCCGCACCCTCGATCTCTATCGCGAACAGCTGAAGCACTGGCTCAGCCGCTCGGCAGACACTGTCAGTCATACGGCCGATCTGCCGTCGCTGATGGGGATGGAGCGGATCATCCGTTTCGGCGAGCGCAGCACGGCGGTTGCGATAGACGACGGCCGTTTTTCTTCTGCGGTCGTGCAATGCCCGGAAAGCGGGCCGATGGAGATCGAGAGCAAGTTCGAGTCGGCGTACGACATTCCGTTGGGCGACATCGTTGTCGATGTGGTGGCGGTGGAGGGCGGTGCAGTCGAGTCGGTCACCCTCAATGCTCAGGGCAAAGGGGAGTTCACCGGTGAGGCGGGCAAGTTCTACCGGGTGGTGGTGCACGGCGAGGCCAGCGAGAAGCAGGTTGATGCGCTGTTCGAATCCTACGCTGGCCTGACCCGGCAGCTGGATGGTTGGCTGCGCAGCGAATGGCAGGGTTTCAAGCCGCAGTGGTCGCAGTCGGTGGCCACTGCGGCAGGGAACGGCATGCTGGCCGGGAGCTGGGCGGCGATCGAGGGGGTGTGGGACAGCATCGGGTTGCTGTCGGAGATTCTCCAGGATCCCGGAAAGTTTGCCGAGCGGTTGGGCAGTGGCGCCGCACAGCTGATCGCGTTGGCAGAAACAGCGCCTGAAATGATGGAGAAGCTTCAGTTACTGGTCAGTGACGAGGCGGCGCTGTGTTTGTTGCTGCGTACTGCCAGCCTCTGGCTGGAAATGCTGCCTCCCAATGTGATTGCCGGGAAAACCGCCGAGGCGGTATCGATGGTGGTGGTTCAACTGCTGATCGATGTGTTGATCGGCGTTGTGCTGACCTTTGTCGGTGCTGGGGCGGGGATTGCGTATCTGACCTTGCGTCTGGCGGATCGTGGCGCTCAGTTGCTGTCGGCGGTGGCGCGCCTGGTGAAGGCGATGTTCGGCATCGTCAGCACCTTCATCGGCTACGTGAACCAGTACAAAACCGTCGCCGCACGAGGCATCGCCGCCGGGGTGAAAAAGGGCCGCATGCAATTGCGCTGGGATGCCCGGCGTAATGCTTCCCTGAAAAAAGACGAGCCCCATGACGACACGCCGGATCAGGCGAAGAACCCCAACGGTGACAGCGCTGATTGTGCGCCGCTGACCTGCACCAACGGGTGTCCGGTGTCGATGGTCACCGGTGAGGAATTGCTGACGCTGACTGATGGAGTGCTCGATGGGCTGCTGCCGTTCGAGTTCAGCCGGTTGTACCGCACCAGCGCGGCCGAGATCGATGTTGGGTTGGGGTTTGGCTGGGGTCATTCGCTGGCGCATCGGCTGGAGGTTGATGGCGCTTCGGTGGTCTGGGTGGATCACGAGAACCGGCGCACGCGGTTTCCGTTGCCGAGCGTCGAGCGGCCGGCGATTCACAACAGCTTGTCGCGAGCGGCGATCTTTCTCGGGGATGAGCCTGAGGAGCTGATTGTTGCGCTGGCGGGGGACTCGGCGCGGTTTTATCACTTTCGGGCTGGGCGTCTGACTGCTGTCAGCGATGCCTACGGTAACCGGTTGCGTATTACGCGGGACCGCTTGGATCGCGTTGAGCGCCTCGATAACGGGGCCGGTCGTTCCCTGTTGCTGCGCTATGAGCGGGCGCATCTGATCGCGGTCGATTATCAGGTTTTTCGGGAGTCTGCCTGGCGTACCGAGCAGACGCTGGTCAGTTACCGCTTTGATGCTCGCCATCGACTGATCGAGGCGTCGAACGCCGTCGGCGAGACCGAGCGTTACGATTACGACGACCGGCACGTCATCCTGCAACGGCAACTGAGCGGCGGCGCGAGCTTTTTCTGGGCGTGGGAGCGCGCTGGCAAAGCGGCGCGTTGCGTGCGGCACTGGGCGTCGTTTTCGCAGATGGACACGCGTTACGTCTGGGATGACACTGGCCGGGTCACCGTGCAGTACGTCGATGGGACTGAGGAAACTTACGTCCACGACGACACCGCGCGGTTGGTGCGTCAGGTCGCCGCCGATGGTGGCGAACAGCTCAAGGCCTATGATTCGGCGGGCCGGATGGTTGCCGAGCAGGATGCGCTGGGGGCGGTCACCGAGTACCGCTATGACGACGCCGGGCGGTTGATCGCGCTGATTCCGCCGGACGATGCGCCGACATCCTACGAGTACCGCAACGGTTTTCTGCACAGCCGCTCACGTGGCGATGCGGTGTGGACGTACCGGCGCAATGCCCAGGGTGACATCACCGAAGCGGTCGATCCCGATGGCCATGTCACCCACTACCACCGCGATGCACAGGGGCGGTTGCTGTCGATCCGTTATCCGGATTCGGGTCGGCATGTGTTCGTGTGGAACGACCTGGGCCAACTGGTCGAAGAAAGTCTGCCGGACGGTGGGGTTCGCAAGTTTTCCTACGATGCGCTAGGGCGGCGGATTACGGCGCAGGACGAGCATGGCGCGGTCACCCGTCATGCATGGGATGCCGTTGGCCGGCTGATCCAGACCACCTCGCCGAATGGCGCCACTCGAGCCTTCAGTTATAGCGCCTACGGCCAGATCACGGCCGAACGCGATGAACTGGGGCGGATCACCCGCTACGAGTATGACGACGACCTGCATTTGGTCAGCCGGCGGATCAACCCCGACGGCACACGAGTCCAGTACCGCTACGACCATGCGCAGCTGCTGCTGACGGAAATCGAGAACGAGTCCGGCGAAAAGTATCGGCTGGACTACACGCCCACCGGACTGATCCGACAGGAAACCGGCTTCGATGGTCGGCGCACGGCGTATGCCTACGACCGCAACGGTCATCTGCTGGAGAAGACCGAGTTCGGTGAAGACGGCTCGACGCTGGTCACCGGCTACCAACGTGATGCTGCTGGGCGTCTGCTGCTTAAGACCCTGCCGGACGGGGTCGAGGTCAGCTACCGCTATGACCGTCTCGGTCGGCTGGTCGGCGTGGATGACGGCCAGGATCACCCGCTGGCCTTCGAATACGACCGGCAGGACCGGCTGGTGCGCGAGCATCAGGGCTGGGGCACCCTGCGCTACACCTACGATGCCTGCGGCCAGCTCACTCGCATGCGTCTGCCGGACAACAGCAAGCTCGACTACCACTACGCCAAGGGCGGCGCGCTGACCGCGATCGACCTCAACGGCGCCTTGCTCACCCGCCACGTCTACCAGCACGGCCGCGAACAGCAGCGCCAGCAAGGCCTGCTGCTCAGCGAATACACCTACGACGAACAGGGCCGCTTGAAGTCCCACGCCGTAGGCCATCAACGCAGCGCGCTGTACCGCCGCGACTTTGCCTACAGCGCCAACGGCAACCTCGAACACATCGCCGACACCCGCCACGGCCAGCGCAGCTACACGTACGACGCCCTCGACCGGCTGATTCGCGTACGCCACACCCGCGACGATGTGCCGGAAAACTTCGCCCACGACCCGGCCGGCAACCTGCTGATGCAGGACCGTCCAGGCCCGCCACAGATCAAAGGCAATCGCCTGCTGATGCAGGGCGATCGTCATTACGACTACGACGCCTTCGGCAACCTGATCCGCGAACGCCGCGGCCGCGCACAAACCCTTGTCACCGAATACCGCTACGACAGCCAGCACCGCCTGATCGGCCTCACCCGTCCCGACGGCACCAGCGCCACCTATCAGTACGACGCCTTCGGCCGGCGCATCCGCAAAACCGTCGACGGCCAGACCACCGAGTTCTTCTGGCAAGGCGACCACCTGATCGCCGAAAGCAGCCCGACCCAACACCGCAGCTTCATCTACGAACCCGGCACCTTCCGCCCGTTGGCCATGCTCGACGGCAAAGGCCCGAAACGCGCCTGCCCGTTCTACTACCAGCTCGACCACCTCGGCACCCCGCAGGAACTGACCGACTACAGCGGCGACATCGTCTGGTCCGCCAAATACAGCGCCTACGGCAAGGTCACCTCACTGGAACTGGCGACCGAGGACTACCTGAACCAGCCACTGCGCTTTCAGGGGCAGTACTTCGATGACGAAAGCGGGCTGCATTACAACCGGCACCGGTATTACGACCCGGACGTGGGACGGTATCTGACGCCGGATCCGGTGAAGCTGGCGGGTGGGCTGAATCAGTACCAGTACGTGCCGAATCCGACAGGGTGGGTGGATCCGTTGGGATTGAGCTGCAACTGCCCCGGAGCCATTGCTGCTGATGGACCTTATAGTGAAATTGTTCCTGGTGGAGGCTTAGAAGCCCATGAGTCGCGCGGTGGACATGCTATTGCGAGACATGTAGATAGATCGGAGGCTCAACTCAGGGCTAGGCTAGCGGCCGAGCCGAACATACCTATTGCGTCAACATTTCTAAATAGATCAGAAGCTGAAGCTGCACTCTCGAATGTTATTAGAAACAACAAGGTGGCAATTGATAATTTTGTGCAGGGTAATGCAAGCAAACTTGTAATTAATGAACAGGTTTCTGCTCCTGCAGGGGTGGGTGTAGTGAGGCAGAGCGGAAGGTTGGAACCTTTGTCTAGCATAAGATTGGTGTTGCGACGAGATGCAACTTCACCGCTTGGATACTTTATTTTGACGGGGTTTGTAAATGACAATTGAAGATTTTCCTAGCCTTTTTCAGTTTCTCGGGGCCTATTTTCATGAGGACTGGATGTGTGAGTTTGACTCGGCAGATGATGTTGTTAAATCTTTCATAGCGGACTCGGAATCTCGCGTACTTGAGAAGGTGGTAAAGGAAATCGATTCTCTTTTGGCGATGAAAATTTCAGAAAATGAAACTCGAGATTTTTTGCTGAAAAAAAATGGTTGTTGTTATTGCTATTGGAATGAGTGGCAAGACGGAAATTCGTGGTTGAAGCACATTTCTGTACTTTTTAGTGAGGCTTCGCATAGTAATATTTAAGTGTTTCTGGGGTTTTTAGTGTTATTTGATATTCGTTGGGTAAGAAAGTGGTTTTGAGAGGAGTTGGTATTGTGGTTGAGCAGAGTCGTAAAGTTGGTTTTTTATCTAGGATTTTGTTTTTTTGTAAAGGTATAGGGTTTTTTGTGATGCAAGGGGCGAAGCTTCAGTTTCAGGAAGTTGAAGAGTCTGCTAATAATAAAAAAGAATTAAACCTGGGGGCTGCTGCTAAATCTAAAAAATTCCGAGGAGTTCATAGTTCTCGATTTTTGAGCCACAAAGCACAGATGAATGCATATAACGAGGCTGTGACGAGAGAATCCAGAAAAATGCCCCGCTTCACGGGAGAGGATAGTATGGGAAATCTGGTAGTGAGAATGGAAACTGAAAATATTGGTGAAGGATATGAGCCAAATCCTGCAGATCCATCTGATCCACGCTACATTTCTGAAATGAACGGCTTTGAAATGAGATTTGATTTCGAGACGCTAAAGCCTTGGGCTCTTTATCCGATAGAGAAAGCATAATGTTGATGCATCCTTATCTTGATATTCCTTATCGTCCAAGGTTGTCTCACTTTCTCGGTGGGTTTGATACATATGATCGCGAGGAGAGCTTGGGTGAGACGCTGTCTGCATACGATCCGGAGGATCCATCAGACAGAAGTATTTTAATATCCAGGTACGTAATCAAGCGGTTTTCGAAACTGAGCCATCGGCATAAGTTCGTTTTGTTTGCTGTCTTGGGAGAGGCGCTTGAAGAAAGTGGTGATGTCTTTCAAGAGGTGCTGGAGCATGATCCATACTCTCACTCCTTGCTACCAGACGGCTGGGATGAGATGAATGATCCAAGGGCATTTTTCGAAGGTATGTACTTTCAGTTGTCCGAAGCATGGATGGACGAGCTTTACAAAGCCAGTCAAGAAGACTTATCAACTTGGTAGGCGCGACTTGGTGGTCGCTGCGATTTTGTAAGTTTTGGGGGCATTCATAGGGTGAAGATGCTGGTTGCACGAATTCGGTTATGTCGAATCACCGATGTCCGAGTGTAAGTGCTTCTGTAGATGGCTGAGCGAAAAGGCTATCAATCAAATGCACGCTATACCCCGGAACATTCTTCGCATGATGCTTCGCCTGCGAAGCCATCTCCGCCAACTGACTCGCATCCAGCTGCGCACACGCTTCGGGATGCAAATGCACCACGCCAATGGACAATGACAGCAACGGAAACTCCTGACGAATGCCCTGGCGGTTCGGCGCAACAAAACACCCAGCCTCCAGATGTTCCGGGCGGTAGAAACGCCGGCATTGGCTCTGGAAATCATCAAGCAATTGGTTCAGCCGTTTGCGCCAATCCTCCGGGCCGAGCACCAGCAGGAAATCGTCACCACCGATGTGGCCAACGAAATCCCGGGATGGGTCGACGCGTTCGTTGAGGCATTGCGCCAGACACAGCAATACCTCATCCCCACGCCCATACCCATAGATATCGTTAAAGGGTTTGAAGCTGTCGATGTCGACATAACAAATGACCGACTCCCGTCCCTGTTGCAGCAACCGTGTCAGGCACTGCTGAATCGGAACATTCCCCGGCAGCAACGTCAGCGGGTTGGCATAGCGGGCCTGCTGGATTTTCAGTTCGGTGATCAGTTTGAGCACGTCAATCACCCGGCCCAGGCCCAGGTAACCGCCGTTGAGGGTGATGATGAAGTCTTCTTCGATGCGTTGCCGGGCGCGGCTGGTGATCAGACGGCTGACCTGTTGCAGCGACTGGCTCATTTCCACGGCGAGGAAGTCGTCGTTCATCAGGCGGCTGATCGGTTTGCGGGCGAACAGGTCGGTGGCGAACGGTTTGAGCAGCGCATCGGACAGCGAGTGACGATGAACGATGCCGCATGGCTGACCCTGTTCGTCGAGCACCGCCAGTGAGTTCAGGTTGGCCTGACGGCGGAAGGCTTCCAGTACGGTAGCGGTCGGTGTGTCGCGATTCACGGCCGGTTGATCGTTGAGCAGGGCGCTGAGGTCGCTGCCTTCATCGTTCAATGTGACGGCGCTGCTGTCGTGCTTGGGCATCAAGGCGCGGGCATCGCGCGGCGGGTGTTCCTGAGGGCGGCCGAGCAGGTATCCCTGCACCAGATCCACACCCATCTCGGTCAGCACTGCCAGCTCTTCCGGCAGTTCGATGCCTTCGGCAATCACCTGTGCCCGCGAGGCCTTGGCGATTTGCAGGATCGATCCGACGAACTCGCGTTTCAATGCGTCCTGATGAATGCCATCGATAAAGTGCCGGTCGATCTTCACGTAATCCGGCCGCAGCTCCGACCACAGGCGCAGGCTCGAATAACCAGCCCCAAGGTCATCGAGGGCAATCGAAAAACCCATCGCCCGATAGTGATGCAGCGCAGTTTGCAGCAACTGAAAGTCATCGATCGGCGTTTGTTCGGTGAGTTCGATCACCACCTGACTCGGCGGGATACCAAAATCCTGCAGCAGCTGCAGCGTGCGCCCCGGCTGGTGCGCGGCTTCGAGCAGGGATTCGGGAGAGACGTTGAGAAACAGCTTGCCCGGCAACTGCTGTTCGTTGAAACGGCGACAGGCGCTTTGGCGGCAGGCGATTTCCAGTTCGCTCAAGCGTCCGGCCTGGCGGGCCACGGCGAACAGGGCGATGGGGGAATGCAGCGGGCTGTTGGACGGGCCGCGGGTCAGGGCTTCGTAGCCGAGAATGCGCCGTTCAGAGAGGCAAATGATCGGCTGGAACAGGCTGTGTAATCCGCTTTGAGTCAGGATCGAGCTCAAGGCACTCAGCTGTTCGGTCGTGGTCATGGCAATCTCTGGCGATAAAAAAAGGACTGGGAGCGTTCTCGATGAAGAGAACAGCTCCCAGTCCTTTATTGCACGACAGAATGATGACTGTTTGATGACGATCCGGGGATCGTCAGCATTAAATTGCCATCACCTTACTTCTTTGCGACCTGATTGCTCAGCTTGAGGTAATCCAGCAGCACGCGCCCGGTCTCGCTCAGGTAGGCGTCGTCTTCCGGTTTGACCTTGTCCGGCTCGGCGGCCGCCAGGGCGTCCTCGTCTTCTTTCTTCAGCTCTTTGAGCGGTTCTTCGCCTTTGGCCTTGCGACGGATGTTTTCCATCGCCAGTTGCTTGGCGTCGATGTCGGCGTGCTGGGCACGGCGTTCGGCTTCATTGAGGCTGACGGTTTTTTCTTCCAGCAGCTTCTGCGCCAGGGCCAGCTTGTCACGGATGAACACAAACTCCGCGTCCTTGGCGGAACGGGTGTCATGCTCGGATTTCAGCTGGGCCAGATACGGCTTGAACGGATCGCTCGCCGGTTTGATCGCCGCGCGGATGGTGTCCCACGGCATGGCTTCCGGCAGGGCGCTTTCGCCGATTTCCTTGGTGTCGATGATCGACGGGTAATCGATGTCCGGCAGTACGCCCTGATGCTGGGTGCTCTGACCGGAAACCCGGTAGAACTTGGCCAGGGTCAGTTTCAGTTCGCCATGGTTCAGCGGCTGGATGGTCTGGACCGTGCCTTTGCCGAAGGTCTGGCCACCGATGATCAGCGCGCGGTGGTAGTCCTGCATGGCGCCGGCGAAGATCTCCGAAGCCGAGGCGGACAGACGGTTGACTAGCAGCGCCATCGGGCCTTTGTAGAAGGCGCCCGGGTTTTCATCTTCAAGTACATCGACCCGGCCATCGGCGTTACGCACGAGCACGGTAGGGCCCTTGTCGATGAACAGGCTGGTCAGCTCGGTGGCTTCCTGCAGGGAACCGCCGCCGTTGTTGCGCAGGTCGATGACCACGCCGTCGACTTTCTCTTTCTGCAGTTCGGTCAGCAGCTTCTTGACGTCGCGAGTGGTGCTCTTGTAGTCCGGATCGCCGGCACGAAAGGCCTTGAAGTCAAGGTAGAAGGCCGGAATCTCGATCACGCCGAGCTTGTAGTCTCGGCCGTCCTGTTTCAGGTTCAGCACGGACTTCTTCACGGCCTGGTCTTCGAGCTTCACCGCTTCACGGGTGATCGGCACGATCTTGCTGGTCTGGTCGTTCGGCGCATTGCTCGCCGGGATGACTTCCAGACGCACCACGGTGCCTTTCGGGCCACGGATCAGCTTGACCACTTCATCCAGACGCCAGCCGACCACGTCGACCATCTCTTTGTTGCCCTGGGCAACGCCGATGATCTTGTCGGCCGGAGCAACCTGCTTGGTCTTGTCGGCCGGGCCTGCCGGCACCAGACGCACGACTTTCACCTGGTCGTTGTCGCTCTGCAACACGGCGCCGATACCCTCGAGGGACAGGCTCATGTTGATGTCGAAGTTCTCCGCGTTATCCGGCGACAGATAGTTGGTGTGCGGATCGTAAGACATGGCGAAGGTGTTGATGTACGCCTGGAAGATGTCTTCGGCGCGGGTCTGGTCCAGACGCGCCAGTTGATTCTTGTAGCGCTTGGTCAGGGTTTCCTGGATCTGCTTCGGCTCTTTGCCGGCGATCTTCTGCCGCAGCACCTCGTCCTTGACGCGTTTGCGCCACAGGTCATCGAGTTCGGCGGTGGACTTGAGCCACGGAGCGTCCTTGCGATCGATCAGCAAGGTTTCCTTGGTGGTGAAGTCCATCTTGTCGACGCCTTTGTTCAGCTCGGCAAGGGCGAAGTCCAGACGCGCCTTCACGCGGTCCAGGTAGCGCTTGTAGATGGTGAACCCGGCGTTGAGGTCGCCGCTCTTGAGGAAGTCGTCGAACTGGGTCTTCCACTTGTCGAATTCGGCGATGTCGCTGGCCATGAAGTAGCTGCGCGACGGGTCGAGCAGCTTGATGTAGCTGTCGTAGATGATCACCGAGCGCGCATCGTCGAGCGGCGGCTTGCTGTAGTGGTGACGCTTGAGCAACTCGACGACGTTCAGACTGGCGATCACTTCGTCGCGATCAGGCTGCAACTTGTCCCAGCTGTTGGCTGCGAATGTGGTGCCCGACACCGGCAACAGACCGATACCGATGAAAAGAGCGAGGGCGGTGCTGGGGAGCAGATGCTTCATGCTGATTCGACGCGGGGACAATTGATAACGCATATTAGGCCGTCTTTGAAGTCGCCGGTACCTCTACGCTCTGTACGATAACTGCTGTTCAGCGTTCGTTCAGACCCCAGGGCCGGTCGCATAATGCAAAAAGCCCGGCGCTACATCTTCGGGCTCAGTCCAGACTCACTATGGAGGCACTGTGAAGGCATTGCAAGGCGTTGAAGGTCAAGTGGCATGGGTTGATGAACCAAGTCCTACATGTGATGTAGGACAAGTTCGCATCCGGGTGGCGGCAGCGGGCCTCAATCGCGCGGATTTATTACAGAAAGCTGGACTTTATCCACCCCCTCCAGGTGCCAGCCAGGTGCTGGGTCTTGAGTGTTCCGGGGTGATCAGCGAGGTCGGCGCAGGCTCGTCCTGGCAGGTCGGTGACCGGGTCTGCGCCTTGCTGGCCGGGGGCGGGATGGCGCAAGAGGTGGTCGTCGACGGAAGGCATGTGCTGCCGGTTCCGGAAGGTGTATCGCTGATCGAGGCCGCTGCGTTGCCCGAGGTGTACGCGACCGTCTGGCTGAATGTGTTTCAACTCGCTGCGCTCAAACCGGGTGAGAAAGTTCTTCTGCACGCCGGAGCCAGTGGTATCGGTTCAGCCGCCATTCAACTGTGCAAGGCTTTCGGCAATCCCTGCTGGGTCAGCGTCGGCTCGGCCGAGCGGCTGGCCTACTGCGAATCGCTGGGGGCCCAGGGCGGGGTGGTTCGCACCGACGATCTGGAAAGCCTGCGGGATTTCGGGCCGTTCGATGTGATTCTGGATCCGGTGGGCGGCAATTATTCGGCTTTGAACCTTAAGTTGATGGCTCAGGACGGCCGATGGGTGCTGATCGGCCTGATGGGCGGCCGCGAGGCGAAGTTGGATCTGGCCCAGGTGCTGGCCAAGCGCGTGCAACTGCTGGGCTCGACCCTGCGCAGCCGTGAAGATCAGTTCAAGGCCGATCTGTTCAGCGATCTGAGCCAGCACGTGTGGCCACTGTTTTCCGAAGGTCGCCTGAAGCCGCAACTGGCCAAGACCTTCCCTATCAAGGATGCCGAGGCTGCGTTTGCCGAGCTGGCGAGCAACACGGTGGCGGGGAAGCTGGTGCTGGTGATCGACGAAAGCCTGAGCTGATCGTTGATGCTTGTGGGAGCAGGCTTGCTCCCACAAGACAACCGCTTACTTCCAGAGGTGGATCGGCCAGCCGGACTTCTCGGCCTCTGCAAGCAGGACCGGATCCGGATTGACCACATGCGGAAAATCCACTTTCAGCAGCAGCGGCAGATCATTGCGTGAGTCGGAATAGAAACTCGCGCCCTCAAGGTTTTCCTCTTCGGCATCCAGCCATTCCAGCAAGCGGGTGATTTTGCCTTCGCGGTAGGTCAGGGTGCCCACGGTGTGGCCGCTGTAAACGCCATGCGCCACTTCCAGTTCGATCCCCAGCACCTCGTCGATGCCCAGTCGATCGGCAATCGGTTTGACCAGGTGCGTACCCGAGGCCGAGATCACCAGAATCCGGTCGCCGGCCTTGCGGTGGGCAGCAATGGTTTTGGTCGCGTCGCTGAAGATGATCGGCTCGATGAAGTCTTCCACCCACGGCCCGACCAAGTGATCGACCTCTTCCGGGGTGCGGCCGATCAAGGGTTCGAGGCTGAACTCCATGTAGTCTTCCATGCGCAACTTGCCATGGCTGTAGGCGTCCATCAGCTCGTTGTTCCGGCGCATGAACGACTCGGGATCGACCCAGCCCAGGCGCCCCATCTGCTCGCTCCAGAGGGTGGCGCAGTCGCCGTGGATCAGGGTTTCGTCCAGATCAAAAATTGCCAGGGCCATCAGTTCAGTTCCCTCTTGGGTGTCAGCAAAGTCATCAGGCTACCTCACACAGAGCGGTGGGATCGATGGAAAGTGACAGGCGCTGACCATCGGGATGCAGATCCGCCGCCGAACGGTTGAGCACATCCACCACCAGTTCCACGCCCCGAGCTTCGACGCGGTAGCGGATCACGTTGCCCAGCAGACTGTGGCTGCGGATTTGCGCATCGGGTTCACCGCTGAGGCTGAGTTCAATGGCTTCCGGGCGAATCGCGATGCGGTGATTGATCGGCCGCTGCAACAGCTTGGAGGCACTCTCGGCATCCAGCAGGTTGTAGTTGCCGATGAAGCCGGCGGCGAATACGTCGACCGGTGCGGTGTAGAGGGTTTCGGCATCGCCGCTTTGTACGATTTTTCCCTGATTCATCAGGAAAATCCGGTCAGACATGGTCAGGGCTTCTTCCTGATCGTGTGTGACGAAGATCGTGGTCAGGCCAAGTTCGCGCTGGATCTGACGGATCTGTTCGCGCAGGTGTTTGCGAATTCGCGCATCGAGGGCCGACAGCGGTTCATCCAGCAGCAACAGGCGCGGACGGGTCACCAGCGAACGGGCGAGGGCGACACGCTGACACTGGCCGCCGGACAGCTGATGCGGATAGCGACTGGCGAAATCGTTGAGTTCAACCAGTTTCAACACTTCGGCAACCCGCTTGTGGCTGTCGTCGGCGTTGACCTTTTGCATGCGCAGGCCGAAGGCGACGTTCTGTTCGACGGTCATGTTGGGGAACAGCGCGTAGCTCTGGAACACCATGCCGATCCCGCGCTTCTGCGGGGTGAGCGGCACGATGTCGACGCCATCGAGCAGAATCTTGCCGCCATCCACCGGCGTCAGCCCGGCGATGCAACGCAGCAGGGTGGATTTGCCGCAACCGGACGGACCAAGCAGGGTGACGAATTCACCCTTGTTGATTTCGCAGTTGATGTCGCTGAACACCGTGGTGCCCGCGTAGTTTTTCTGAAGGTGTTGGACGCTGACATAGCTCATTCGCTTTTGTCCTTGTTCAAGATGTTGGCGACCCAGGTCAGGACCAGCACGAAAAAGAAGTAGGAGATCACCAGCGCACTGGTGAAGTGGCCGCTGCTGTTGCGCATGTTGTTCAGATAAACCTGCAGGGTTTCGTAGCGGGTGCCGACCAGGATGTTGGCGAACACGAACTCACCGAACAGGAACGAGAACGACAGCAGCAACGCGACCATCAGGCCTTTGCGCAGGTTCGGCAGCACCACCAGGAAAGCTGCCTGAAAAGTGCTGGCGCCAAGCAGTTGGGCGGCGTCCATCAGGTCGCGCAGGTTGATCGCTTGCAGGTTGTTGGTGATCGCCCGGTACATGAACGGCAGCGCCACGGTGAAGTAGCAACCGATCAGGATCCACGGCGTGCCGACCATCGCGAACGGCCCGGAACCGTAGAGCTGCAACAGGCCCACCGACGACACCACCGGCGGTACGGCGAAGGGCAGCAGGATCAGGATGTTCATCAGCGCATCGAGTTTCGGGAAGTGGTAATGCACCACGAACAGCAGCGGCAGGATCAGCACCACCGACAGGATCAGCGCGCCGACGCACACCAGCAGCGACTGACCGAAGGCGTGCAGAAAACGCGGATCGCTCCACAACTGGATATACCACTTGAAGGTGAAACCGCTGGGCAGGATGGTGGCCGACCAACTGCTGGCGATCGAGTAGATCAGCGTGCCCACCAGCGGCAGCAGCAGGATGGCGAACAACAGATAGACCACGACGCGGTGGTAGACGCCGGCCGGGCCGGATTCAGCGCGAGACATGGTAGCTCCTCTTCAGCAGCAGTTGATGCACGACGGTCACCAGGGTCATCAGCGCCACCAGCACCACGGCCAGGGCGCTCGCCAGGTTCGGGTCGAGGGAAATGTCGCCGGAGACCATCGCCGCAATCCGGATCGGCAATACGTTGAAGTTGCCGGTGGTCAGCGCGTAGACCGTGGCGTAGGCGCCAAGGGCGTTGGCCAGCAGGATCACGAAGGTGCCGAGCAGGGCCGGGGTCAGTACCGGCAGGCCAATGTGGCGCCAGAACTGCCAGCCGTCAGCGCCGAGCAGTGCGGCGGATTCGCGCCAGTCTTCACGCAGTGCGTCGAATGCCGGGTACAGCAGCAACACGCCGAGGGGAATCTGGAAGTAGGTATAGAGAATGATCAACCCGGTTTTCGAGTACAGGTTGAAGTCCTCGATGATCCCGGCCTGCTTCAACATGATGGTGATGCTGCCGTTGAAGCCGAGCAGGATGATGAACGCAAACGCCAGCGGCACGCCGGCGAAGTTGCTGGTCATGTTGGCGAAGGCGTTGACGAAGTTGCGCAGCTTCGAATCGACCCGGCGCAGGGAGTAGGCGCCCAGCACCGCGATGATGATGCCGAACACACTCGACCAGAAACTGATTTCGAGGCTGTACTGGATCGCCTGCAAATAGAACTTCGAACTGAAGATCTTGCTGAAGTTGGTGAAGCCCCAACCGAATTCTTCCGATTGCAGGCTGTTGATCATCACCCAGATCAGCGGGGCGATTTCGAACACGATAAAGAACAGTGCGAAAGGCACCAGGCACAGGGCGGCCAGCCATTTACCGCGAGTCATTGAGTTCACTTGAGTAACTCCCGGCACACAGGTTTGTCGTGGGGCACGCCGAGCAGTTCGCAGACGGTGCCGCAGATGTCGGTCTGCTTCGGCGTGGCGTCGGTGTTTAAGCTGAAGGCGTCACCGAGTACAAACAACGGCACCTGGCGTTCTTCCGGCAGCAGGCCGTTGTGCGAGCGGTCGTTGTTCATGCCGTGGTCGGCGGTCACCAGCACCTGGCAACCGGCGTCGAGCCAGCCTTGCAGGTAGTCGGCGAGGATGATGTCGGCGCTGCGCGCGCTGTTGCGGTATTGCGGGGTGTCGAGGCCGTGCTTGTGCCCGGCGTCGTCGATGTTCATCGGGTGGATCAGCAGAAAGTCCGGTGCATGGCGCAGGCGCAGGTTTTCGGCGTCGGCGAACAGGTGCGAATCCGGATAGTGATCGTTCCAGTAAAAGTGGCCGTGCTGGATCGGTAGCGTCGGGTCATCGGTATGCCGATCCCGTGCTGCCACGAACGGCGAGCGGTTGTAGAGCTCGCTGACCCAGTGGTACGCCGCAGCGGCGGTTTTCAGACCGGCATCACGGGCGTAGTGATAGATGCTGCGCTGGTTGGACAGGCGCGAGACGTTGTTGTGGACGATGCCGCTGTCGATCGGCGGTACGCCCGTGAGGATGCATTCGTAAAGCGGTCGGGACAGGGCCGGCAGCTCGCACTCCAACTGGTAGAGCGCGGCGCGTCCTGCGCCAACGTAAGCCTGCAGATGCCCCATGGCGTGACGCGCGACCTCGTAGTTGAGGCCGTCGAGCACGACAAGGATGACGGTGTGCTTCATAGGGGCAAAAACTCCGCGAAACAATAAATCGGAAAACTCGAAATCAACACGGATCCTGTGGGAGCGGGCTTGCCCGCGAAGGCGTCATGTCATTCAACTCATGTGTTGAATGTGAAACTGCCATCGCGGGCAAGCCCGCTCCCACAGGGTTTTGCGTCAGACCCAGTGGGGATCTACCGACTTACTTCATCTCGACGATGACTTCTTCGTTCCACTTCTGCGGCAGGGCCTTGGAGGTTTTTTCCCACGCATCGGCGTCCTTGATCGGGGTGACCTTCTTGTACTGATCGTTCGGCAGCAGCTTGGCTTTCACGTCTTCCGGCAGTTGCAGGTGCTCGGCGCGGATCGGGCGGGCGTTGCCGCGGGCGAGGTTGGTCTGGCCGGCGTCGCTGAAGATGTATTCGCGGGTCAGCTTGGCGGCGTTCGGGTTTTTCGCGTACTTGTTGATGATGGTGGTGTAGCCGGAAATCACCGAACCGTCGGACGGGATCAGCACCACGTAGTCATCCGGATTGGCCATCTTGGCCTTGTAGCTCAGGCCGTTGAAGTCCCAGACCACGCCGACTTCGATCTCGCCTTTTTCCATGGTGGCGATGGTCGGGTTGGCCATCGACAGGCGACCCTGCTTGGCGATGTCTGCGAACAGCAGCAGGGCAGGCTGGAGGTTTTTCTCGTCGCCGCCGTTGGCCAGCGCAGCGGCAAGTACGCCGTTGGCAGCCTGGGCCGCGGTGCTCACGTCACCGATGGAAACCTTGTATTTGCCGCCCTTGAGGTCAGCCCATTTGGTCGGTACTTCGGAGCCGTGCAGCAGCTTCTTGTTGACGATGAAGGCGATGGTGCCGGTGTAGGCCAGTGCCCAGTTGCCGTCCTTGTCCTTGGCCCAGTCCGGCACTTGATCCCAGGTGCTCGGCTTGTACGGTTGCACCACGCCTTGCTTGACCGCGATCGGGCCGAAGGCCGCGCCGACGTCGCCGATGTCGGCGGTGGCGTTGTCTTTTTCGGCGGCGAACTTGGCGATTTCCTGGGCCGAACTCATGTCGGTGTCGATGTGTTTCAGGCCGTATTTCTTGGCCAGGTCTTCCCAGGTACCTTTCCAGTTGGCCCAGTCATCGGGCATGCCGACGCTGTTGACGGCACCTTCCGCTTTCGCAGCGGCTTCGAGGGTTTTCAGATCATCAGCCGCCATGGCGGCGGTGCACATGGCAATGGTCGAGCCTAACAGTGTTGCCAGGAAAAGCTGTTTCATTCCGAAGCTCCTTGGTCGTGTTCAACGCTGCGATTGCGGATTGTGTTGGTCTAGGTCAGCAATACCTGAGCCAATGTAGGGGGGCTGGATGACACTTTGATGTCGGCGGATACCTGACCCGCGTTTTATTTCTCCTGTATCGACGGCTGCCCGCTAAGCGTAGACCACCCGCAAAGTCCCGGTGGGCAAGGGACTTGGCCGATGTATTGCAAGTTGTCAGGGCGACCGTTCGGTAGTTTTGTCATCTCTCGGTCATCTGCACTGCCTAGGCTTGCAACATGACCAAACGGCGCAATAGCTGTGCGGTTTTGCCCCGAAACAGTGCTGGTCTAGTCCAGATAGGTAACGTTGATGCGCGATGAGGCAACAAAAGCGGTGACAGCGATTGGCCAGATCCTTCAGGAGCAACTCGACCATGGGTTGCTGGCGGCGGGGAGCAAGTTGCCGGCCGAGCGCAAGCTCAGTGAGTTGTTCGGCACGACGCGGATTACGGTACGGGAAGCCTTGTTGCAGCTGGAGGCGCAAGGGCAGATTTATCGCGAGGAGCGGCGGGGCTGGTTCGTGTCGCCACCGCGTCTGGCCTATAACCTGATGCAGCGCAGTCACTTTCACGCGATGGTCAGTGCGCAGGGGCGGGTGCCGTCGACCGAGGTGATTTCGGCGCGCTTGCAGCCGGCGTCAGCGGCGGTCTGTGCGTGGTTGCAATTGCCGGCGTTGTCGAGCGTGATTCAGATTTGCCGGTCGCGGCGGATCGATGGGCGGCTGGTGTTGTATGTGGAGCATTATCTGAATCCGCAGTTTTTTCCGGGGATTCTGGAGTTTGATTTGAATCAGTCGATTACCGAGCTTTATGCGCGGCATTACGATTTGCACTATGGGCGGGTGCGGTTCGAGATTGTGCCTACGTCTTTATCGGTCGATGCGGCGGCGGCGTTGCGGGTGTCAGTGGGGAGTCCGGGGTTGAGGATTGCTCGGGTTAATTATGATCAGTCTGGGCGGTTGATTGATTGTGATCTGGAGTTTTGGCGGCATGATGCGATACACGTTGGGGTTGATGTGGTTTGATCGCTTTGTGTGAATATCCGTTGCTGCGGTAACGGCTTCTTAGGGTTTCGCCCTTACGGCGAGTCACTTTTTTCAAACGCCAAAAAAGTAACCAAAAACGCTGGGCCCCGGCGTTCGGCACCTCGCTTTGGCTCGGTGTTCCTTCGTTACGGGATTCATCCGGGGGCATCGCCTACGGTTTGCTTCGCTGCACCTCCTCTCGATGCATGCGGCTGCGCCGCACGGTCGCTGCGCTCCCACCTCCGGATCAATCCCTCCACTCAGCCTTCCGATGGGGCCGGCACGTCAAGAGCTTTTCTTGAGCTAACGCTCATCGTGTTCTGGATATGTGCCTCTTAAGCGTTGGTTTTGCTGTTTGAGTTGGATTTTTTCAATTGGGCGAATCCGGATTTTAATTTCTGGACGTTTCCTACTTGTTGTTCGGCTGCATCTGACGCGACAGATTTTTTTGTGCGAGGTACATATATACCGCAGTCCGTGGTTGTTATTTCCATACATTTCTCCAGGCGCTGGACGCAATGTTTGAATTTGTTTCCGGTTGTCGAGCACCGCATTTAATTCAAGGAGGAATGTATTTATGGCACGGCGTGGAATTGAGCTTCCAGCTTCAATCGTGAGGCCGGACAATCAAGATGTTTATGTGCACTACTTAGGTCTCGGTGATGGCTCCGGGCCGGCAATTGATTTTGCCCCCTTGGGGGAAATACTGGATATGGAAAATACCTATAAGGCATTTTCCGGAAGTCTGCCTCAGATCCTTGAAGTTGAACTTGCCCAGGTCAGGGCTGGCGGTGATTCGAGTTTATTGCCTCCCTTGGACACGCTGGCGCGTGAGCTGCGTTTCCGGGATGCGCTGATCGCCAGAAAGTTTGGTGCGCTGATCGCGGCGAAGGACATTGCGATTCAGCGGTTTGGCCATGCGCAGGTCGAAACGTTTTTCAATGGCGGTCGGTTACCGCAGGTCAATCGGCGTGGCGGTAACGTCAGCGTTCGCCAGGCCTATAGCGAGTTGTTCAATGCCAAGTTGCTGGTAGAAGGCATCGGCTAGTTGAACAGTCAGTCCGCAACGGTCAGGAATGTAATCGCGGCTGTGCAGGTGCAAGAGGCCAATCGAATTGCACATGAGCAGGCGCGCATCGCTGCGCAGAATCAGGCTCGGCGTGCGGCCGAGGAACAGGCGCGTGTAGCCGCGCAAGCGGCAGAAATCGCCCGGCTGGCGGCCGTTGATGAAGCTCGTCAAAAGGCTGAAGAGCAGGCGCGACGTGAAGCCGATGAGCATGCACGGCAACTGCTTGAGGATCGATTGCGCGACGCGGATCGGGCGCGCCGGGAGGCGCAAGCCTTCCATTTGCAGGGCGCTGCCTGGAATCCGCAACTTGTATTTTCGACGTCGACCGGGCCGGTTTCCATCCGCGAGAGCGCAAGGTCGAGATTGCGGGCGGCCATCCGCTCCGCGGCGACCGGATTATCCGCTCTGGCCGCGGGCACGGTGTCGGGTTTGATGGTGGGTGTTGCAGCACTGGTTTACTCGCCCGCTCTGGGAAACGGTGAGCTGCCCAAGCGGTTTCTGGTCAGCGTGCCGTTGTCCGATCTGCTGTCCGGTCCCGTGCCAGATTTGGGTCAGCTCGCGGCTACCGGTGGTTCTCTGGATTTGCCCGTGCGTGTCAATTCCAGAGCTGGCGAGGGCGATCACACCGAGCTGCTGGTCATTCCAGTCGATGGCGTCAGGTTTCCCACCGGCGTGCCGGTGATTGCTGCCGTTCACAACCCGCAGGACAACACCTATCGCGCGACGACTACCGACATTCCATCAGAAACATTGGTATGGACGCCGTCAATTACGCCCGCTGACAGTTCGACTGTATTGCCCGTTCCCGAACCGGATCCTGCGCAATATACCGGCGGCGACATCGTCCCTGTCGAGGGGCGAATTGATCGTCATCCTGATCTGGGTGATTTTGATTTCAATGACTGGATTCTGGTTTTTCCACCGGATTCCGGCATCCCCCCGCAATACATCATGTTCCGGGATCCGCGAAACGATTCCGGGATTGCTTCCGGGTACGGAGAGCCAGTGGCGACGGGTTGGCTCGAGGCGGCTTCGCAAGGCAATGGTGCGGCGATTCCGGCGCAGATTGCAGAGCAATTGAGAGGTCGGCAGTTCAGCGATTTCAGTACGTTCAGAGAGTCCTTCTGGAAAGCAGTAGGGGCAGACTCCGAGCTCTCTTCACAATTTGGCAATACCAATAGAGAGCGGTTAATGCGCGGCCATTCTCCATTTACCATTCCTGGTGAGCAGGTAGGCGGTAATAAAGTTTATGAAATTCATCATCTGGATTTCATCAAGAATGGAGGTGCGGTCTACGATATGGATAACTTAAGATTGTTGACACCTAAGCAGCACGTGGAAGTTCATTCTGCTAGTGGAGGAGAAAGAAATGCATCGTAAACTCGAAGACTATACGGAGTCAGAGTTTCTTGAGCTTTTGAAAGGTCTCTGTTATGTAACCAGCTGCAGTGAAAGAGAATACATGGTCCTTGTTGAAAAGTTTGACGCTGCAGTGGATCTCCCAAGGGGTAATGGAATTATTTATTATCCGCTGGATGGCGAAGATGATAGCCCTGAAGGAATACTCCAAACGCTGAAGAGCTGGCGTGCGGAGAACGGGATGCCCGGATTCAAAGGGTAAGCCCAAATCAAAGGACCCCAATCGAAGTGCATTCCGATTGGGGTTTATTCGGTAACTATTTTTCAGTCTCCACTCCACCGCCCGCCGTGATCACCTGCACATTCATCCTCGGCGTCGCCAGGTCCAGCCCGGCCTCGTCCAGATGCCGTTTCAGCGACAAATTGAACGCCCGTGAAACCTCCCACTGTTTGATCGGTGCGGTCTTGAACCTTGCGCGCAATATCGCGTTGCCGGATTCAAAGCTTTCCACGCCCTGAAATTCCAGTGGCGACCAGATGTTGCGTCGCTGCAGTGGGTCGGTGCGCATTTTCTGGCCGACGTCGCGCATCAGTTTGATGGCTTCGTCGATGCTCATGTTGAAGGGCACCGCCACGCGGAAAATCGCGTAGCCGAATTCGCGGGAGTAGTTTTTGATGCTTTTGATTTCGCTGAACGGGATGGTGTGGACGATGCCGTCGATGTCCCGCAGGCGTACGGTGCGGATGGTCAGGCCTTCGACGGTGCCCAGGTGGCCGCCGACGTCGACGTAGTCATCGATGGCCAGAGAGTCTTCGATGATGATGAACAGGCCGGTGATCAGGTCGGCTACGAGCGACTGGGCGCCGAAGCCGATGGCCAGGCCGATCACGCCGGCACCGGCCAGCAGGGGCGTGACGTTCATGCCCATGTTCGCCAGCGCGACGATCAGGGCGATGATGAAGATCGCCACGAACAGCACGTTGCGGATCAGCGGCATCATGGTTTGCGCGCGGGCGTTGGCCAGGCCTTTGCGAGAGCGGGTGAGGGCGTGGTGCACGGCGGTGTCGCTGAGGATCCAGATCAGCCAGGCGAAGATCAGCGTGCCGATCAAACTGAACAGTTTGACGCTGACGTCGTGGCCTTCGCCTTCGGTGAAGCCGATCAGCGACATGCCCCACACCCGCAGGCCGAGTTCGATGAAGGCCAGCCACACCAGCAAATGGGCGAGGGTGTAGAAGAAGCTTTTCAGGCGTTCGGAATACAGCGCGTGGCGTTTCGGTCCGCGTTGGGGTTTGAGGGCGTGGCGGCGGACGAGGCCGTTGATGACCATGCACAACACCAGCAGCACGGTGCAAATCAGCGACTGGCGCAGGGCGGTGCTGGTGTCGCCGGCGGAGACGAAGGTGGCGAACAGGGAGATGCCCACCAGCACCAGTGCCGGGACGTACCAGAAGGTGCCGAGGATTTCGATGGTGTCACTGAGGGCGCGGCGGGTCAGGCGGCGGGACAGGGGCTGGTTGCGGATCAGGTGGGCGATCGGCCGGCGGAAACGCAGGATGAACAGGCCGGTCGACAGCGCCGCGAGCACGTTGGCGACGGTGGCGGCGGTGTGGGCCAGGTGCACGCCGAGGCCGGCCACCAGTCGCGGATCGCTCAGGGCTTCACCGAAGGCGGCGAAACTGCCGATCAGCCACAACGGGCGGAAGGCCTGGTGACGCAGGATGTACAGCGCGCGATGGCGGTGCGGGCCGTCGAGTACAGAGAAGGCGATCACGCAGATGGCCGAGAAGCAGGTGCCGACCACCAGCGCGTAAGCCAGCACCATCGCCAGGCTTTTGCCCAGTGACGAGGGTAGTGCGTAGCTCATGTAGACCGTGATCACCAACGCGATCAGCCAGGGTCCGAGCTTGCGCAGGGCGAAGCGCAGCATGTCGAGGGCCCGGGGGTTTTGCGGCAGTTCTTCGGTCAGGCCGAAGCGCATGCGTACCCGGTGGCCGAGCCAGATCAGCGCGGCGGCGAGCAGGCTCCAGACCGCGAGGATCACGGCGAAGGCGAAGATGATCGGCAGCCATTCGCTGGCCGGCAGCATCAGGCCTTTGAGCTCGTCCTGGGCCATGTCGAATTCGGCGGACCAGCGATTGAGCGGGCTGTCGGCGCCGGTGAACTGTTTTTCGAAAGTGGCGAGGGTGCCGCCGATCAGTCCCAGCACACCTTCTTCGGGGCTGGCCTGGGCTTTTTTCGTGGCATCGCGCAGTTTTTTCAGGTCGGTCAGCAACTGGGCGCGTTGCTTGTCGTTTTCCAGCGACTTGATGACTTCGTCCAGCGACTGGCCGAGCGGTTCCTGAGCCTCGGGCTGGGCCTTGCCGGACCCCGTGAGCAGTCCCGGCAGACCGGCAGCGTCGGCGGGCGCCGGCGACATCAGGGTCATCAGGCAGACGAGAAACAGGCAGGGCAGAGCAAAAAGACGAGCGAACACTAGGCGGTCAACCTCGCAATGGGCGGATCGGGCGAGTGTACGAGCCCGCCAGATTCAATGCGAGCCGGGCGCGGATTTATTCGTTGAGTTTGGCGAGGATCTTGTAGACCACGGTGGCCAGGATCATCAGCATGCCGATCCACATGGCGAACACACCGGCGTTCTTGTCACGGAAGTTGAAACCGATGGCCAGCAGAATCATTCCGCCGAGGATGGGAATGAGCATGGAGTGAAACGCAGACATCGAGATCATGGCGACAGCCTTGTCGAAGGGAATGATTCAAGTCTAGGTGGGTTTTCGATGGACGGTGCTGATGTGTATCAGAAATGAGCCGGTTTTACGGGCCGGGGGGTCGCAGCTCCACGCTGCGATCCCGGCTGCTTGCTACGGCAATTCGCGACTGGCGTAGAACGCGCTCAGCACTTTGACCAGGTGGGCCAGGTCATGGCTGCCGCACAGTTCGCGGATCGAGTGCATGGCGAAGGTCGGCAGGCCGATGTCAACCGTGCGCACGCCCAGGTGGCTGGCGGTGATCGGGCCGATGGTCGAGCCACAGCCCATGTCGCTGCGCACCACGAAGCTTTGCACCGGCACTTCTTCGGCCATGCACAGATGGCGGAAGAAACCGGCGGTTTCGCTGTTGGTGGCGTAGCGCTGGTTGCTGTTGACCTTGATCACCGGGCCGGCGTTGAGTTTCGGGCCGTGGTTGGCGTCGTGCTTCTCGGCGTAGTTCGGGTGCACGCCGTGGGCGTTGTCGGCCGAAACCAGCAGGGATTTCTGGATGGTGCGTACGAATTCGTCACCTTCCGGCAGCAGACGGCGCAGGGTCTGTTCCAGCATCGGGCCGTCGGCGCCACACGCCGAGCAGGAGCCGACTTCTTCGTGGTCGTTGCACACCAGTACGCAGGTTTCTTCGGTGTCGGCGGTCAGCAAGGCTTGCAGGCCGGCGTAGCACGACAGCAGGTTATCGAGGCGTGCGCCGGCGATGAAGTCGCCATGCAGGCCGATGACCGCAGCGCTCTGGGTATCGTAGAAACTCAGCTCGTAATCGAGCACCACGTCGGCGTTGAGGCCGTGTTCGCGAGCCAGTTGATCGGTGAGTACCGCGCGGAAGTCCACGCGCTCGTCACCGGCGAACTGCGCGAGAATCGGCGGCAGTTCGGTCTGGGCGTTGATGGCCCAGCCTTGGTTGGCTTCACGATTGAGGTGGATGGCCAGGTTGGGAATGATCGCGATCGGGGCCTTGAAGTCGATCAGCTGGCTCTCGACTTTGCCGTCGCGGCGGAAGGTGACGCGGCCGGCCAGCGACAGGTCGCGGTCGAACCACGGCGCCAACAGCGCGCCGCCGTAGACTTCGACACCGAGCTGCCAGAAGCCCTGGCGTTGCAGTTCAGGTTGTGGCTTGACCCGCAGGCACGGGCTATCGGTGTGGGCGCCGACCAGACGGATGCCGTCGTGCAGCGGCGAGTTGCGGCCCATCTTGATCGCGACAATCGAGGAATCGTTACGGGTGACGTAGTAACGACCATTGGCTTCCGTGTGCCAGGTTTCGCGCTCGTCGAGGCGCACATAACCGGCGGCCTCCAGGCGTTGAACAAGGCTGGCGGTGGCGTGGAACGGGGTAGGGGAGGCCTTGAGGAAGTCGATCAGGCCTTGGTTCAACTCTTCGCGCATAAGAAGCTCCAGACAGCAATGGGCGGGAGTTTAACGCATCACTCCGCCCCATTGGGACGTGGTTGCGCGGGTATTGTCAGGAGTGATGACCGATGCGCTTGTGCCCCACCATTCATGACGGCCGATTTGCTGGTCACACACATGCTTCAAGGTGTTGCCTGGCAGGGTCTCAACCGGTGATCAGTCTGCCATTGAGGAAGACTTCACGGCGTTGCTTGCGACCGATGTCTTCATGCTTGCTCGACTGATAGACCGCTTCGAACTTGTCTCGAGATAAATCGGGAAGCGCACTGAGGTATTGATCGACCAGTTGATCGTAGGCGGCTTCGGTAATGAATTTGTAGACTTCCCGACGATAGAAAAAGCCCAATTGAAAACCGAGCGTTTCACTCAAGTGCGCGGTCGGGCCGGCGAAGCAGTTTTCAAAATCGATGGCTTTCAGTGGCCTGTGCGTTTGCTCGGGCACCATGATGTTGCCCACCCAGAAATCCATGTGAGTGATGTTTTTGCTGGCCAGCGAGCTGAGCAGTTGAAACGCGTCGAGGATGAAAGCTTCGATGTTCTGGGGATTGCGTCTGATGCACTGAGCGCCATCAATATGGCCTTCGAGCAGGTGAGTCAGAAGGAAAAATTCCTCGGTCAGGCCGAGCCTGCTGCGGGTATAGCCATAGCCCTTCAATGGCGGCATATCCACGCCCCGGCGCTGAGCTTCGAGGGAGTTCATCAACTCTTCGAGCGGCCAGTCGAAGCGCCCGTTGCGTTGCGGTTTGTTCAGGCTCACTCGCACCTTTGCCTTGAAAGTGTCCAATGGCTGGACCTTGGCAAAGAGCGGGGTTTCACACGAGGACAGCGGTGCGCTGGCCCGGGTCAGTTTGCGCGCGCGACGTTTTTTTATCAGCTGCTCGAGGGCCTCGCGCGCCGGGATGCTGGGTGGTTCGCTCAGGTGCAGGGTAGTGTTACCGAATGCATAGATGATTGGATATTCGGATTGGAGCGTTTTACTGCATAACACGGGAAAAGGCCTCCTGCCTGATGTCGAGGTGCCAAAATTTATAATTGATTACAATTTTATGACAGTTCTTTACGTCAATCTATTGCCGGTGGGATTTTGACAGGACAAAAAAAAGCCCTTCATCAGGAAGGGCTTTCAGAGGCAGACGCGATTCAGAAGGGTGCCGGGCACTCGAAGCGCAGGCGCTCGCCGCTTTGCGGATGAGTGAAACTGAGCATGCTCGCGTGCAGGCACAGGCGGGGCCAGGCCGCCAGCGCTTGCTCGTGGGCGTAGAGCCCGTCACCGAGCAGCGGATGACCGATCGACAACATGTGCACGCGCAATTGATGCGAGCGGCCGGTAATCGGTGTCAGTTCGACACGGCACCAGTCGCCGCAACGTTCCAGAACCTTCCAGAACGTCAGCGCATGCTTGCCTGATTCATGATCGACCACATGCCGTGGTTTGGTCGGTGGATCGTAGCGCAACGGCAGGTCGATGCTGCCGCTGTCCAGTTCCGGCTGACCCCAGGCCAAAGCGGTGTAGGCCTTTTCGGTTTCGCGATCATGAAACTGGCGCGACAACTCGCGGTGGGTGTCGGCGTCGCGGGCGAGCAGAATGATCCCCGACGTTTCCCAGTCCAGGCGGTGGACGATACGCGCTTCCGGGTAGCCGTTTTCCTGCAGGCGGGTGATCAGGCAGTCCTTGTTGTCGTCGGCCCGGCCAGGGACGGAGAGCAACAGGGTGGGTTTGTTCACCACCAGTACGGCGGCGTCCTGATGAATGATTTGGACGTTGGACAACGGCATTAAAACAGCCTCGTAACAAATGCCAACGGCGGCTCAGGGCCCCTCCGGTGTCGGAAGGGCCCTGAGCCGCCGTCGTTCCTGCCGGATCGACTCAGCGATCTGGCAGGGTGATGTTGAGTTCCAGAATCGAGCAGCTGCCCTGGCTCTCCAGTGCCACGTGTACGTCGTCGTTGCCGATGTTGACGTATTTGCGGATCACTTCCACCAGTTCCTTCTGCAAGGATGGCAGGTAGTCAGGGGTGCTGCGCTGGCCGCGTTCATGCGCCACGATGATCTGTAGACGCTCTTTCGCGACCGAGGCGGTACTTGGCTTTTTGTTGGCACGAAAGAAGTCAAAAAGGTTCATTACCTACCTCCAAACAGACGCTCGAAGAATCCCTTCTTCTCGACATTCAGGAACCGGTGTTCTTTTTCCTTGCCCAGCAGGCGATCAACGGTATCGCTGTAGGCCTGGCCGGCGTCGCTCTGATCATCGAGGATCACAGGTACGCCCTGGTTGGAGGCCTTGAGTACGGCCTGGGATTCCGGAATGACGCCCAACAGGCGTACGGCGAGGATTTCCTTGACGTCTTCGACGCCGAGCATTTCGCCTTTTTCGACGCGCTCCGGGTGGTAGCGGGTGATCAGCAGGTGTTCCTGGATCGGCTCTTCGCCACGTTCGGCGCGACGGGACTTGCTGGCCAGCAGGCCGAGCATGCGGTCCGAGTCACGTACCGATGACACTTCCGGGTTGGTCACGACGATCGCTTCGTCAGCGAAGTACATGGCCAGGTGGGCGCCTTTCTCGATGCCGGCAGGGGAGTCGCAGACCACGAACTCGAATTGTTCCTTGAGCTCCATCAGGACTTTTTCCACGCCTTCGACGGTCAGTGCGTCTTTGTCGCGGGTCTGGCTGGCGGCCAGCACATAGAGGTTTTCCAGGCGCTTGTCTTTGATCAGGGCCTGTTGCAGGTTGGCTTCGCCGTTCACGACGTTGACGAAGTCATACACCACGCGGCGCTCGCAACCCATGATCAGGTCAAGGTTACGCAAGCCCACGTCGAAGTCGACGATCACTGTTTTGTGGCCGCGCAGAGCGAGGCCGGTACCGATAGCGGCGCTGGTGGTGGTCTTACCCACACCACCCTTGCCGGATGTAACCACGAGAATCTTGGCCAAGGTGTTTCACCCCTAAGGAAGAAGGACTGTTCAGCCCCTGAAAAACATCTCTAGAAAACTACTGCAGTCGGACAGCCTTGGCTGGAATTCGGCTTTTGGCCTTTTTCCTACTTCGTTTGAGCCGTTTTCGCTACGTTTTAGAGATGCTTGGAAAATGCGGCAGTATCCGTTAAAGCCGAATGATGTTCAACACGTCGCCCGACAGGCTGACCTGTACGCCCGAGCCCCACATCGGATCGCGACGCAGGTCCTCGGAAACCTTGTAATGGCCTGCGATGGAGATCAGTTCAGCGCTCAATTGCTGACAGAAGATCCGCGCCTTGGTGTCGCCCTTGACCCCGGCCAGCGCACGACCGCGCATCGGGCCGTATACATGGATGTTGCCATCGGCGAGAAGTTCCGCCCCCGGGCTGACCGAGGAAACCACGACCAGATCGCCACCTTGTGCATATATCTGTTGGCCACCACGTACTGGCGTGGTGATGACGCGGGTCGGTTTGACGGCTGGCTCCGGTGGTTTTTCCGGCTTCTTCGGTGCGACGGGTTCGGCGCTTTCCAGCGGTCGTTCGCGGGCGCCGGACGGCGGTAGCACCGGGATGTCGATGGCGATGGCGGCGGCGATGTCTTCGATGCGGCTGGCGCGGATCGCCAGGGTGCGCAGGCCGTGCTGGCGGCACACGCGCATCAGGCCCGGCAGGTCGACGGCGCCTTCGCTTGGCGGCAGTTTGTCCAGCGCCAGAACCAGCGGCGCGTTGCTGAAGAAATTCGGTGCCTGGGCGACTTTGGCGGCCAGTTGCCGATCGAGGCTGTCCAGGTTATTGCGGGACAGCTCCAGCACCGTAATGGCGAGCATGCTGCCCTTCAGCTGGAACACGGGATCTTGGTCTAGCGGTTCGGTTTGGCTCATGTCGGCATACAACGGCTTGTCACTAAAAGTGCCGAGACTTATAACGAGAACGCCCGCAGGCCGCAAGCCGGGTCGAACGATGTAGAATGCGCGGCCACTGTATTTACGGAAGCTTTAATGGATCGCCCGCGTTTTCGAAAAGCATTTCTTGCCCCACGCTTCTGGCCGCTCTGGTGCGGCCTCGGGCTGTTGTGGCTGATCGTGCAGCTGCCGTATCCAGCCTTGCTGGCCATCGGTCGTTTTCTTGGTGCCCTGATGTATCGCTTCGCCGGCGACCGGCGGCGCATTGCCAAGCGCAATCTGGAACTGTGTTTCCCGGAAAAGTCCGCCGCCGAACGCAAGCGTCTGCTCAAGGAAAACTTCGCGTCCACCGGCATCGCCTTCTTTGAAATGGCGATGAGCTGGTGGTGGTCGCGTCAGCGCCTGGCGAAACTGGCTCATGTCGAAGGTCTTGAGCACCTGCAAAAGGCCCAGCGCGAAGGCAAGGGCGTGATTCTGATGGCGGTGCATTTCACCACCCTGGAAATCGGCGCAGCGCTGCTCGGCCAGCAACACACCATCGACGGCATGTACCGCGAACACAAGAACCCGTTGTTCGACTTCGTCCAGCGTCAGGGCCGCGAGCGGCACAACCTCGATTCGCTGGCGGTGGAACGTGACGACGTGCGCGGCATGCTCAAGCTGCTGCGCGCGGGCCGGGCGATCTGGTACGCACCGGATCAGGACTACGGCGCCAAGCAAAGCATTTTCGTGCCGCTGTTCGGGATTCAGGCCGCGACGGTCACCGCCACCAGCAAGTTCGCCCGGTTGGGCAAGGCACTGGTGGTGCCGTTCACTCAGGAGCGTCTGGCCGACGGCAGCGGTTATCGTCTGGTGATTCATCCGCCGCTGGAAGGTTTCCCGGGCGAGACCGAAGAGGAAGATTGCATCCGCATCAATCAGTGGGTCGAAGGCGTGTTGCGTGAGTGCCCCGAGCAATACCTGTGGGCACACCGGCGCTTCAAGAGCCGGCCACCGGGTGAGCCGAAGCTGTACGCCAAACGCGGTTGATTGACCCATCCCCATAAGCACCACGGAGCGTTGCGATGAGCCCAGCTGAACCGGTCACAGGTTTGATTCTTTCCGGCGGCGGGGCTCGGGCGGCGTATCAGGTGGGGGTTCTGGCGGCGATTGCCGAATTGCTGCCGTTGGGGGCGGACAATCCGTTTCCGGTGATTGTCGGCACGTCGGCCGGGGCGATCAACGCGGTCAGCCTGGCCAGCGGTGCCACGGATTTTCGCGCCGCCATCGAACGCCTGACGCTGTTCTGGCAAGGCTTTCGCAGCCATCGCGTGTTGCGCAGCGACTGGCCGGGGGTGATCCGCCAGGCCAGTCGTTTCGTCAGTCACAGTCTGTTGGGCATGGGCCGGCAAATGCCGGTGGCGCTGCTCGACAGTTCGCCGCTGCGTCATCTGCTCAACGAAAAACTGCATCTGCCCGGCATCGCCGAGTCCATCGCGCGCAAGCAACTGCACGCGGTGGCGGTGACGGCGTTCGGCTACGAGTCGGGGCAGGCGGTGACCTTCTACGAGGGCGGCGGGACTATTGACTCCTGGCTGCGTCATCGGCGCATCGGTGTACCGACGCAGTTGGCGGTGGAGCACTTGCTGGCCAGTTCGGCGATCCCGCTGTTGTTCGCGCCGGTGAAGATCGGCGATGAATATTTCGGTGATGGCGCGGTGCGGCAGTCGGCACCGATCAGCCCGGCACTGCACCTGGGCGCGAGTCGGGTGCTGGTGGTGGGCGTCAGCGGCAACCCGCGCGGTTTCGATCCGGCGCAACCGCTGGAACGCACCTACACCGGGCAGCAGCCGACGCTGGCGCAGATCGGCGGGCACATGCTCAACAGTACGTTCATTGATAGCCTGGAAAGCGATATCGAGTTGCTTCAGCGCCTGAACCAGTTCAGTCATCTGATGCCCGAAGGCACGCCGACCCGCGCGCTGGGTGTGGCGCCGGTGGAAGTGCTGGTGATCTCGCCGAGTCAGCCGATCGATGAAATCGCGGCGCGGCATCGCCAGGAACTGCCGGCGGCGTTGCGGTTGTTTCTGCGTGGGCCGGGAGCGACCAAGACGAGCGGGGCAGGGGTGTTGAGTTACTTGCTGTTCGAGGCGGGGTATTGCAGTGAATTGATCGACCTTGGACGGCGCGATGCCTTGGCCAAGCGCGATGAGCTGTGCCGGTTTCTCGGGATTGGCGAGGCGCTGGTTCCGGCTTGAGATTAGTGGTGCGGCAATCGCCAGCAGGCTGGCTCCCACCGGGATTTGTGTCGTGCACAAAACCAATGTGGGAGCGAGCCTGCTCGCGATGGCGTCCGTGAAGACGCCGCACTATCAGAAGTGGAACTTCACCAGGAAGCTGGTCACGTTCTGATTGGTGGTGAAGGCCTTGGTGTCGTCGATACCGTACTTGTCTTTCCAGTAGTCGTATTCAACACCGACGTACAACTGCTTCTCGCCGAAATTCAGCGCCTTGCCCAGGTCGTATTTGACCTGAGGGTTGAAGTGCAGGTTGGCGTGGTATTCGCCTTTGTTGTTGACGTCGTTGTCGACCACCCAGTCCATGTAGCCGTCGATCAGGATGTTCGAATCGCCCACCGGAATGGTGTAGGACCAGACCGGCGTGATCTGCCAGACGTTGTCACCCGCACGCGAGCCTTCGGTGTGACGCTGGTAGAAGTTCAGCTGGAAGTAGTCGAAGCCCGGAATGGCCAGGTCGAAGCCCGGGCCGATCAGGTAGGACTCGGTGTCACCCTCGCCGAACTCGTAGGTCATCGCCAGCAGGACGTCCTTGATCGGGCCGAACTCGATCTTCTGGTCGAGCACCTTGCCCAGCGAGATGCGTGGCTGGAACTCGCCGTAGTAGGTGTTCGGACCGTTGTTGAAGTCCTTGTCACCGTTGTAGAAGATCTTGTCGAGGAAGAAGAAGTTGTCCCCGTACTTCCACGCATCGGCGTGCTCGAAGGTCACGGTCTGCTGGATGGCCGGGTTGACCTTGAAGTCTTTACCGTAGAGGTAGGTCAGGCTGTTGTTCTGCCATTGCAGCAGGCCGTCGGCCATGGCCTGACCCCCTGCCAGCAGCGATCCCGCAAGCATCAGGCTGGTGCACATACGTTTCATTCGGTTGCTCCCAAAGTAGGTGTTCCACGTTTATTTTTTTGAGTCGGCGCTCTGGTGTGGCGCCTTTTTTCGTTGCTGCAAAAGTCATCCATCCGGTCAGCTTTCATGCTGTTAGCAAGAGCTGAGCCAAGGCTTTTCGAAAAGCAAAAAAACGCCCGTCGGCTGCTGAAAAACAGTCGATTGAGCGTGTTTTCGGGATGCCTCGGTACTGACCGAAGCCTGGATAAATTGGCTTTTCGGTCAGGAATTAAATTCGGGCTTTTTTTTAGACCGAATTCAGGAGGCCGCGGAGAATACTGACTCAACGGCCAGGCCTCAAGTGCCCCGCAACAGAGCACCGACGACAGGTAGGGGGCACGGTTGCGGGTCATCTTAGAAGTGCACCTTCACCAGCAGGCTGGCGGTGTTCTGGTTGGTGTCGAAACTGTGGGTGCTTTCGACCCCGTATTTGTTTTTCCAGTAGCTGTATTCGGTGCCGACGTACACCTGCTTTTCACCCCAGCCGAGGGCTTTGCCCAGGTCGTATTTGATCTGCGGGTTGATGTGCAGGTTTGCGTGATAGGTGCCACGGGAGTTCTGGTCGTTGTCGACCACCCAGTCCAGATAGCCGTCGATCAGCAGGTCGGAATTGCCCACGGGAATGCTGTAGGACCAGCCGGGCGTGATCTGCCAGACGCCGTCGCCCGGGCGCGGGCCTTCGGTCTGGCGGCGGTAGAAGTTCAGGGTGAAATAGTTGAAGCCCGGTACCTTGAGGTCGAAGCCGGGGCCGATCAGATAGGCCTCGCTGTCGCCTTCGCCGTACTCGTAGGTCATGGCCAGCAGCACGTCCTTGATCGGGCCGAACTCCAGCTTCCTGTCGAAGATCTTGCCGAACGACAGGCGCGGGCTGAATTCGCCGTAGAACGCGTGGGGGCCTTTGTTGCGGTCTTCCTGGCCGTTGTAGAAGATCTTGTCGACGAACAGGAAGTTGTCGCCGTACTTCCACTTGTCGGCGTGCTCGAACGTCACCGTCTGCTGGATCGACGGGTTGATCGCGAAGTTCTTGCCGTACAGGTAGCTCAGGCTGTTGGTCTGCCACAGCAATAAATCGCCGGCCATGGCTTGCGATGCGGCCAGCAGGCCGCCGCTCAACAACACGTTGGTTTGAGTCCGGATCATCTGTTGCTCCCTCTTGTTTTTATTGTTTGAGGCAAAGCTGTCGCGAGGGGGCAGGCTTGGGCGAGCCCCCTTTTTTTCTCTTCGGATCAGTGCGGGTGTGCGTGGCAGTCGTTGATCGCGGCGCGTTCGGCGCCGCCGAGGATGTTGAACAACAGGTTCAGCGTCAGCGCGCTGAGGGTGGCCATGGCGATCCCGCTGTGGGTGATCGGGCTCATCCACAACGGCAGGTGGGCGAAAAATTCCGGACGCACCACCGGGATCAGGCCCATGCCGATGCTCACGGCTACCAGCAATTGATTGCGGCGGTCGCCGATGTCGGCTTCCTGCAGGATCTTGATGCCGGTCGCTGCCACCATGCCGAACATCGCAATCGCCGCGCCACCGAGCACCGCCGGTGGAATCGACGCCACCAGGAATGCCGCTTTCGGCAGCAGGCTCAGGACGATCAACAGACCGCCGGCAACGATAGTCACTGAACGGCAACGCACGCCGGTCATCTGCACCAGGCCGATGTTCTGCGCGAAGGAGGAGTGGGTGAAGGTGTTGAAGAAGCCGGCAACGAACGATGCGCCGGCATCACACAGCAGGCCGCGACGCAGCATGCGCGGGCAGACTTCCTGGCCGGTGATCTTGCCCAGTGCGAGGAACATCCCGGTGGACTCGACGAAGATGATCACCACCACCAGGCACATCGACAGGATCGGTGCCAGTTCGAACTTCGGCATGCCGAAATGCAGCGGGGTGACGAACTGAACCCACGGCGCGTTGGCCATGCCGCTCAGGTCGACCATGCCGATGGCGCCGCAGAGCACGTAGCCCAGGCACATGCCGATCAGCACGGAAATGTTGACCCAGAAACCGCGCATGAAGCGGTGGATCAACAGAATGGTGGCCAGCACCAGTGCGGCGATGGCCAGGTAAATCGGTGAACCGAATTGAGCAGCACCAGCGCCGCCACCGGCCCAGTTCACGGCCACGGGGAACAGCGACAAACCGATCGAGGTGATGACCGTGCCGGTCACCAGAGGCGGGAAGAAGCGTACGACCTTGGACATGAACGGCGCGATGATCATGCCGAAGAACCCGGCGGCGATGGTGGCGCCGAAGATTCCCTGCAGACCGATGCCGGGCATGCCGGCCATGGCGACCATGCTGCCGACGGCGGCGAAACTGGCGCCCATCATCACCGGCATGCGAATGCCCATCGGGCCGATGCCCAGAGATTGCACGATGGTGGCGATGCCAGCGACCAGCAGGTCGGCGTTGATCAGGAAGGCGATTTCTTCACGACTCAGGCCAGCGGCCTGTCCGATGATCAGCGGTACCGCGATGGCGCCGCCGTACATCAGCAGTACATGTTGCAAACCGACCAGGATCAGTTGCAAAAGGGGCAAACGCTGAATGGCGGGTGCGTCGGGGATGCGCGCTTTGGACAGCTCGGACATGCAACACCTCGGATCTTTTTTATTCTTGTGATTAACAGCTGCCGGGTTGCTCACAGCTGTTTCTTTGCATCAGGTAAACCGCGTTGCGGCTAATCGCTGGCAAGCCAGCTCCCACACAGGCAGTGCAAAACCCTGTGGGAGCTGGCTTGCCAGCGATGCTTTTACTGCTTAGTTGGTCTGGGCTCCCTGGGCGATCCATGCACCGATCAGGTCACGTTCCTGCTGGGTCATCTGTGTGATGTTGCCCAGTGGCATGATCTGCGTGGTGATGGCTTGCGCCTGGATCCGTGCCGCGTTCTGGCGGATCTGCTCGGGGGTGTCGAACATCACACCGGCCGGTGCAGCGCTGAACAGCGGGCTGGTCGGTTTGGCCGAGTGGCAGACCGCGCAGCGTTCCTGGATCACGTTGTGCACCTTGTCGAACGCAGGGCCGGCGTTGGACGCCTGAGCCGGAGCAGCGGTCGGTGCAGCAGGAGCTGCCGGTTGTGCAGCTTCAGCCGGTTTCGCGCCACCACCCAAAGCCGTTTCCGGCAGCGGCTGGTACTCGATTTTCGCAGGCGCCTTGGCCACGTCCGGAGCGGTCGACATCGGCGCAGGGCCGGTGACGTACGCCAGACTGATCATGCCCACCGCTGCCACAGGCAGGGTCCAGGCAAACTTGTGGCTGTCGTGACGGGTGTTGAAGTAGTGACGCACCAACACCGCCAACACTGCGATCCCGGCCAGGATCAGCCAGTTGTACTGGCTGCCGTAAGTGCTCGGGAAGTGGTTGCTGATCATGATGAACAGCACTGGCAGGGTGAAGTAGTTGTTGTGACGCGAACGCAGCAGGCCTTTGGCCGGCAGGGCCGGATCCGGCGTGCGGTTCTCGGCGATCGCGGCGACCAGTGCGCGCTGCGCCGGCATGATGATGCGGAACACGTTGCCGACCATGATGGTGCCGATGATCGCGCCGACGTGCAGGTACGCACCACGACCGCTGAACACCTTGCTGAAGCCAAACGCCGCGCCGATGATCAGCACGAACAGGATGAAGCCGAGCAGGGCAGGTTTCTTGCCCAGAGGCGAATCGCAGAGGAAGTCGTAGATGAACCAGCCGGCGATGAGCGAACCGATGCCGATGGCCACGCCTTCAGGGCCGGTCAGGCCGCTGCCGGGTGCCACGAGGTAAAGCACGGGGTTGGAGTAGAACACCACGCACAGCAGCGCGATCCCCGACATCCAGGTGAAATAGGCTTCCCATTTGAACCAGTGCAGGTTCTCCGGCATCGACGGAGGGGCCAGTTTGTATTTTTCCAGGTGATAGATACCGCCGCCGTGGATCGCCCACAGATCACCGGCAAGACCGGTTTTCGGGTTGACGCGGTTGAGGTTGTTCTCCAGCCAGACGAAGTAGAACGACGCGCCGATCCAGGCCACGCCAGTGATCATGTGAACCCAGCGCACGCTCAGGTTCAGCCATTCCAACAGATGTGCTTCCACAGTCTTTACCTCTCGCCCGTCACTCTTGTTGTCGAGTGATCGGACCTTCTCTTATTGGTGGGGGGCGAGGATCAAACGCTCATCCTCTTTGAAAAAATGCTCATCGCAGTTATTGCCTGTGCCACTGCGATCAACCACCAGGAAGTCATCCCGCTTTTCGATCGTCAGCACCGGGTGGTGCCAGACGCCGCGATGGTAATTGATGCCCTGCCTGCCGTTGGTGACGAAGGCGCGGACCAAGCCTGATACAGGTTCATCGCCAAGTGGCGCGACCACGATCAGAAAGGGGTTGCCGAGCAGCGGAATGAAAGCCTGGCTGCCCAGCGGATGGCGTTCCAGCATGCTGACGGTCAGCGGCATGTCCTGCGCGTCGGCGCGGAAGATGCTGATGATCGCGTTGTCCTCAGGCGTCGCGGTTTCGACCGTCGCCAGTTTGTGGAAGCGCATGGTCGAACCGTTGTTGATCATGAAGTGATCGCTGCCGTCGGTTTCGATCACGTCACCGAAAGGGGCGAAGGCTTCTTTGGTCAGCGGTTCAATCGTCAGTGTGCGCATGCTGTTCTTCTTAATCTCTTGAAAATTGATCGTTCCCACGCTCTGCGTGGGAACGCTGCCATGGACGCTCCGCGTCCACTGTGACGCGGAGCGTCACGGTATGCATTCCCACGCAGACGGTTCGACGCCTCGACGTGGGAACGATCGGGTGTTACTTCGCGACCTTGCCCAAAACGCGCAGGCGGCTCACACCACCGTCCGGGAACACGTTCAGACGGATGTGAGTGATCGGGCCCAGCGCCTTGATCTGCTCGACGAAGGTGTGTTCGGCGTGCATTTCCAGCTTCTGGCTTGGCAGCAGTTCGCGCCAGAACAGCGACTGGGTTTCGATCTGGCTGTCGGTGCCGCCCTTGACGAACGCGCCCTGGATCGAGCAGGTGTCCGGGTAGTTGCCCTTGAAGTGCAGGGTGTCGACGATGATTTTTTCGATCTCGCCCGGGTGGCCCAGCGCGACGATCACCCAGTCATTGCCCGGGGTGCGACGACGTGCGGTTTCCCAGCCGTCGCCCATGTTGATGCCACGGCCCGGGTTGAGAATGTTGCTCATGCGGCCGAAGTGTTCGTCGGAGCAGGCGAGGGCGCGGCCACCGTTGAGGGCTGCTGCCAGGTCCACTTGCTCGTTGTCGCCAACCGCCGACCAGTCGCGGAACGGAATGCCGTACACGCGCAGACGGGCCACGCCGCCATCCGGGTAGATGTTGAAGCGCAGGTGGCTGAACGCCTTGTCGTTGCTGATTTCGTGGTAGTGGTGGCTGTTGCCCTGCAGCTCGACGGCCGACAGCACTTCAGTCCACTGGGTGTTTTCGTCCGGCTCGCCCGACGCCAGGAAGCAGGCTTCCAGCGAGGCCGATGGCGGGAAGTTGCCGGTGAAGAATGAAGTGTCGATGTCCACGCCTTTGATCGAACCCGGTACGCCCAGGCGGATCACCGCGCTGTCGTAGCCTTCGAAGCGCTTGCGGCGCGATTCCCAGCCGTCCATCCACTTGCCGTTGTCATCGAACACGCCCTCCTTCCACACGGCCGGGGTCGGCTGAAACAGACGATTGGCGTCTGCGAACCAGTCATCGGTGACCGAGATGATTTTGGTGCCCAGACGGGCATCGGCCAGGTTGACGAACTTCTCGAAAGGTACGGCGTAAGCTTTCATTCTTCTTGTCTGCCTTTAAATAAGTGGCTTGGGATGCTTGCAGGGCCCTGGGAAACACAAGCGTTCTAGAGGCTTCTCGGGCCAGGCTCGCTAGAGAGTCAGTAATCGGAACAGGGCGATCTTGTTGATCTCCGCCAGCGCACATTTGAACTCGGTGTCGACCGGGTTGTGAATGCGCGTTTCGAACGCCGCGAGGATCTGATGCCGGTTGCTGCCTTTTACCGCCATGATGAAGGGAAACTTGAACTTGGCTTTGTAGGCGTCGTTCAGCTCGGTGAAGCGCTGGAACTCTTCGGCCGTGCATTGGTGAATACCGGCGCCAGCCTGTTCATTGGTGCTGGCTTCGGTCAACTCGCCCTGGACGGCAGCTTTGCCGGCCAGGTCCGGGTGAGCGTTGATCAGTGCCAGCTGACTGGCGTGATCGGCGCTCAACAGGATGTCGCTCATGCGCTGGTGCAGGGTTTCGATCTGGTCGATCGATGCGTCCTGGCCCAGGTCGAAGGCCTTCTCGGCCACCCATGGCGAATGTTCGTAGATGTCGGCGAAGGCTTTGACGAAGGCGTCGCGGCTCAGGGTCGATGGTTTCAGGGTTTGAAAGGTGCTCATTTGGCAGCCCCTTGGTACGGGTGGGTTTCGTGCCAGTGACGCGCGATGTCGACGCGGCGGCTGAACCACACCTGTTCATGACTTTTAGCGTATTCGATAAAGCGCTTGAGCGAAGCCAGACGCGCCGGACGGCCCACCAGACGGCAGTGCAGACCGATCGACAGCATCTTCGGTGCTTCGGCGCCTTCGGCATAAAGCACGTCGAACGCATCTTTGAGGTATTCGAAGAAATCGTCGCCCTTGTTGAAACCCTGGACCTGGGTGAAACGCATGTCGTTGGTGTCCAGGGTGTACGGGATCACCAGGTGCGGCTTGCCGGTCGGGTTGTTCGGTTCCCAGTAGGGCAGGTCGTCGTCATAGGTGTCGCAGTCGTAGAGGAAACCGCCTTCTTCCATCACCAGGCGACGGGTGTTCGGGCCAGTGCGACCGGTGTACCAGCCCAGTGGGCGCTCGCCGGTGAGTTCGGTGAGGATGCGGATCGCTTCGAGCATGTGCTCGCGTTCCTGCGCTTCGTCCATGTACTGGTAGTCGATCCAGCGGTAGCCGTGGCTGCAGATCTCGTGACCGGCCTCGACCATCGCGCGGATCACGTCCGGGTGACGCTGGGCGGCCATGGCCACGGCGAAGATGGTCAGCGGAATGTCGAATTCCTTGAACAGTTTCAGGATCCGCCAGACGCCGGCACGGCTGCCATACTCGTAAAGCGATTCCATGCTCATGTTGCGCGCGCCTTGCAGAGGCTGAGCAGCAACCATCTCGGACAGGAAGGCTTCGGATTCTTTGTCGCCATGCAGAATGTTGCGCTCGCCGCCTTCTTCGTAATTGAGTACGAACGACAGGGCGATCCGGGCATTGCCCGGCCAGTGTGGGTGAGGAGGGTTACTGCCGTAACCGATCAGGTCGCGTGGGTAGTCAGCGCTCACTGCAGTCTTCCTTCTTATTCGTTGACAGATTGTGTGGCGCCCTGAAGTTTGAATGGCAGGCTGGCGTCACAGCGATGGGCTGATTGTATACAACTTTATTCTCAATTTGTAAGCCTGAATTTTCGCATTTTTCACCGGCTGTCATCTTTTGCTGTTAATGGCGTGAACCTGCAAGAAACCTGCCTGACCAGTCAGCTAATGGATTGGGGGTTCAATGAATGCGAGGTTATGGGGCAAATCACCGGGAAATCGAAGGATGGCGGGGGTAGCAGCAAAAATGTCGTTTTTATTGTGTACAATTTTTTTGAAAAGTGTCTTAATCAATCGCTCGCCGCAGCTTTTCGTGCTCCGAAACGGTGCGGTCTCCTTTTCAACTGACTTCGGGAGGCGCGAGGTCTGACTGCTCCACGCAGGCAGGCGCGCAGAATCAATGGGACGTTTGACAACACACGTTTTGGACGCTGCACACGGTTGCCCGGGCAGCTCGATCAAGGTCGAGTTGTACCGCGTTGAAGGTTCGCACCTGGAATTGGTCGCCAGTGCGCTTACCAACAGCGATGGCCGGGTCGATGCGCCGCTGCTGCAAGGCGATGACTATCGTACCGGTGTCTATCAGGTTCAGTTCCACGCCGGCGATTACTACCGAGCCCGTGGCGTCCAGTTGCCGGAGCCGGCATTCCTGGACGTGGTCGTGCTGCGGTTCGGCATCTCTGCCGAACAGGATCACTACCACGTACCGTTGCTGATCTCGCCTTACAGCTATTCCACCTATCGGGGCAGCTGACCCCCAAGCAGCTGCCCCTGCCGGGAAGCGACTGCGCATATAGCTTCTTTGGTCTTTCGCCCGCTCACACTGCGGGCTTTTTTTCGTCTGTCATTCAGCAATCTGCGATCACAGCCGTGGGTGCCCGTCGCGCACGATAAACACTGTGTCGTCAGCGTTTGCAAGCGTCTGCGGGCCGCCCCTGAGCCAGACGACTTTGTTTCTGGCATTTGCTGCGATCACCGCTGCCGCCGCCGGTGCGCCCACCTGAATATGCAGGCGCAAGCTGGCGCTGTTCTGATCGACATTCAGAGTCTGGTTGATCTTGCGGCCCCGGATGCGATGCAGGCTGATGAAGAATACATAGTCATGCCCGGTGCGCTTGAACACCAATGCCGGATACGAGTTGGAAGGGCTAGGATCGAACACGGCGTAACCGTTACGGGTCAGCAGCGTCGCCATGAAGCGTTTGAGATCCACCGCCGATTGGGTATTGGTCGAATACAACCATTCCTGGCGAAACAGCGCCGGATCGAAATCCAGTCGATGCAGCGGACCACCCGATTCCGGCGTCGGTAGTTCGATCACACGGATCGTTCCAGCGCCCGACGTTGGCAGGATCGGCAACATCAGCAACGGATCCGCCAATTGCGGGCGTGGAGTGTCGTTTCCGGTTTCCCAGTCGTTGAAGGTTTGTCGCAGCAAGGTCAGTCCCGAACCGGTGGCGGTATTGGTTCCGTTTGCCAGCACAAACTGGTGAAACGCGACATTCTCCTGCGAGCTCGCGGACAACTCGGGAAAGTATCGAGCGACGTAATTCGTCAATGGACGATCGAATGGCAACGTCGGATCGATTTGCCAATGATGGGCAGGCGGAACCTGAATGGCGCCTCGCGGCTGTTGCTGCGGGTCCAGTCGGAGTGTGCGCTCCAGCAGGTCGAAGTCGTAGATCAGGTGACTCGGGTTCTTGATATAGACGATCGGATCTCTCGCATCGCCTGGCGGAATGACTTTGTACTGGATACCGTCGACGCGAATGTCACCCGGGGTGGCATGTTGCGGGTCGATGCCCCAATCGCTCCACGGCGTCTCTTCCAGGCGAGAGCGTTTTGACGGTACGGCTGACGGTTCATCATCCGGCAATCGGTGGCGTGTGATGGTCAGCCTGGAAGTATCTGGCGCGGTTTCCACGGGAACCGGGCGCCACATCAGCGTCCCTTCAACCCGCTCCAGCAACGGACCGGACGCGAAGAGTTCGTTCGATAAACGAGCTCTTACTCCATCCTGTGCATCGGGGTCGATCAGCACGGTGCCACCCTCGACAAGATCGACATAGGCATAGCGTCCGGCGGAACGAATGCCGCTCGGCAAGTCGGGAGGCGGCAACCTGTTGACCAGCCCGGGTGCAAGAAAATAACTGCCGATCGGCCTTTGCGCGGTGCTGGCCCTGACCTGTGTCTCGGCAGGAAGATCGTAGATTTCGATCATCTGACGGCGAGTCACGGGCGGCGCAGGCAATTGCCAGGCCGGATGCGTGAGGGTTGGGTCGATCAAGGTGTCGGGCGTCAGGCGTGGGGGGACTGGAATGTCCGGCGTGGTGTCTCGCACGACAGGCGTGGAGTCCGGTGTATCCGTTTTCGGTCGGGTGGGGCGTTTGGGGCTCATTGATGATCAGCCTTCGCGAAGAATGAAGAGGGTGGGTTGGTCCGGACTCGGTCGTTGAATGCCGCCCACCAGATAGTTGATTTTGTCTTGTGCCAGCAGGGTGTTCAGCCGTTGCCGTCCGGTTTCGTCGAGTGTCATCAGCGCTGCCGAACTGGTCAGTTCGGAACCCGGTCGGGTGTAGCGGGGGATGAAGTCGGAGGAGACGAGCGGGAGCTTCAGTACGAAAAGCGAGTCCAGTCCTTCCCGACGGAAAACCAGCGAGTTTTCCAGCAGCAGGGGATCTGGCGGACTGACCGTGTAGCCGCTCTTGACCAGAATTTTGTAGAAGAGCTTTTGCAAGCTCGCAGCCCCCGGTTCAGCCGTATATTCATTCCATTGCTGCGAAAATTTCTGCGGATCAATATCGACTCGCTGCAGGCTTGGCCCGCTTGTCGGGGGCAGTACGATCCCTCCCCCGAAAGTGCCGTCATCGATGATGGGCTGGATCGGCAGCAACATCAGCGGATCTGCGAGCTGTCGGTGGGCGGGGATGGTCCTGTTTTCCCAGTAACGGAACGTCTGGCTCAGTGCCTGCAATCCCTCACCATTGATCACTTCGGCGCCACGTGACGCGCTGAACATGGCCTTGGCCACGGCCCTGGCGGATTGCCCGGACAAGTACTCGAAGGTATCGGCGACGTATTGCGTCAGCGGTTTTTCGAATGGCAGGTGATCGTCTGCAACGACCCACCGGTTGTCCGGGGCACGGGCTGCCCAGCGCGGTTGCAGCGTGCGATTGTCTACGAGCATCTGTTCGAAAGCTTCGAAGCGTTCCGGGTTGAAGCGCGGGTGCTTGATGCAGACGATGGGTGTATTGGAGCGAACGATCTGCGACACGATCGGGTAGTGCAGCCCATCTACTTCAACCGATTGACCGCTGGTGGGTTTTGTCGGTTGACCCCAGCTTCGCCATGGCTTGCTGGACAGGTCCAGTGGTTGCTGGATGGTTGTCGAAGCCTTGTCGGCGAACGGGTCCGGATCGGTCGACGCGTCATCCTCATTCAGTCGCGGGCGTTTGCTCGGACCGGCTTGCTCGTCCGGCTCGTCGACATGCGGGCGACGTGCCGCGATGGCTTGGCGTTTTTGCCACAGATTCGTGCCATGGATCCGCTCGACTTGAAAACCGGATGGCGTCAACTCGCTGGCCGAGGTCAGTTGATAGCGGCCGTCAGGGTGTTGATGAACCATGGCAGTGCCTTCGCGCATGTCGACATAGGTTCGTTCCCGACCGTCACGGCGAATGCCTTGCGGCGAGTCTGCTGCCGGGGTCAGCCTGAGGGCCAGATGAACGGGAATGAACACGGGTGATGTCGGCCTCGCCGAGGCGTCAGGTGCAATGACTGACCTGTGTGGATGCTGGCGGGTCAGCATCTCGCTGACCTCGACCGAGGGCTGTTTGCCCCCGCCATGGTCTGCCGTGTGTTGCGATGAATGTCCGGCGAACGTCAGCTCGACGCTTGGCAAATGCGTGCCGGGGCGAATGTTCGAAACGTGATCGACATTGATAGGAGGCGTGTCTGTCAAGGACCTGGGAGGCGACGAACTCGCGGGAGGAATCTGCTTGGGTGGCTTGGCCATTTGAAGTGCTCCGATGTACGACTGATTCAGCGGTGTAAAGCCATGGAGTGGTGCTGGCTAAAGGGGGCTGAATGATCGTCAAAGCAGGCTTCTGGCGTGTGGTACATATATCAATTGGCGCAAGCGACTGATGCAAAGCGTTTCCAGCGGAGTCCGTGACTCCCGAGGGCGTCAGTTGTAGTGCGATTGTCCGGATAAAAGCCAGGCGAGGTGTTTCGCCTGTTCCAGTTTTGCCGGGTAATCCAGCGAGAGATCGCCCATCAGCCTGACGCATTGATCGCGCAAGGCTCTCAAAGCTTGCTCGCCAAGTGGAGGAGAGTAAGCGAGACCGATCTGTGCCACTTCTTCGAACAGTTTCAATTGGTGGGTACAGTGATTGGTTGTCTGCAGATCCCGGGGGGCAATGGTGCGGGACTTGTCTGTGTCGAGCATCCATTTGCGCTGTGTCAGGTGATACCGCAGTGCACCGAGGCTGCCATCTTTCATGACCATGTTGCGTACAAGTATGTGGTCTTCCGGATGTTGCTTCAGCCCGGCAGGCAAGGAGGTCGAAACATCGGTTGCCGGTACCAGGAACCGTGCGTCTATCGCTTCGATATAGACCGCCTCGAAAATCAGATCGACCGCCCAGACAATGCCCTGCGCGGTTATCACGCGAACCTGGTCGATCAGGTCGCCCGTGTTCTGGTATTGCGGCAGATAGATGATCGTCTGCCCGATCTGCAACTGGTTGTCGATGAGCCTGATCTCCACCTCGCCCAGGCTGGAGGCGTCGAATTCCCAAGTCGAGGAAAAGGCCAGTTGCTGGCTCGCGGTCGCCAATGCGCCTGGCGTGGAAATGCGCAACGACATGCCGGGGTTGAGGTGGACGAGGTACTTCGAACCTTCACCGGTGAGGCTTTCCACGGCAGTCTGTTGCGCAGCCGGTTTGAGCATGACGCACTTCTCCCCGCTACCTAGCGCATGTGTCTGGTTGTCGAGCGGTTGCAGGTATTGATGCGTTCCCGCTCTGGGGGAAAGTGGCAGAGGCACGTTGCTGGTCCAATGCATCGGGCCGCTTATTTCAAACGTGTCGTTCAAAAAATGACTGTCGGTGACAGGGGGTTGGATAAGTCGATAAGACGCGCCGTCGTTCATGATCAGAATGAACGAGTGGTTGGTTGCCAGCTCGGGGGCCTTCAACCGGGGCTTGAGATCGCGCATGCCGGACACGGTCGAAGAGGCAAGATTTTTGATCGATAGCTGTTTGCTGCCGAAATGCAGGGTCAGCCCGCATTCCTTGTACATGATGTAGTTGAAATGAGTTCCGCGCATGAGGTCGGCGTTGTAATAAGCCTCGACGTGAGTCAGTTCTGTGCTGGCACAATCGATGTGCAGCGTAGTGACCCCTGTATTACCGGGCGTTGTTACCTGGAAAACCGTCTGGATATTGTTGCGTGACAGCCAGTAGCTCGAACTTCTGTCGTTGGGGACGGTGAGCTGCTTATCAAACACAATGACCGGAAGCTGGCGTGTTCCCTGTCGCAGGATCACCACTTCCACATCGACCGCTAGCGGCGTTTCTATGCTGGCTGGAAGTTCCGGCACGAGATGAAATCCATCTTTGCTGATGAAGGTCAGTTTTCCATTCTGTAGCAATCGTTTGTCCCCGGTTTGCTGGTAGACATTCTTGATCCGGACAATTTTCTTGCTGGTATCGTCGAATTCGAATCCTGACGTGATGACCAGTTCCCGTTTTTCAATCTTCCAGCTTTCGATCAGCTCGCAGGGCCAGTCCAGCGCAATGATGCTTTCATCTGCGCCGTCTTCAATAATCGATACCATGCCGGGGACGTGAGCGATTGCGTAGGCATCCTTGCCTTTGCCGCCATTGGCCGATACGTAACTGCCGAGTAAATAAATCTGGTCCTCGCCGGGGCCTGCATCAATCTCGTCGCGACCACGGGACTTGATGATGTTCGGACCGTCACTGCCGATGACTTCATTGGTTGCACCGGCCAGCGTTTCGACGTTTTCGATACTTTGCAGATGACTGTGCAGCCTGTAGGCCTGCTCTTTTGGAGTGAGCGGCTTGACCAGCAGCGACATCTCGCCCTTATGCAAATCAACTCGAAATCCGTAACGATCTTCGTTGGTTTGCGGAAAGTGCCCCGCCAGTTTCAGCGTGTCGTTACCTGCATCACCTTGCAGTTCGGAAATCAGTGTTTCTTGCGTGCCGGTTTTCAGCAGGTCGGCAGCGCCCTCGAAGATGAACTCGTCGGCTTTCTCGCCACCGTTCAGGGATTTATGGCCGGCACCGTAATAGAACCTGTTCGGTTTTTTCTTTACCCCCAGAATCGTGTCGTTACCGCCACCGATAAACCATAGGATGTCTTTGTCGTCGGCAGAAGTTCCAAACACTGCCCCGGGTGTGCCTTGGGTGACGCCTGCATGTGCGTCGATGTTGTCGTTGTTATCGCTGATTCGTGGACGCTTGATGGTTTTGTACTTCGGGTTTTCCGGGGTCCACTCATAAGTCGCGACCTGGAGTGATTCGACTTCCACCCGGAAACTGCCATTGATGATGGCTTCGGTCTGATCCTTGAGTGTTTCGTCCAGCAACTTGCGGGCGGTGGTTTGAAGTTGTTGTGAATGTCGGGCAGCCGATCTGGCAATGAGGTGACGATCTTCAATGCTTTCATCCGGGCTGATGCCCCAGAAAGCGAACCAGCCGGTACGCAGACGCTCTTCGGTGGTCAGCGTGATGTAATCGTCAATGTCATCGACTACATTGATTGCCGCCCAGACTCGCGATCCCGCGACCAGCAGCAAACCCGCGACCAGCCCGATCGGGCCGGCCGAGGAAAATCCGGCCAGGGCCGCGGCGCCGAGCAGCACGGTCATGGTCGCGCTGGTGACGCTCAGCCCGGCATTCACATAGTTATTGATCGACTCTTTCCCGGTTGTTCTGGCTGCCGCTTTGAAACCATCCACCGCAGAAATGACATCGAACGGCAGCGTCAGGGCACCGCCGATCAAGCCACCGCCGCGACCCAACTTGAGGGCGAAACTGGTTTTGGCAAATCCCTTGTAGGCACTCTCGCTGGCTTTGAGCATTTGTGTGGCTTTGCGGGCGACGGCCAGATCGATCGCTATCGAAGCGACATCGGCGGTGAACGCCGAGCTGTTGAACACAATGCCATACGAATCCTTGTCTCTGATCGCATCCTGCAGACCGCGAAGACCACTGTAGATACCGAACGCCTGAAGTCCGATACCGGTGCTGGCCATGGTTCGGCTGCTTGAGCGTTTGACCCAGTTGGGAAGTGGCTCCTCGATATGGGCATGGCGGATATCGAGTCTCTGCGCCGAGTTCAGAAGTTGTTTCAGCTTGGTCTGATAAGCACCTGGATCGGTTTGAGTATCGAGTGGATCAATCAACAAGGGAGGTGCCGTGAGAGGGCGTCGGCTGGCCATTTCGAAGAGCAGGGCCGGCAGTAAATAGTCGTCTGCGCCGGTCGTTGTTTTCATCCGCGCTTCAATGGCGACCGGGTCAAATTGCAGGGCGTTGATAAAGCGCTTTCCTGGGGTACGGAAAAACGTGTTCTTGCCATCCAGGGGTTGCCCGTCGACCGTTGCGCCCAATGTGTCCAGCGCTCTGCGGCTAATGGAGTATTCGCCTATCAGCAGCGGGCCGAAGACTTGGTCCACGGTTTTAAGCTGCGCTCTTTTGTTTTTGAGCGCAGGAGAGAGCGGGCGGGAATTGTCGTCGTCATAGTCGATCGTTGAAGGTTGCCGTTCATTGGCGACAAGTTGCATGTCGGCAATGTCTGCGTCGTTATATTCGATCGAGGACGGGTGAATAAGCGTGGCCATTTGAACATCCTTGTTCTGAGATGAGGTTGTGCTGCGCCGTCATCTTAGGAAAAGGGTTCAAACGAAGTACATCGGCGGGGTGTTGCGGTGTGTTGCGTTTTGGAAGCGGAAGTTGCTGCCAGTTTCGATGCAGGACGTGAGTGTCGAAACTGGCAGTCAGATTCAAATCATCTGAGACTCAGAACATTGTCTGCAAGTATCAGTGCCCGCTGAGCAGCGATGCGGCACCGGCACCGCCGAACAATCCGGCGCTGATGCGGTTGAACCAGCTCTGGCCCTTGCCACTGCGCAGGTAACGCGCTGCACCATGGGCACCGAGGCCGTAGGTCAATTTGCACAGCAGATCGAGCAGCGTCCAGGTGGCGATCATCACCAGCAGTTGCGGCAGGAACGGTTGCTCGGCGCTGAGGAATTGCGGCAGAAACGCGGCGAAAAACAAAATGTCTTTAGGATTGCTTGCGCCAAGCACGAAGGCCCGGCTGAACAATGCGCGGAACTTAGGAACCGGTGCGGCCTGAGGCACTTCGGCCCCCACCGACGGCTGGCGCGATTGCTGCCAGCTCTGCCAGGCGAGGTAGAACAGGTAAATCGCGCCGACGATCTTCAGGGCGCTGAACAGTTTTTCGGACGCCAGCAGCAGGGCGCCCAGCCCCAGCGCCGAGGCACTGAGCAGGCAGATCGAGGCGAACACGCCACCGAGAAACGCCGGGTACGAACGACGCAGACCGTAATTCAGACTGTTGCTGATCATCAGCAACGACAGTGGCCCCGGAATCAGGATCACCACCAGCGCAGCGCCGCTGAACAGCAGCCAGGTTTCCAGACTCATCACTTGCTCCTTTTTATCGTTATCAAGAATGTGCAAAAGCCCCACCCGGTGGGGTGAGGCTGTTTTGAAGCGTGAACCGCGCAGCGCTTACAGGAAGATGAACTTGGCGATGAAGATCGCGCAGAGCACCCACAGGCTGACGGAGATCTCTTTGTATTTACCGGTGCCGGCCTTCAGCGCGACATAGGTAATGAAGCCCAGCGCGATACCGTCGGCGACCGAGAAGGTCAGCGGCATCATGATCGCGGTGACGATCGCCGGAATGCTGTCGGTCGCTTCGTCCCATTCGATGTGCGCCATGCCGCCCATCATCAGCATCGCTACGTAAATCAGCGCGCCGGCGGTGGCATAGGCGGGAATCATGCCGGCCAGCGGTGCAAAGAACATCGCGGCTATAAATAGCACACCCACGGTGACTGCGGTAAGACCAGTCCGACCACCAGCCGCTACACCGGCGGCACTTTCCACGTAACTGGTGACCGGCGGAACGCCGACCACTGCGCCGAAAACGCTGGAGGCGGAGTCGGCTTTCATGGCGCGGGACAGGTTTTCGATGCGGCCGTCAGCGTTCACCAGGTTGGCGCGCTGGGCGACGCCCATCAGGGTGCCGGCGGTGTCGAACATGTGCACGAAGAGGAAGGCCAGGACCACGCTGATCATGCTGACGTTGAACACGCCGGCGACGTTCATGGCCATGAACGTCGGCGCCAGGCTTGGCGGGGCGGACATGATGCCCTCGTAGTGCACCAGACCAATCCCCCAGCCAGCCAGGGTCACGGTGATGATGCTGATGAGGATCGCGCCGAACACTTTGTGATAGCTGAGGATCGCGATCATCAGGAAGCAGATGGCGGCAAGCAGCGGACCGGGTTCACGCAGCGAGCCGAGTTTGATCAGGGTGGCCGGGCTATCGACGACGATGCCGGCGGTTTTGAGGCCGATCAGCCCGAGGAACAGACCCACACCGGCGCCCATCGCATAGCGCAGGCTGACCGGAATGCTGTTGAGCAGCCATTCGCGAATCCGCGAAAAGGTCAGGATCATGAACAGCACGCCCGAGACGAACACCGCACCGAGCGCGGTTTCCCAGTTGTAGCCCATGGTGCCGACCACGGTGTAGGTGAAAAACGCGTTGAGGCCCATGCCCGGCGCCAGGCCTACCGGCCAGTTGGCGTAGAGGCCCATCAGCAGGCAGCCCAGCGCGGCGGCGATACAGGTGGCAACGAAGGCTGCACCGTGATCGATCCCGGCATCGGCCATGATGTTCGGGTTGACGAAAATGATGTAAGCCATGGTGATGAAGGTTGTCAGACCGGCAATCAGCTCGGTCTTCACCGTGGTGCCATGCAAGCTGAGTTTAAAGATGCGCTCCAGCAGGCCATTGCGTAACGGCGGCGAGAGTTCCAGCGTCGATGCTTCGGATTTGCGGCTTTCCACAGCGAGTACTCCTCAAGAGTTTTATTGTTATTTCCAGGACCGGACCCATGAGGGGTGGCAGCGGCCCTTTGAGGCATACGCGAATTTGTTGACCATGCGGTCAGGAACTCGCACGCTGTGGATTATGCTTTTGTGTACAAATAAAGCAAATATTGTTTTTGGTTTTGTAGACGAAAAGACTGGTGATCGAGCTATATCACTCGGTTGGGCGGTTGGTTCCCAGCGCCAGATTCACCGCCAGCCAGCCGTTGACCGCCGTTTCGCCCGCTTCGGCAAAGACGCGCTCAAGCAATTTCACCTGCTCGCGGCGCAATGCCTGTTCAAATTTCGCGCCTTCAGCGGTCAGCTCCAGCAGGCGTTTACGCTTGTCGGTCTCGGACGCCACGCTGTCCACCAAGTGCATTTCCTGCAATTGCCGCAACGGCATGTTCAGCGCCTGCTTGCTGACGCCGAGTAGCGCGAGCAATTCCTTGACGCTCAGGTTCGGATAGCGAGCGATGAAAAACACGATGCGTTGATGCACGCGGGACAAGCCGCGACGCTCGAGCATTTCATCGGCCTTGGCGGTGAACGCCTGGTAACCGAAGAAAAACGCTTCCATGGCTTGTTGCTGGCTGGCGCAGTTTTTAAGGTCAAGCATATTGACGTTTCCAGAGAGGGTGTCGTAATTTCAGTCAACAAGTTTGACTCATTTTTTCCATGCCTCGCTAGCGGTGACTTCCATGGCTTTTTCCGAACGTGTCTCGCGCCTCAAAAGTTCTCTGATCCGTGAAATCCTTGCCGCGGCCCAGCGCCCGGAGGTCATGTCATTCGCCGGTGGTTTACCGGCCGAAGCGATGCTGCCGAAAGTTGAATGGGCTGAGATGCCGCTTTCTCTCGGCCAGTACGGCATGAGTGAAGGCGAGCCAGCACTGCGCGAAGCGCTGGCGGCAGAGGCGAGGGCGCTGGGTTTGCCGTGTGAGGCGAGTCAGGTGCTGGTGGTCAGTGGCTCCCAGCAAACCCTCGATCTGGCGGCCAAGCTGTACATCGACAAGGGCACCGAAATCCTGCTCGAAGCGCCGACCTATCTGGCGGCCTTGCAGATCTTCCAGTTGTTCGGCGCCGATTGCCTGACCGTGCCGCTGGAGGCTGACGGCCCGAACCTTGCGCAGTTGCGTCAACGCCTGGAGCAGCATCGTCCGGCGTTCATCTATTTGATTCCGACCTTCCAGAACCCGTCCGCCGTGCGCTACAGCGAAGCCAAGCGCGAAGCCGTTGCGGCATTGCTCGACGAATTCGGCGTGACCCTGATCGAAGATGAGCCTTATCGCGAGCTGACCTTCGATGGCGGCAGTGCCCAGCCGATTGCCGGACGCCTGAAGAAATCCAGCTGGATCTACACCGGCACCGTGTCGAAAACCCTGCTACCGGGTCTGCGCGTCGGCTACCTGATCGCCAGCCCGGATCTTTTCCCGCATCTGCTCAAGCTCAAACAATCGGCGGATCTGCACACCAACCGCATCGGTCAGTGGCAGGCGTTGCAGTGGATTGGCAGTGAGAAATATCAGCAGCACTTGAGTGAATTGCGTGGCTTCTACCGTCAGCGTCGCGATGCATTTCAATCAGCGCTGGAAACTCACTTCGGCGATCTGGCGGACTGGAACACACCCCAGGGCGGGCTGTTTTTCTGGCTGACCCTGAAGCAACCGCTGGACGCCCGCACCTTGCTGAACACCGCGCTGGCCAATGATGTGGCGTTCATGCCGGGCGAACCGTTCTTCCCCGAGCCGGATCGCAACCCCGGCCACCTGCGCCTGAACTTCAGCCACATCGATCCGGCCCGACTGGACGAAGGGCTCAAACGTCTAGCGGCGGTGGTGCGCCAGGCACAGGCCGCGCAGGCAGCATGAAAAAACCGGCCTTCAGGCCGGTTTTTTTGATTCAGACCGCTGCGAACCGCTTGTTCAGATATTCGATGATCGTGTTGGACTCATACATCCAGGTGGTCTGGCCGTTCTCTTCGATGCGCAGGCACGGCACCTTGATCCTGCCGCCCTGTTCCAGCAGGGTCTGGCGATCCTGCTCGTTGTTTTTCGCATCCTTCAGGGCCACCGGAACATTCAGGCGACGCAGGCTGCGGCGGGTCTTCACGCAGAACGGGCAGGCGTGGAACTGATACAGGGTCAGGTCCTTTGCGGCGGCATCAACCTGAGCCTGGGCAGCGGCGGGGCGCTGTTTCTTGCCCGGGCGGGTGAGGAAATCAACGAAGATGATCAGTTGGCCGAGGCCGACACGAAGCGCTTTGACGAACACGTTACAAGCCTCACAGGGACATTGAAGAAGGCGCGCAGCTTACCCGATTTTTCACGGACGAAAAAAACCGGCGATCAACGCCGGTTTTTTTGTGTCACGCATTACTTGATCAGGCTGAGAAACTCGCTGCGGGTCGCCGCGTTTTCGCGGAACTCACCGAGCATCACCGAAGTGATCATCGACGAATTCTGTTTCTCGACACCGCGCATCATCATGCACATGTGCTTGGCCTCGATCACCACGGCAACGCCCAGCGCGCCGGTGACCTGCTGGACCGCATCGGCGATCTGGCGGCTGAGGTTTTCCTGGATCTGCAGGCGGCGGGCGTACATGTCGACGATCCGCGCGACCTTCGACAGGCCCAGCACTTTGCCGCTCGGGATGTACGCGACGTGGGCCTTGCCGATGAACGGCAGCAGGTGGTGTTCGCACAACGAGTAGAGCTCGATGTCCTTGACCAGCACCATTTCGCTGTTGTCGGAGCTGAACAGGGCACCGTTGGTGACCTCTTCGAGCGTCTGTTCATAACCGCGGCAGAGGTACTGCATGGCTTTGGCGGCACGCTTTGGCGTGTCGAGCAGGCCCTCGCGGGAGACGTCCTCGCCCAATTGGCCGAGAATCGCGGTGTAATTCTGTTCCAGGGACATGAAACTACCTGTGGGGATTTTCGCAAAGGGCAAGGGTACGGTGGCGGACACGACCCTGCAAGTTCGGTGTGACGGGATTATTCGTCGCGGCCTTCCATCATGGTGCGTTTGAGCATCACGTAAACCGCGCCGGCGCCACCGTGTTTCGCCTGGCACGAGCAGAAACCGAGTACTTGCGCATGCTGGCGCAGCCAGGTGTTGACGTGGCTTTTGATCATCGGCCGCTTGCCGTCCAGACGCACGGCCTTGCCGTGGGTGACGCGCACGCAGCGGATTTCGAATCTGGTCGCTTCGGCGAGAAAGGCCCAAAGGGTTTCGCGGGCTTTTTCCACGCTCATGCCGTGCAGGTCGAGGCTGCCTTCGAACGGAATCTGCCCGATCTTGAGCTTGCGCATCTGGCTTTCCTGCACCCCGTCGCGGGCCCATATCAGCTCGTCTTCGGGACCGACGTCGATCACGAACTGATCGGACAGGCCGTCAACGGTAGTGGTGTCGGTGCGCACGGTGGCGGACTGGCGCAGCTTGGCGATCCGGTCACGGTCAGCCTTGGGTTTGCCGGTGTCGGCGCGGTCGTGCTTGATCGGCTTGACGCCTTGGATCGCACTTTTGAACAGGGAAAAATCGTCGTCTTGCATGTCAGCCTCCGCGAAGGGCGGCCAGTTTACCCAAACAGACACAAAACGGCCCGGCAAAAAGCCAGGCCTTCGATTCAATCGTGTTTTTTCATCAGATGCGGGGACATGTTCAGCTCCCGCGATTGCCGTGCGCGACGCCGGCAACGACGCCACAGGGCCACGCCGAAATACAGGAACAACAGGCCGACCGCGAGAATGATCGCCGAGCCGAGCGGTGTTGCATTCAGATCGCCGAGCGCCGGCGGGCGCCCCAGCAGGCTGGCGGCCCCGGCCATCGCCAGCAGCACGCCGAACGTGGCCAGAATGGCCGCGATCGCCGCGCCGAATCGAAATCGCCAGTTGCTTTGGCCTTTGGGCCGCAAGCGGCGTGCGTCAAATCCATCGGATAACTTCATTCCGACCTTCCTCAATGGGTATCGGCCCTTCGACCGGGAGTTGACCGGGTTGTTCCTGAGGCTAGGGTAATTGAAGCAAATGCGAGGTTTTTGCAGATGAGCGGCGAGCTGAGCCGCTCATTTACGGTCGATCAGATCAGGTCCTGAGTCAGCGCGAGGGTGGCGAAGTTGTCGGCCATGATCGCCATTTCCGCTTCCTGTACCTGTTCGGCGCTGAGTACGCGGCCCTTGAACGGCAGATCGCGGGTGGCGCAGGCGTCTTCGACCAGGGTGCAGCGGAAACCCAGGTTCTTCGCCGCGCGCACGGTGGTGCTGACGCTGGAGTGGCTCATGAAACCGCAGACGATCAGGTCCAGCGAGCCGATGGTTTGCAGACGATCGTAGAGTTCGGTGCCGTGGAAGGCGCTCGGCAGCAGTTTGCCGATGATGGTTTCATCGCCCTGGGGTTCCAGGCCGGGGATGAACTCGCCGCGTTCGCCCTGCGGGTCGAACAGACCGCCGACGGTGCCGAGGTGGCGCACATGCACGATCGGTCGGCCGGCTGCGCGGGCGGCGGCAACCAGTTGTTTGATGTTCGCGACAGCCGCGTCCATGCCGCTCAGGGCCAGCGGGCCGCTGAGGTACTCTTTCTGGGCATCGATGATGACCACGGTGGCATGGCTCAACGTGGCCGCTGCGTAACCGCGACCGCTGAGTTGAAACATCGTTTTTGGAACGGACATTCTGGGGCTCCTTCGGGTGGGGCTTTTGCGACATTGTCCTCTGGCTGAGCGGTTCTGTGAATCGCTACCATCGTAGACACCGTCGTTGCTGGCCTGCAGCCTTGTCAAGTTACACGATCTGTTCAATAGCCGAGGGGAAAATCGGAAGCGTCCTACCGTCGCCCCGGAATCTTTCCTGCGTCGTCGCGGCGCGTTTTGGCTGCTAGAATCGCCAGTCGTTTTTTCTGGAGTTCTGCCCCGTGATCACTTCCCGACTTCGTACCCTGCGCGACCACATCCGTTGGGCCGTCAGCCGCTTCCATGGGGAGGATCTGTTTTTCGGCCATGGCACCGACAATGCCTGGGACGAAGCCCGGCAGCTAGTGCTCGGTGCCTTGCACCTGCCATGGGAAATCGCCGACAGCTATCTGGATTGCGCGCTGGAGGACGATGAGCTGGTCAATCTTCAGCGCCTACTCAAACGCCGCATCGAAGAACGCATTCCGACCGCTTACCTGCTGGGCGAAGCCTGGTTCTGCGGCATGTCGTTCATCGTCGATGAGCGCGTGCTGATCCCGCGTTCGCCGATTGGCGAGCTGATCGAAAACCGTTTTGCCCCATGGATCGGTGACGAACCTGCGCGCATTCTCGACCTGTGCACCGGCTCCGGCTGCATCGGCATCGCCTGCGCCTACGAGTTCCAGAACGCCGAAGTGGTGCTGGCGGATCTGTCGTTCGAAGCGCTGGAAGTGGCGAACCAGAACATCGAGCGTCATGGCGTCGATGAGCGTGTGTTCACTGTGCAGGGCGATGGTTTTGATGGTCTGCCGGGTCAACGTTTCGACCTGATCGTGTCGAACCCGCCCTACGTCGATGCGGAAGATTTCGCCGACATGCCGGACGAATACCAGCACGAGCCGGAACTGGGCCTGGCCTGCGGCGATGACGGTTTGAATCTGGTGCGCCGGATGCTCGCCGAAGCGGCGGATCATCTGACCGAGAAGGGTTTGCTGATTGTCGAGGTGGGCAACAGCCAGGTCCACGTCGAGGCGCTGTACCCGGAAGTCGATTTTGCCTGGCTGGAGTTCGAGCGCGGCGGGCATGGCGTGTTCATGCTGACCGCCGAACAGTGCCGCGCCCATCAGGCACTGTTCGCCTCCCGCGTCTGACTGACGTCGATCGTTCCCACGTCGAGGCGTCGAACCGTCTGCGTGGGAATGCAGCCCGGGACGCTCCGCGTCCCATCCGAGTCAAACGCGGAGTGTGGGAAAGATCAGTCAGCGGTGCGTTGCAATCCAGATCAGCAACCCGGCCTGAAACACCGCAAACGCCACCAGGCAAGTAATGGTGAAACGCAAACCGGCGTCTTCACGCTTGAACTTGCTGACCTTGTCTTCCTGCTTCTTCAGCTTCACTTCCTGCTCGGCCAGATTCTGCTCAGCCTGCTGCAACATCTGCGCGGCTTCAAGAATTTCGACGATCTGCAGCTTTTCGCTGTTCCAGTCGCCCAGCAAATCGCCGACCTGCACTTCCTTGACGCTGCCCTTCAAATGCTGGGCGTCGGCGTAAACCACATCAAAGCCGTGCACTCGCAGAAAGTGATCGCGGCGCAGGCGAGTGTCTTCGTTCAGCGCGTCCTTGTTGTTCAAGTCCATGCCGTCGACGGTGTAGGTGGGCCAGCGCTTTTTCGCCCAGCTGATGCCCTGGGCAGCCATGAAACGGCCGATGCCACGGTTCATCGGTTCGATCTGCAAACCGCTGTCCGGACCGAAGTGCACGCGTTTGGTCGTGTGATCGACCCACACGTCCAGATGATTCTGTTCTTTACGCACGCGCTGAGCGGGCAACTTGATCGCCATGCGCATCAGGCTGTGTTCTTTGCCGTTGCGCTCGGCGTAACCGAATTCAACGAAGCGCAGCGGCCGCCCGCCGGTGTTGCGGTCGGTCTGCAACGGCGCCAGGCGGAGCATCTTGTGGTGCTCGACGTGGACATCCGCCCATGGCAGCTCGACCGCTGGCGGTGCGTCTTTTTCAGCGGTGGTGTCGGGTGAAGTCTGGGTATCAGTCATAACGGCGAGATCCTGTCCAAGCTGCTTGCCGCCAGCCAGTACGCTGGCGACAAAGGCTTATCGGCCGTTTTTCAAAGTCCTAGAGGGTAAAAGAGCTTAACGGGTGCGAAGTCCGTCAATAAATTCAAGAACGCGTGTCCCCAGTTCAGCCGCCAGGGGCAAATTCGGGTCCTTGTAGGAGGCCAGTTGCCGCTTCACGTCGTTGGGCACGATGCGCAACACGTGGTTCATGCCTTCGATCAGCGCCAGTTGCGCGTCCGGTTTGGCGGCCTTGAGCAATTTCGCATCATCGACCTGAACCTGAATGTCGTTGCTGCCTTGCACGATCAGCGCCGGCATTTTCAGCTGGGCGAAGGCCGCCGCCGGATCCTGACGGAACAGCGAAATCAGGTACGGCTGCACACTCGGACGGAAGATCACCTGCAACGGCGCCGGCACATTGTCGTCGGTGCGCCCGGCCTTGAGGCTGTCGAGCAGTTCGTTGCTGCGCAGCATCAGCGGGGGAGGGAGGCTGCGGGCCAGTTGCCGACGCAGCACCTGATCGATCGGTCGGGCCGTGCCGGAGAGCGAGATGACCGCCGCCGCGTCGACCTTTGGCGCCGCCAGGCTGGCAATCAGCGCGCCTTCGCTGTGGCCGAGCAGGATCAACGGGCCGAAGCGCGGATCGGCTTTCAGCTTCTGGCCCCAGGCCACGGCGTCCGCCACGTAGGCTTCCACCGACAGGTTTCGCTCGTCCGGAGTTGCCGCCAGGCTGGCCGCCACCCCGCGCTTGTCGAAACGCACACTGGCGACGTTGTGTTTGGCCAGCACCCAGGCCAGTCGCTTTAGGCTGTCATTGCGCCCGCCATCGGGGTTGTTTCCGTCACGATCGGTAGGACCCGAGCCGGAAAGGATCAGGACAACCGGCACGGGGCTGTCGGATTTCGGCAGCAACAGCGAGCCGAAAAGTTCGCCATTGTCGGTAGTCAACGTGACCGGTCGTTGCAGGACAGTTGCCTGGACGAAGCCGGTAAACAGGGAAAGGCTCAAGATCAAAACTCGCAGCATCATCACGCCATCATTTGCCAAGGTGCCGGTTGGACTCACCCACACCGCTAAGGTTCGAGGATGAACTACTCGGTTAGCCTGCGTATACTGGCGCGCATCACGAATTTGGGTTCGATTTCACGGAGCGTCCTGCATGTCCGGCAATACCTACGGCAAGCTGTTCACTGTCACCACCGCGGGCGAAAGCCATGGTCCGGCGTTGGTCGCCATTGTCGACGGCTGCCCGCCGGGCCTGGAGATTTCCCTTGAGGACCTGCAACGCGACCTCGATCGTCGCAAGCCGGGCACCAGCCGCCACACCACCCAGCGCCAGGAAGCCGACGAAGTCGAAATCCTTTCCGGCGTGTTCGAGGGCCGCACCACCGGCTGCTCCATCGGCCTGCTGATCCGCAACACCGACCAGAAGTCCAAGGACTACTCGGCGATCAAGGATCTGTTCCGCCCGGCCCACGCCGACTACACCTACCACCACAAATACGGCGAGCGCGATTATCGCGGCGGCGGTCGCAGCTCGGCGCGGGAAACCGCCATGCGCGTCGCGGCCGGCGCCATCGCCAAGAAGTACCTGGCCAGCCAGGGCATTGTCATTCGCGGCTACATGAGCCAGCTCGGCCCGATCGAGATCCCGTTCAAGACCTGGGAATCGGTCGAGCAGAACGCCTTCTTCAGCCCGGACCCGGACAAGGTGCCGGAGCTGGAAGCCTACATGGACCAGCTGCGTCGCGATCAGGATTCCGTCGGGGCGAAGATCACCGTGGTTGCCGAAGGTGTGATGCCGGGCCTGGGCGAGCCGATCTTCGACCGTCTCGACGCCGAACTGGCCCACGCACTGATGAGCATCAACGCGGTCAAAGGCGTGGAAATCGGCGCCGGTTTCGCCTGCGTTGCCCAGCGCGGCACCGAACACCGTGATGAGCTGACTCCGGAAGGTTTCCTCAGCAACAACGCCGGCGGCATTCTCGGCGGGATCTCTTCGGGTCAGCCGATCGTCGCGCACCTGGCGTTGAAGCCGACCTCGAGCATCACCACCCCGGGCCGTTCGATCGACATTGACGGCAACCCTGTCGATGTCATTACCAAGGGCCGTCACGACCCATGTGTCGGTATCCGCGCTACGCCGATTGCCGAGGCGATGATGGCCATCGTGCTGATGGATCACCTGCTGCGTCACCGTGGCCAGAACGCCGATGTGCGCGTGAGCACCCCGGTGCTGGGTCAGCTTTGATGGGTGATCTCAAAGCCGCCGCGGTCTGACCGTGGCGGCGCTCCCGTACTGGCGGCTGTCCAGTTTCTATCTGTTCTATTTCGCCTTGCTCGGTTCGACGGCGCCGTTTCTGGCGCTGTACTTCGATCACCTCGGATTCAGCGCCGCGCGCATCGGCGAGCTGGTGGCGATCCCGATGCTGATGCGCTGCGTGGCGCCGAACATCTGGGGCTGGCTCGGCGATTACACCGGCAGGCGCCTGGCCATCGTGCGCTTCGGCGCGGTGTGTACGCTGCTGACGTTCTCATTGATTTTCGTCAGCAAGACCTACGCCTGGCTGGCGATGGTCATGGCGTTGCATGCGTTCTTCTGGCACGCCGTGCTGCCGCAGTTTGAAGTCATCACCCTCGCGCATCTGCAAGGCCAGACCTCCCGCTACAGTCAGATTCGGCTGTGGGGTTCCATCGGTTTCATCATCACTGTGGTCGCCCTCGGTCGCCTGTTCGAATGGCTCAGCCTCGACATCTACCCGGCGGCGCTGGTGTTGATCATGGCCGGCATCGTGCTCAGCAGTCTGTGGGTGCCGAACGCTCAGCCGCCTCAGGGCAACCGGCCGACAGGCGAGGGCTTTCTCAAGCAATTGCGCAATCCTGGGGTGCTGGCATTCTACGGTTGCGTGGCGCTGATGCAGATGAGCCACGGGCCGTATTACACGTTTTTGACTCTGCACCTTGAGCGACTGGGTTACAGCCGTGGCGTGATCGGCATGCTCTGGGCGGTCGGCGTGGTGGCGGAAGTGCTGATGTTCATGGCCATGAGCCGGATCCTCGCGCGTTTTTCCCTGCGGCGGGTGCTGATGGCGAGTTTTCTGCTGGCGGCGTTGCGCTGGTTGCTGCTAGGTTCGTTCGCCGAGTTCCTCTGGGTCTTGCTGTTTGCCCAAGTGCTGCACGCGGCGACCTTCGGCAGCTTTCATGCGGCTGCCATCGCGTTCGTGCAACGTAGCTTCGGCGCGCGCCAGCAAGGGCAGGGCCAGGCGTTGTATGCCGCGCTGGCCGGCACCGGCGGTGCGCTCGGCGCGTTGTATTCCGGTTACAGCTGGAATGCCCTCGGCGCGACATTGACCTTTAGTATTGCCAGTCTCGCAGCGCTCGCCGCTGCCGTTATCATTGCCATTCGAATGCAAGAGGACAGGCCATGAGCCTTACCCGTGAACAGCTTGCCCAGCAAATTGTCGACGCCGGGCGTTTTCTTTATGGTCGCGGCTGGTCGCCGGCCACCAGCAGCAATTACTCGACGCGTCTGTCGCCGAGCGAAGCGCTGCTGACCGTGTCCGGCAAGCACAAGGGCCAGTTGGGCCTGGACGACGTGCTCGCCACCGACCTGTCCGGCAACAGTCTTGAGCCCGGCAAAAAGCCGTCCGCCGAAACCTTGTTGCATACCCAGCTCTACAGCTGGCGCCCGGAGATCGGCGCGGTGTTGCACACTCACTCGGTGAACGCCACGGTGCTGTCGCGACTGACGCCGCAAGACTTCATCGAGTTCGAAGACTACGAACTGCAAAAAGCTTTCAGCGGCATCTCGACCCACGAATCCCGGGTGCGCGTGCCGATCTTCGACAACGATCAGGACATTGCGCGCCTCGCCGCCAAGGTGCAGCCTTGGCTCGACGCCCATCCCGATTGCGTCGGTTATCTGATTCGCGGCCACGGCCTCTACACCTGGGGCGCGCAGATGAGCGACGCGTTGCGTCAGATCGAGGCCTTTGAATTCCTGTTTGAATGCGAGTTGAAGACCCGCAGCGTCATGAACCGCCAAGGCTGACTTCACCAGAACCAGCCCCTTTGCCTGATGAATGCAGTGCCCGACCGGTCTCGAAGAACCGGACGGCAAGGCCGATACCGAGGAATGCCCCATGAGCAGCCTGTCCGTCTATCACGTTTCCAGCCCCGAGATTCCGAACAAGGTGCTGACCCATTTCGAAGACATCGCTTCGACCCTGGCCGAGCAGGGCGTGCGCTTCGACCGCTGGCAAGCCGCCGCAAAGATCCAGCCCGGCGCGAGCCAGGAAGAAGTGATCGGTGCCTATAAAGAGCAGATCGACAAACTGATGACCGAGCGCGGTTACATTACGGTCGATGTGATCAGCCTCAACAGTGACCATCCGCAAAAAGCCGAATTGCGCGCCAAGTTCCTCGAAGAACATCGCCATGGTGAAGACGAAGTGCGTTTCTTCGTCGCCGGTCGTGGCCTGTTTACCTTGCACATCGACGATTACGTCTACGCCGTACTGTGCGAGAAGAACGACCTGATTTCGGTGCCGGCCGGCACCAAACACTGGTTCGACATGGGCGAGAATCCGCACTTTGTGGCGATCCGCCTGTTCAACAACCCTGAAGGCTGGGTCGCCAACTTCACCGGCGAAGACATCGCCGGCCGCTTCCCGCGTCTGGAGGACTGAGCCGATGTCGATCAAGGTCATTCTCACCGACATCGAAGGCACCACCAGCGCAGTGAGTTTTGTGTTCGACGTGCTGTTCCCGTATGCGGCGAAGCACCTGCCAGACTTCGTTCGCCAGAACGCCCAGCGTGCCGACGTTGCCGAGCAACTGGACGCCGTGCGCCGCGACAGCAACGAACCGCAGGCTGATGTCGAGCGAGTCGTGGAAATTCTGCTGGCCTGGATCGCCGAAGACCGCAAGGCCACGCCGCTGAAAGCGTTGCAGGGCATGGTCTGGGAGCAGGGTTATCAGGCCGGGCAGTTGAAAGGCCATGTTTACCCGGACGCCGTTGAAGCGCTCCAGCGCTGGCATCAGGCCGGTCATCAACTGTTTGTATATTCGTCCGGTTCGATTCAGGCGCAAAAGCTGATTTTCGGCTGCTCGGAAGCAGGGGATCTGACGCCGCTGTTCAGTGGCTACTTCGACACGACGTCGGGCCCCAAGCGCGAGGCGCAGTCGTACAGCAATATCCAGCAGGCCATCGGTGTCGAACCGCAGGAAATCCTGTTCCTCTCGGACATCGTCCAGGAGCTCGACGCCGCCCAGTCAGCCGGCTTGCAAACCTGCGGCCTGGCCCGTGAAGGCGGGGAACTGGCAGGGCATGTGACCGTCGACAGCTTCACCGGGATTGAGCCGGAAGCGTTCTGAGTTCACACAATCGACGCGCAAAAAAAACAGGCCGTGAAGCGAAAGCTCCACGGCCTGTCTGTTTATACGGTGTTCGAATTACATCGAGTGATAGGTCGGCAGGGCAAAACGCTGCTGGCTTTGCAGCATGCCGATCTGTGGCAGCTCGCTGGCCTGTTCCGCCAGATCACGACGGATCGCGCTGATCGCCCACGACAGTTGATCACCGGTATGCAGTTGCTGATACGTGAGCGCACGCTTGAACACTTTGCCGTCGGCACTCTTCAGCGTCAGCAGGATCCCGCCATCGGGACGGGGCTGGGTGGTGACGGCGAAGTTGGAAAACAGGGAGGTAAATTTTTCTTGGATCAGGTTCATGTCTTTCAGCTCCGTATGCACTTGAATGGCAAGCATGTATAGGGAGTTGCAGCGATTGTGCCAGTATTTGAGTTTCTAAAAATCCTTATAAATCAGTAATTTATAAAATCTGATGGTTTTGGCTGTCGTGCAATCTGCATGAATGGCCATCGTGCATCCTGCATTTTGCGGGATCATTGTCGATTCGATTGAACCAATACCCTTGGCTGTAATCATGTGGCGTTTAGTAGTGCCGGGACGGATACAAAACATTGCAAAAACCGCGTGTACAGCCCGCGAAGCCCTGACGTATTTTCGGCCTCGACCCTCGCTCGAGAAGCGCCGGTTGTCTCACCCGATTGCCCGACAATAAAAATCCGGCCTGCACGTCAAGGTCGAACGGGAGCTGCCATGCACCAAGCGCCGAGCGACACGATTACCTGGGGCATGATGCTCCGCAAACTGCCGATGATTGCCAAAGCCATTCCACGGGTGGTGAAAGGCATGAAGGTGGCCAACGTCACGGATCCGACCCAAACCTGTGGCCTGGGCTGGACATTCGAGCAAGCGACCCTGCGCAATCCCGAGGGCCCCGCGCTGCTGTCGGGCGAGGTGGTGCTGAGTTATTCACAGGTCAACCAGTGGGCCAACCGCATCGCCCACTATCTGATCGGGCAGGGCATCGGCAAGGGCGATGTGGTGGCGGTGTTCATCGAGAACCGTCCGGAACTGCTGGTGACGATTCTGGCGCTGGCCAAAGTCGGCGCCGTCAGCGCGCTGCTCAATACCTCGCAGACCCGCGATACGCTGATCCACAGCATCAATCTGGTGACCCCGGCGGCGATTGTTGTCGGTGATGAGTTGCTGCCGGCATTTGCGGCGGTACGCGAGCAAGTAGCGATCCCGGCAGCGCGCGCCTGGTTCGTCGCCGATCAGGATACCTTCAGCCATCCGGGCATCGCGCCCGAGGGCTACATCAACCTGATCAGCGCCAGTGCCGACGCCTCGGGCGACAACCCGGCCAGCAGCCGGCAGATTTTCTTCGACGACCCGTGCTTCTACATCTACACCTCCGGCACCACCGGTTTGCCCAAGGCCGGGGTGTTCAAGCACGGCCGCTGGATGCGCAGTTCGGCGAGCTTCGGCATGATCGCCCTCGACATGCGCCCGGACGACATCGTCTATTGCACCTTGCCGCTGTACCACGCCACCGGGCTTTGCGTGTGCTGGGGTTCGGCGGTCAATGGCGCGTCGGGTTTCGCGATTCGCCGCAAGTTCAGCGCCCGGCAGTTCTGGAGCGATGTGCGTCGCTATCGCGCAACCACCATCGGTTACGTCGGCGAGTTGTGCCGGTATCTGGTGGATCAGCCGCTCAGTGCCGACGACAGTCGTCATGATGTGCGAAAGATGATCGGCAACGGCCTGCGGCCCGGTGCGTGGGCCGAGTTCAAGACCCGCTTCGGCGTGGATCACATCTGCGAGCTGTACGCCGCCAGCGACGGCAATATCGGCTTCACCAACATCCTCAATTTCGACAACACCATCGGTTTCTCGCTGATGGCCTGGGAGTTGGTGGCCTACGACCAGGGCAGCGGCGAGCCGATTCGCGGTGACGACGGGTTCATGCGCAAGGTCGACCGGGGTGAGCGGGGGCTGTTGCTGGCGCGGATCGACGATAAGGCGCCGCTGGACGGCTACACCGATCCGCAGAAAACCGCCAAGGTCGTTCTGCAGGACGTGTTCACCAAGGGCGACCGCTTCTTCAACACCGGCGATCTGCTGCGCAACATCGGTTTCGGCCACGCACAGTTTGTCGACCGCCTCGGCGACACCTACCGCTGGAAGGGCGAAAACGTCTCGACCACCGAGGTCGAGAACCTGCTGCTCCAACATCCGCACATTTCCGAAGCCGTGGCCTATGGCGTGGAAATCCCCAACACCAACGGTCGCGCCGGGATGGCGGCGATCACCCCGGCCGAGTCTTTGGCGACCCTGGATTTCGCCGAACTGCTGGCCTTCACCCGCGAACGCCTGCCGGCCTACGCGGTGCCGCTGTTCCTGCGGGTCAAGGTGAAAATGGAAACCACCGGCACCTTCAAATACCAGAAGACCCGCCTGAAAAACGAAGGTTTCGACCCCGGCCAGACGGGGGATGACCCGATTTATGCCTGGCTGCCGGGAACCGAAACCTACGTGCAGGTGACGAATGAAATCCTTGTCGACATCCGGGCAGGCAAGTATCGCTATTGATATTGGCTATCGGTCATCTTGGAAAAAAGGGGATGACAGCTATCGCCGCGCTCGGGAAACTGTCGGCTTTCCGAACGACCGAAAGTGGAGTTGCCCCATGTCCGACCAAAGCCGCCAGATGACCCCCGAGGAAGCAGCCGAATTCACTGAACAGGTGTTCAACAAGGCGCGCGAGGGCGACGCGGTGATGCTCGATCGCCTGATCACTGCCGGTCTGCCGGTGAACCTGACCAACAGCAAGGGCGACACCCTGCTAATGCTTGCCAGCTACTACGGGCATGTGGATGCGGTGCAAGTGTTGCTCAAGCACAAGGCCGACCCGGAACAACGCAACGGCAACGGCCAGAGCCCGATTGCCGGCGCGGCGTTCAAGGGTGATCTGGCCGTAGTCAAGGCTTTGGTCGAGGGCGGTGCGCAGATTGAGGGCGCATCCTTCGATGGCCGCACGGCGCTGATGATGGCGGCGATGTTCAACCGGGTTGAAATCGTCGATTACCTGATCGACCAGGGCGCCGACCCGAAAGCCAAGGATGCCAATGGCATCACCGCGCTGGACGCGGCCCGCACCATGGGCGCCGTGGACACCACCGCGCAGCTGGAAAAACTGCTGGGCTGAGGCCGCTGGCCGGAACCCGATCTGTGGCGAAGGCGAGAATGCGCTATCCTTCGCGCCCTCAAAATTCCCTTCGCCACAGGATCCGCCCCCATGAAAGCCGCACTCGCCGAACTCATCAGCAAAATCAGCTCCGGCTGCATGGGCGAAGACGAGATCCTGAAAGTCGCGGATGAAGCGGCGCAGGCTTACGCCGATGCCGACGCATTTCTGACCGCCAACCCGGACATCAACTACGACGATACTTTCCCGATTCCGCTGGGCGAATGGGTGGTGGTCGGCAGCCTGCCGGAGACCGTACTGTTTCAGGCGGACACCTACGTTGACCTGTTCGCACAGATCGTGGCTTCGTTCGGCCCGGGCGTCGAGTTCAACCTCAAGCCCAAGCAACTGGCCAAGACCGAGGCGCTGACCGCGCTCAACCGCATCCAGGTGCAGATGAGCAGCCTGAACAAGGAAAACGGTGGTTACACGCTGATGAACTTCAGCCAGCTGCTCGACGACGAGCTGCAAGTGGTGCTGGTCTACGGCAACGACGTGCCGCGCGTACTGGAACTGTGCGCCGAAGTCGGCATTGCCGCCGCGCCGTCGCTGGAAGCCCTGAAGGTCGCCGTTCACGTCTGAACGCAATAAAAGGGAACCCTGAGCGCGACCGTCTATCCTAAAAGTGCATGCCACTATTCTGGAGCGACACCATGGGTTCCACGTTCAACGGCCTGGTCGGCCTGATCATTCTTGCGCTCGACATCTGGGCGATCATCAATGTGCTGAAAAGCGGCGCCGAGACCGGGATGAAAATCCTCTGGGTGCTGTTGATCATCCTCCTGCCGGTGCTGGGCCTGATCATCTGGGCGATTGCCGGGCCGCGGGGCAATGTGCGGATCTGACCGTTCGCACCGTGATTGGGTCGGACCGATGAACTGAGGTTCGACCTGTCATCTTCGGCAACGTAGAATGCGCGCCTTTCCCGGGCAATCGAACCTGACGATTGGCGCCCGCGCATTCATCGGAGCACTCACCATGACCGTCACCAAGACCAGCGAATACCTGGAAACCCTCTACGAAGGCTACGGCCAGCGTTTTCGCATGGAAAAACTGCTGCACGAAGTGCGCACCGAACACCAGCACCTGGTGATCTTCCAGAACCCGCGCATGGGCCGGGTGATGGCGCTGGACGGCGTGATCCAGACCACCGAAGCCGATGAATTCATCTACCACGAAATGCTCACCCACGTGCCGATCCTCGCCCACGGCACCGCCAAGCGCGTGCTGATCATCGGCGGCGGCGACGGCGGCATGCTGCGCGAAGTGACCAAACACGCCAGCGTCGAGCACATCACCATGGTCGAGATCGACGGCACCGTGGTCGACATGTGCAAGGAATTCCTGCCGAACCACTCCAAGGGCGCCTACGACGATCCACGCCTGAACCTGGTAATCGACGACGGCATGCGTTTCGTCGCCACCACCACCGAAAAGTTCGACGTGATCATTTCCGACTCCACCGACCCGATCGGCCCGGGCGAAGTGCTGTTCTCGGAAAACTTCTACCAGGCCTGCCACCGCTGCCTGAACGAGGGCGGCATCCTCGTGACCCAGAACGGCACGCCGTTCATGCAGATCGAAGAAGTGAAAACCACCGCCGGCCGCCTGCGCAGCCTGTTCCCGGACTGGCACTTCTATCAGGCGGCCGTGCCGACCTATATCGGCGGTTCGATGACCTTCGCCTGGGGTTCGACCAACCCTGCGTACCGCAAGCTGAGCCGCGAAGTGCTGCAACAGCGTTTCATCGGCAGCGGCATCGTCACCCGCTACTACAACCCGGAAATCCACATCGGCGCCTTCGCCTTGCCGCAATACGTGCTGCAGGCAGTGAACAAGCCAAGCAACGACTGATCGATCACGGGTCAGAAAAAGCCGAGGCCGGTGTGCGAAAACACGTCGGCCTCGGCTTTTTTCATGTTGCATCGGTGTAAACCTTTTGAACGATCAATCCTGACAAAAGTCGAGATAGGTGTAAGCCCATTTGCGGGTTTGATCGAGGAGGCTCCGATGTCAAAGTGGAAAGTCACTTTCGTGGACGATCATGGTGAAACGATCGACGAAGTCTTCGAGTGCGAGGAATGCCCCAGCCATGAACGGGCAGCTCGCCTCATCAAGGAGCGGTTGTTGCCGGTCGCCGCCGAGCTTGACCTGAACGATCTGGAAGGGCGCACCGCCGATGCCGGCGTGAAAAGCCTGAAAACCCAGAACAGCATCGAAATCCGCAGCATCACCCCAATCTGAATCTTCATTTTCTTCATGTACCAGGCCTTGGCAGCGGCTCTATCTTGGGGCTACTCTGCAAGCGAGATCAGCGAACGGATCGCTAAGGTCTGGTCTTGTCAGCTACATGCTTGTTTCCCGCCGGCAACGCGGTTGCCGTAAGCACCCGGGCCCGTTGGGCCAGTGCAGGGAATACGGAAAGTCTATCCATCTATGCGAGGGGGACGATTCATGAGCACAGCCTATCAAGAAGACATCAGCAGCAGTGTGCTGCGCCGCATGAAAGAAGGCGGTTTCGATTTTTCCCGATTCCATCCCATCGAGTTCTACGCCATTTTCCCGGACGAGGAGCGGGCGCGCAGGGCGGCAGGCAAATTTCGCGGTGAATCCATCAATGCCCAGGTCAGTGCGCGCGACGACGGCGCCTGGTCTCTGGAATTGAGCAAGGTGATGTACGCAACCTACGACGACATTGGCGATTTCGAGCAGGGCTTTTCGGCGGTGGTCGAGCCCTTGGGCGGCATCATCGAAGGCTGGGGCGTGAAACAGGAGATCCGCAACCGGCACCGTTTGAACTGATCACTCTCGCAACACGTCGAGCTACGGCTGACCTTCGGGTCGGCCGTTGTCGTTTCTGCCCCCCTGAACACCCCATGGCAAAACCCTGAAACAAGAAACCGGCGCAAAAAAAAGCCACCTGAAAAGGTGGCTGAAAGGGAAGACCGCAAGGAGAGGAAACCGGTCAGGGTTACGGCCGGGATGGCTGCCGAGGCAAGCCGGATCAGTGGGGCTGCGTACTTCGTCAGCGACGTTTTTGCAGCGGATGCGCGGATTATCCGCAGCCGGCACCGAGCAGTGAAATCAACTCTGACTATGCTGGTGATAGGCGACGGGACTGCGTCGCAATGAAGCGGGGGCGATCAGGTTGGAGCATTTGCCGCACAGGAATGGTGCGGTGCATGTGACGTGAATATCCAACCGATTGAAATCAAAGCGTTTATGCCGATGGCACGGGCCTTGCGAAGGCCTGTATGTCCGGAGTGACAAGGAGTACGGCATGATCCGCACCTATTTTGATGAAATGTACGATGCCGGCGGCCAGATCCGCCCGCATTACCGGGAGTTTGCCCGCTGGCTGGCCGAAACGCCTGACGAACTGCTGGCCCAGCGGCGGCGCGAGGCCGATCTGCTGTTCCATCGTGCCGGGATCACTTTCACGCTCTACGGGGACGAGCAAGGGACAGAACGCCTGATTCCCTTCGACACCATTCCGCGCAGCATTCCCGCCAGCGAGTGGCGGATCGTCGAGCGCGGCTGCATCCAGCGGGTCAAGGCGTTGAACATGTTCCTCGCCGACCTTTACCACGAGCAGCGCATCATCAAGGCCGGGATCATTCCCGCCGAACAGGTGCTGGCCAACGAGCAATATCAGTTGGCGATGCAGGGACTGGATCTGCACCGCGATATCTATTCGCACATTTCCGGCGTCGATCTGGTGCGCGACGGCGACGGCACGTATTACGTGCTCGAGGACAACCTGCGCACGCCGAGCGGTGTGAGCTACATGCTTGAAGACCGCAAGATGATGATGCGCCTGTTCCCCGAACTGTTCGCGGCCCAGCGCATCGCCCCGATCGACCATTACCCGAACCTGCTGCTCGACACCCTGAAAAGCTCAAGCCCGATCGACGACCCGAGTGTGGTGGTGCTGACACCGGGACGCTTCAACAGCGCGTTTTTCGAGCATGCGTTTCTCGCCCGGGAAATGGGCGTGGAGCTGGTGGAGGGTGCGGACTTGTTCGTGCGCGACGACAAAGTCTTCATGCGCACCACCGACGGCCCGAAAGCCGTGGACGTGATCTACCGCCGCCTCGACGACGCATTCCTCGATCCGCTGGCGTTCCGTCCGGACTCGATGTTGGGCGTGCCGGGGCTGTTGTCGTCTTATCGCTCCGGCAATGTGGTGCTGGCCAATGCGATCGGCACCGGCGTGGCGGACGACAAATCGGTGTACCCGTTCGTTACCGAGATGATCCGTTTCTACCTCGACGAAGAACCGATCCTGAAGAATGTGCCGACCTGGCAATGCCGCAATCCGTCTGAACTTTCCCATGTACTGGCCAATCTTCCGGAGCTGGTGGTCAAGGAAACCCAGGGCTCCGGCGGTTACGGAATGCTTGTGGGGCCGGCGGCGACGACCGCGGAAATCGATGCGTTCCGTGAGCGGATCAAGGCCAAGCCCCACGCGTACATCGCGCAACCGACGCTGTCGCTGTCGACCTGTCCGACCTTTGTCGAAAACGGCATTGCGCCGCGCCATATCGACCTGCGCCCGTTCGTATTGTCCGGCCGCGAAACCCGGGTCGTGCCCGGCGGTTTGACCCGTGTCGCCCTGCGTGAAGGCTCTCTGGTGGTGAACTCATCCCAGGGCGGCGGAACCAAGGACACCTGGGTGGTCGAGGATTGAAGGAAGCCTGCCATGTTAAGTAGAACTGCCTCGGATCTGTACTGGATGTCGCGTTACCTGGAGCGGGCGGAAAACCTCGCACGGATGCTCGATGTCAGCTATTCGCTGTCGCTGATGCCGCAGGACGGCCGTGGCGACGGCCTGCACGAACTGGCGATGCCTCTGCTGATCACCGGCACGCTGGACGATTACCTGGAACGTCACGGAGAGCTGCATGCCGAGCGCTTGCTGCACTTCTTCGCCCTCGACGCGGCGAATCCGGCGAGCATCTACAGCTGCCTCGGCGCGGCGCGAGCCAGCGCCCATGCGGTGCGCGGGCGAATCACTGCCGACATGTGGGAGAACATCAACGCCACCTGGCTGGAGATCCGTGGGATCGCCAATCAGGGCCTCAGCCGCTACGGCATGAGCCGTTTCTGCGAGTGGATCAAGGAACGTTCGCACCTGTTTCGGGGCGCGTCCTACGGCACCATCATGCGCAACGACGCGTTTCGTTTCATTCGCCTGGGTACGTTCATCGAGCGGGCGGACAACACGTTGCGCCTGCTCGATGCCCGCTACGAAATGGCCGGCGATCAGGCCGAAGCGGTCAGCGACGGCACGGCCCACGCCTATTACCAGTGGAGTGCGCTGTTGCGGGCGCTGTCGTCGTTCGAGGCGTACACCGAGATCTATCGCGATGCGCCCGGCGCCCGGCATGTGGCCGAGCTGCTGTTGTTGCGCGCCGACGTGCCGCGTTCGCTGCGGGCCTGCACGGAAGAGATCGACCAGATTCTCGCGCAACTGCCGGGGGCCAACGGTCGTCCCGCGCAACGGCTGGCGGCGGAAATGGACGCGCGTCTGCGCTACACCGGTATTCAAGAAATCCTTGAGGAAGGGCTGCACGCCTGGCTCACCGAATTCATCCCGCTGGTGCGCCAGTTGGGCAACGCCATTCACAGTTCCTACCTGGAGGCCGCATGAGACTTTCCATCAGCCACGAGACCACCTATCACTACGAAGATCAGGTGCGCGCGAGCATCCAGTACCTGCGCCTGACGCCCCACGACAGCGAGCGTCAGCACGTGCTGAGCTGGCAGCTCGACCTGCCGCGCCCGGTGCGCGCCCAGCTCGATCCGTTCGGCAACATTCTGCACGTCCTGACCATGGACGAGCCTCACGAAGCGATCATCATCGGCGCCCGGGGGCAGGTCGATATCGACGAGTTGCGAGAAGCCGAGCACGAGAGTCAGTCGGCGCTGCCGTTCCTGCGTTTCACCCGGCTGACCGAGGCTGATGAGGCGCTGCGCGCGTTTGCCGAAAAATCCTGCAAGCAACGACGTGACCGCAATGCACTGATCGACCTGATGCATGGCCTGAACCAGCACATGACCTACAAGCCGGGCGCCACCGAAGTCGATACCAGTGCCGCCGAGGCGTTTGCCGGCCGGGCGGGTGTTTGCCAGGATCACGCCCACGCGTTTCTCGCCTGCGCGCGCAGCCTTGGAGTGCCGTCACGTTATGTGTCGGGCTATCTGTACAGCGAGGATTGCGAGCATCTGGCCAGTCACGCCTGGGCCGAAGCCTGGATCGATGACGCCTGGTACAGCTTTGACGTGACCAATGAACTGGCGCGGCCGGAGCGGCACCTGAAACTGGCGGTGGGTCTGGATTATCTGGATGCCTGCCCGGTGCGCGGCATGCGCCGGGGCGGCGGCTCAGAGCAGATGCACGCGAAAGTGCTGGTGTCGCCGACACCAGCGCCAATCATCTCGGTGCAGCAGCAGTAAGCGGCGTAATTGGATTACTTGGCCGGCTCAACCTTGCGCCCGGCCATGTGCCGCAAATACCCGATCAGCTTCTGCAGATCCGCATCCGGCAACACCTCGGCAGAAAACCCTGGCATCTTCGCTTGCGGCCACTGACGCAGACTCTGTGGGTCGCGAATGTAGCGCTTGAGGAAGTCCGCGCCGAAGTACTCGGTCGGGTTGTACGGAATATTCAGGTCCGGCCCGAACTGCGCATCGCCCGCGCCATTCAGGCGATGGCAGGCCAGGCAGTTCTTCTGGAACAGCGCAAAACCCTGATTCACCGGGTCATCGGCCTTCAACGCAGGATCCGGCAGCAGGGCAGGGAAGCGCTCGGCCACCGGCGCCATGCGCTTGATGCTCGCCACTTCGAACGGCCATTGTTCCGGGCTGATATTGCCGGCCTGCGGATCGGTCCACACCAGATAGAACGGCCCGGCGCTGTGCTTGCCTTCCGACAGCGGCGGCCAGGGTTGCGCCGGATCTTCGATGGCGAGCCAGGCGCGTGAGCCTTTGTCGTTCAGTAGCGGTGCGGCGGACAGCTCTGCGGCAAAACCATCCAGTGCCACGGCTTGCAGGTGATCGTCCGGTTTGATGCCGGTCAGCAGCGCGGCCATCGGTACGGCGCGAAAAGTCATGTCCTTCTTGTAGGACACATCATTCTTGACCGTGAGGGTTTGTACCTGAGGATGCTTGAGCAACTCCTCGGTCTGCCAGGTGCGGCTGTTCGCGCCCAGCTCCAGATTCAGCTGCGCGGCAGACAGGGGCATGCTCAGCAGCATGGCCCCGAATAGAATGAGCGTTTTCAAGTGATCGCCGTCCGTGTCGTGGAAGTGCGCAAAGGTTGGCACAGCCACGCTGGCCCGGGTAGCGGGCCAGTCACATTTTCAGTGGCGATAAACAATACCTGCCGCTTGAATCAGCCGATGACCTTGGTCAGGTTCGGCAGAATCAACAACAGCGTCGTGGCGAAAAGAATGAGCCCTGCTTGCCGTACTTTCGGTTGTTTGAACATGGCTTGACCGCCTTTTTTGTTATTTCCTGATGCCTGCCTGCATATCCATGACGGCAAGCGCTGCACTTCCTGTAGCGAACGCCTGTCTCGGCAAAACCCGACGACAACGACGTACATCTTCACCTTAGGGCCCGCGTCACGCTTCGCTTAGATCCATTTCGTATGTATTTGCTACCTGTCGCGATTAAAAAGGCATGAGGCCCATTGCCAGCTTCTTTGCCGCCCGTTTGCTAGACAGCTCGCGCACCTGAACCGGTTAATCAAGCCACGGATGACCGTCCGTCTGAGCGTGCGCGTCAACGTCATTGAGCGCTGTGGTCATTGAATCGATGGCCTGCGAAGACAACAGTGACAGTACGAATTTCACTCACCGCACAGGTTCGAGGACGTCATGACCCAAGCTTTGATTTTCGACGCGTTACGCACGCCCCGTGGCAAGGGCAAGGCCGACGGATCGCTGCACAGCGTCAAACCGGTGAACCTGGTGGCCGGGCTGCTGACCGCTTTGCAGGCACGTACGGCGCTGGACACCAGCCAGATCGATGACGTGGTGCTCGGTTGCGTCACGCCGATTGGCGATCAGGGCTCGGACATCGCCAAGACCGCCGTGCAGGTGGCTGATTGGGACGTCAGCGTCGCGGGCGTGCAGATCAACCGCTTCTGCGCCTCGGGGCTGGAAGCGGTGAACCTGGGGGCGATGAAAGTGCGCTCCGGGTTCGAAGACCTGGTGGTAGTTGGTGGCGTCGAATCCATGTCCCGAGTGCCGATGGGCAGCGACGGTGGCGCCTGGGCGCTGGACCCGCAAACCAACCTGCACAGCCACTTCACACCACAAGGCGTCGGCGCCGATCTGATCGCCACCCTTGAAGGCTTCAGCCGGCAGGACGTCGATGCCTACGCGCTGCACTCGCAGCAGAAAGCTGCCCGCGCCCGGGCCGACGGTTCGTTCAGCAAGTCGCTGGTGCCGGTGCAGGACCAGAACGGCATCATCCTGCTCGATCACGATGAATTCATTCGCGCCGAGTCGACCCTTGAAGGCCTGGGCAAGCTCAAGCCGAGTTTCGAAATGATCGGTCAGATGGGCTTCGACGCCACGGCATTGCGGGTCTACAGCCATGTCGAGCGAATCAATCATGTGCACACGCCGGGCAACAGCTCGGGGATCGTCGACGGCGCGGCGCTGATGCTGATTGGCTCCGAAGCGAAGGGGCGTGCGTTGGGTCTGCAACCTCGGGCGCGGATTGTCGCCACGGCGGTCACCAGCACCGACCCGACCATCATGCTCACCGGCCCGGCGCCGGCCACTCGCAAGGCGCTGGCCAAGGCCGGGCTGCGGGTGGAGGACATCGACCTGTTTGAAGTCAACGAGGCGTTCGCCTCGGTGGTGCTCAAATTCATCAAGGACATGGCTGTCGACCCGGACAAGGTCAACGTCAATGGCGGCTCGATCGCCATGGGCCATCCGCTGGGCGCCACCGGTTGCGCGATCCTCGGCACCTTGCTCGATGAACTGGAAGCCCGGCGCCTGCGCTACGGCCTCGCGACGCTGTGCGTCGGCGGCGGCATGGGCATCGCCACCATCATCGAACGCCTCTGACCCCAAGGAATCCTGTCATGACCCAAGCCATTCGTTACGAAAAAGGCCAGGACGGCATCGTTGTCCTGACCATCGACATGCCGGGCCAGAGCGCCAACACCATGAACGCGGCGTACCGCGAGGCCATGGCCGAAAGCGTCGCCCGTTTGCAGGCGGAAAAAGATGACATCGCCGGGGTGATCATCACTTCGGCCAAGAAAACCTTCTTCGCCGGTGGCGACCTGAATGAACTGATCAAGGTCGGCAAGCCCGAAGCCAAGGCTTTCTACGACATGGTGCTGACCCTCAAGGGTCAGTTGCGCACCCTGGAAACCCTCGGCAAACCGGTGGTCGCGGCGATCAACGGCGCGGCGCTCGGCGGTGGCTGGGAAATCTGCCTGGCCTGCCACCACCGCGTGGCGCTGGACGATGCGTCGGTTCAGCTCGGTCTGCCGGAGGTGACCCTCGGCCTGTTGCCGGGCGGCGGTGGCGTGGTGCGGATGGTGCGCATGCTTGGCATCGAAAAGGCGTTGCCGTACCTCCTTGAAGGCAAGAAAGTCCGTCCGCAGCAGGCGTTGCAGGCCGGATTGATCGATGAGCTGGCGGCGGATCGCGATGAGCTGCTGGCCAAGGCCCGGGCCTGGATTCTGGCCAATCCTGCGGCCGTGCAGCGTTGGGATGTTAAGGGTTATCAGATTCCCGGCGGCACGCCATCCAATCCGAAAGTCGCGCAGATGCTGGCGATTGCGCCGTCGATCCTGCGCACCAAAACCCAGGGCACGTTGCCGGCGCCGGAGAAGATTCTGTGCGCGGCTGTGGAAGGCGCGCAGGTGGATTTCGACACGGCGCACCTGATCGAAACCCGCTACTTCACCGAACTGACCACCGGCCAGATCTCGAAAAACCTGATCGGCACGTTCTGGTTCCAACTCAATGAAATCAATGCCGGCGGTTCACGGCCGCAGGGTTTGGCACCTTATGTGACGAAGCGAGTGGGCGTGCTCGGCGCAGGCATGATGGGCGCCGGGATCGCCTATGTCAGCGCATCGGCCGGGATCGACGTGGTGCTCAAGGACATCAACCTCGCGGCTGCGGAAAAGGGCAAGGCGCATTCGGCGGCGTTGCTGGACAAGAAAGTCGCTCGCGGGCAGATGTCTGCGCAGCAGCGTGAAGCGGTGCTGGCGCGTATTCACCCGACCGAAAGCGATGCCGATCTGGCAGGTTGCGATCTGATCATCGAGGCGGTGTTCGAGGATCGTCAACTAAAGGCCAAGGTCTCGGCAGCAGCGCAACAGATGGTTGGCGCCGACGCTGTGATTGCCTCCAACACGTCGACCTTGCCCATCACTGGCTTGGCGACCGCAGTACCGGATCAAAGCAAGTTCATCGGCCTGCACTTCTTCAGCCCGGTGGAAAAGATGCCGCTGGTGGAAATCATCAAGGGCGCGCAAACCAGCGACGAAACCCTCGCACGCGGGTTTGATTTCGTACTGCAAATCAAGAAAACCCCGATTGTGGTCAACGACAGTCGCGGATTCTTCACGTCGCGAGTATTCGGCACCTTCACCAATGAAGGCATTGCGATGCTGGGTGAGGGCGTCAGCGCGCCGATGATCGAGACCGAAGCGCGCAAGGCCGGCATGCCTGTCGGACCGCTGGCGATCTCTGACGAAGTTTCCCTCAGCCTGATGAGCCATATCCGTCAGCAAACGGCCAAAGACCTTCAAGCAGAAGGGAAACCGCTGATTGAGCACCCGGCGTTCGCCGTGATTGACTTGCTGCTCAACGAATACAAGCGGCCGGGCAAGGCAGCGGGAGGCGGTTTTTATGAGTACCCGGCGGGTGGTCAGAAACATCTGTGGCCCGAGCTGAAAACCCGTTTCGAGAAAGCCGACGGGCAGATTTCACCGAAGGATGTACGTGATCGACTGTTGTTCGTGCAGGCCATCGAAACCGTGCGCTGTGTGGAGGAGGGCGTGCTGACGTCGACGGCGGACGCCAACGTCGGCTCGATCTTCGGCATCGGCTTCGCGGCATGGACGGGCGGCGCGTTGCAGTTCATCAACCAATATGGCGTGAAGGACTTTGTCGCGCGGGCACAGTATCTGGCGGAACAGTACGGCGAGCGTTTTGCACCGCCAGCGCTGCTGCTTGAGAAGGCCGCGAAGGGCGAGTTGTTCTAACGGGCTGGGGATGCATTTCGGGGCTTGCCTTGCCGGGGGGTTTCAAGGCAGGCTCTGGGGTGTGCATTATTCCCATCACGTGTCAGGTATTTTTTATGTCGCTACGCATCTGCATTCTGGAAACCGACATCCTGCGTCCGGAACTGGTCGATGAATATCAGGGTTACGGGCAGATGTTCCAGCGCCTGTTCTCGCAACAGCCGATCGCCGCCGAGTTCACGGTGTACAACGTGATGCAGGGCGATTATCCGAGTGATGACCTGATCTTCGATGCGTATCTGGTCACCGGCAGCAAGGCCGACTCGTTCGGTACCGACCCGTGGATCCAGACCCTCAAGCAATACCTGCTGACCCGCTATGAGCGCGGCGACAAACTGCTCGGCGTGTGCTTCGGCCATCAACTGCTGGCGCTGCTGCTGGGCGGCAAGAGCGAGCGCGCCACGCAAGGCTGGGGTGTCGGCATCCACAACTACAAACTGGCGGCCAAGGCGCCGTGGATGAGCCCGGTGCGTGAAGAGCTGACGCTGTTGATCAGTCACCAGGACCAGGTGACGGCGCTGCCGGAGAATGCAACGGTGATTGCGTCGAGCGATTTCTGCCCGTTTGCCGCGTACCACATCAACGATCAGGTGCTGTGCTTCCAGGGTCATCCGGAATTCATTCACGACTACTCGCGGGCGCTGCTGGATCTGCGTCAGGAAGCGCTGGGCGAGCAGGTTTACAGTAAGGGTGTGGCCAGTCTGGAGCATCAGCACCACGGCACCACCGTCGCGGAATGGATGATGCGTTTCGTGGCGCACAAGCCGACCGCTGCTTGAATCCAGACGCCCCCGTGTTTTACACGGGGGCGTTTTTTCTTATAGCCAGCCGGATTTCTTGAAGCTCGCCCACAGGCTCACGCAGCCGACCGTGATAAAGCCCAGCACGCCGAAATAGCCGTAGTGCCAGCTCAGCTCCGGCATGTTCTGGAAGTTCATCCCGTAGATCCCCGCCACCGCTGTCGGGAACGCCAGAATCGCCGCCCATGCAGCGAATTTGCGTTGCACCACGCTCTGGCGTGACGCCTCTAGCAACACGCCGATTTCGATGGTCTGGCTGGCGATATCGGCCAGGGTGGTCAGATCTTCCATCTGCCGATTCACGTGGATCTGCACGTCGCGAAAGTAAGGGCGCATGTTCTTGTCGATGAAGGGAAAGCTCAGCTTCTGCAGTTCTTCGCCGATTTCCACCATTGGCGCGGCGTAACGGCGCAGGCGCAGGACGTCGCGACGCAGGCCGTGCAGCTTCTGGATGTCGTATTCATTCAATGCGCTGCACAACACGTTGCGTTCCAGTTCATCGATCTCGGCGTGGATCGCTTCGCCCACTGGCTGATAGTTTTCGATCACGAAATCCAGCAGCGCATACAGTACGAAATCTTCCCCGTGCTCCAACAACAGCGGCCGCGCCTCACAGCGTTGGCGGACGTGGGCGTAGGACGCCGAGTGGCCATTGCGGGCAGTGATGATGTAGCCCTTGCCGGCGAAGATGTGGGTTTCGATGAACTGCAGAATCCCGTGTTCGCGCACCGGCGAGTAGGTGACGATGAACAGCGCGTCGCCAAAGGTTTCCAGCTTCGGCCGGCTGTGCTTTTCCAGGGCGTCTTCGATGGCCAGTTCGTGCAGGTTGAACTGACGTTGCAGGTTGGACAGTTCCTGGGCGCTCGGCTCTTCGAGGCCGATCCAGACGAAGTGGCCGGTCTTGGCGGCCCAGGCCGCGCCTTCGTCGAGGGAAATATTGGTGACTTTCTTACCGGCGCTGTAAACCGCAGCAGCAACAACTCGACCCATGGTGGTGATTCACTTCTTCTTGGCAGATGGCAGGGGAGACATGGCTTCAGCTTAGCCGTGTCGCTGCTTGAGAGTCAGTGAAATCTGCACAGTTCACCGGGCAAAAGAAAACCCGCACAGGGCGGGCTTCTTTTTCACGCAGCTTGCAGCTGCCGGTCCATCGCATCGATGCATTCGCGCATCTGTTCGCGGCACTGGTTGATCAGCATGGGCATGTCATCCATGGTCAGGCCGACGGTAGGAATTGCCGGCAGCGAGCGTATGAGAACGTTCCCGCTGTGCCAGCGGTTCAGACGCATGTGCTTGATGTAGCTGCTGACACACACCGGAACGATCGGCACCCCGGCGGCGATGGCCATCTGGAACGCGCCTTTCTTGAATGGCAGCAGTTCCTCACCCAGGTTGCGCGTGCCTTCGGGGAACACCCAGATCGAGGTGTCTTTGTACTGCAAGGTGTCGGTGGTGGTCAGCATCGACTGGCGCGCCTTGTGCGCGTTCCCACGATCGATCAACACATTGCCCGCCAGCCAGAACAGCTGCCCGAACAGCGGCACCCACTTCAGGCTCTTTTTGCCGATGCACACCGTCCGACGCGGCACCACGTTGCCGAACACGAACAGGTCATAGTTGGACTGATGATTGGCGATGATCACGCAGCTGTCGGGTTTGTTCATCAACGGGCCGACTTCGGCCTTCACTCGCAGACGCAAAATGCACATGGCCGGCAGTGCATAGAGGCGGGCGCACAGGCGACTGTTGTCCGGATTGAATGGCCGGCACACCCCGAGGATCACTCCGAGTATCCCCGCCAGAATAAAGTGCAGGCCCATCAATAACATACGAAACACAAACAGCATTTTCAGGCCCATCGGGACAAAAGGTGGCGCAGTGTACGGATGTGCACTGTTTTCGGCAATTGCCGCTATAGAGTCCGGAGATGGACGATGTTTAAGCGCATGTTTCCGACTTGTTGGTCAGAGGCGTCCTAGAGCTGCCGCGGAGTTTTCAACAAGCCGCGTAAGAAAAAGCCCGACACGACGGTCGGGCTTTTCTGAATCGGTATGAGCCGGGTGTCAGCCCAGATGCTCCTGATCCTGGATGATTGCGTTGTCCAGGGTTTCCAGCAGCGCCTTGCGCACTTTCAGCTTGGTGTTCTTGTGCGCAGTCATGTTGATCTTCTTCAACTGACGCGCGGCGGCGAGGGCAGCGCCTTGCAGTTCTTCGGCTGCGACCACCTTGTCGAGGAAACCGGCATCCACTGCGCTTTGCGGATCAAACATCTCGCCGTTGATCACCGAGCGGTGGAAGGCCGAGCGACGCAGGCGATCACGGGCCAGCTCGATGCCGGCGTGGTGCATGGTCATGCCGATCTGCACTTCGTTCAGACCAATGCTGAACGGGCCGTCGACACCGATCCGGTAATCGGCGGACAACAGAATGAATGCGCCTTTGGCTACGGCATGCCCCGGGCAAGCAACAATCACCGGGAACGGGTGCGACAACAGGCGGCGGGCCAGGGTCGAGCCGGCGGTCACCAGCGACACGGCTTCTTTAGGGCCGGCAGTCATCACTTTCAGGTCGTAGCCGCCAGAGAGAATGCCCGGCTGACCGGTGATGATCACAATGGCACGATCCGCCACCGCCTGATCCAGCGCCGCGTTGAAGGCCGCGATCACGTCCGGGGAAATGGCGTTGACCTTGCCGTTGCTCAGGGTCAGGGTCGCGATACCGTCTTCGAGGTGGTAGGCAATCAGGTCGCTCATGGCGCAATTCCTTATAAGAAAGATGGGCAGACGTTACCCACCGTCGCCGGTCAGGTAAAGCACTGTGACTGACCCGCCAGTCACCGTTTACCGGCCGATGCGCTGCAACACGCCCCGCGCCTGACGCCTGCGCACCTATATAGAAGGGCTGCGCCCACCCGAGATTGGCCGGATTGCCATGGCCCCTAGAAGGTGGAAGCGACTTTTTCTCTTAACCGCATGAAAATTCTGAAAAAAAGTTTGCCATCAGAAAAGCTTTCGACTACATTAGCGCGCCTCGACAGACAGAACATGTTTGAAGAGATACGGTGAAGTGTCCGAGTGGCTTAAGGAGCACGCCTGGAAAGTGTGTATACAGGAAACTGTATCGAGAGTTCGAATCTCTCCTTCACCGCCAAATTTAGAAAACCCCGTGAATTCAGTTACTTAGAGTTCGCGGGGTTTTTCGTTTGTACTACTAAATTGTATTACTCCCGCCTATCAGAATGTGCTTGGTGAGAATCGTCATTTCGGCCCCAAGTACTCTCTCATCCATTTCGTGTCATTTCACCATTCTCTCCGAATCAAACACTTCTAAACCATTTCTCCACTTGTCGGAATTTTTAGAAATGATTTGCTTTTTTGTTGAGTATGTGATTGCAATTTTAAGATTCTCGTGGTATAATGGTGTACCAATAAGGAAGTTTTATTGGTGTTGTACCGTCTAGTTCTAAAACCATTCAAACTTTCACTAACCGGCGACTAAGCCGAGTGGTGCTTTTGGCCGTCTGTAATTGCAGATTCCTTCACCGTCTCTGACCGGTGGGCCAATTTCAGAGAGGCGGTTGCGAGCTGCCGCGTCGCGTCTACGGCGATAGCCTCTAGGCATAGACCTATAATTTATTAAATATTTGCACCGAGAAGTAGTTGCCGCTGTGCTCGGTGTTTTGTGGCCTGTCTGTATCCAGCACTTCCAAGGGTGTGGCCAAACTTGGAGACGGGACTTGTGACCCCGTCGCTATCGCCGTCTACGATAGTTTCCCGGTGCCTGCTTTCACCGATAGACGCTCGAATTCGTTTCAAACTCACGTAACTTCGAATGACTCGTGCACTCATTAACCGGACATCGTTCCGGTTATTTTTTGTATTTAATCTCTTATTCTCACACAACTTAATCTCACCGGAGGCCATATGGCTATAGCCGTCGAAAGACCTTGCAGGGTTTGTAATGCACCCATGCAGACACAAAGAGCTTCAAAGCAAACCTGTAGCCATAAGTGCTACATGCAACATCATCGCGCCCAACAGCGCCAAAAAGTAACACAATCCACTATAAAAGCAGAAGGAAACAAAACCATGAGTCAATTGTTCCAGCCAGATGCAGTGCATCTAAAACGTTTACAGGATGTAGAAGTTGAGTTCTACAAGAATCGCACTCAGTGCAATATCCAAGGGCGTGAGCAACTTGGAATGATGGAGTCTTTCGAGATTCAAGGGCTACAACAAGCCTTGGACAAGTATGCTGAGTTGATCAGCGAAGGTTACACACCGTCAGCGGAGATCGAGCATCTACCTAAAATGGTAGCCGGGCCATTGGTTGACTGGGTAAATCTGTCTTTGCGTAAGCCAGAGTCGCAAGTTGAACAAGAAATTGCACAGATCAAGGCCCAAGTGGAATCTGATTACCTTGCTCGTCTAGAGGCTGAAAAAGCAGCCTGTGTGGCTAAAGAAGTGGAATCACTTTTGGCCAGTGAGCGCCGTAAGCGTCAGCAAGCTGAGTTGGATGCTAAGGCAGCACAAGAGGCAGAAGAATACGCAAGGGTAGAGGCTGAAGTGCTAGCAGCGCTTGGAGGTAAGTAATGGCTGATACCAAGCTAATTGATCCAGCATCATTGAATGGGACAGAACTTCTACTACGTCAGAAACATTGTCCAGAGACACTTGCTGCAAGCTCTCCAGAGGCCCCGCAAGGCCTTGTAATGGCTGATGTGCCACCAGTGCATCAAGAAGTAATTAAAGCGTCTGATATGAGTGTGGAAGAGCTTGCAGAGATGATTGAGGTGGAGTTGCGTAATCAGAAATTAATAGAGCTTGCAAGGCAAGCCCAAAAGAACAAAGGGAATAAATGACAAAAATTGCTACACCGATTCAGGAGCTGAAAAAATCTCCGCAACAATACTACGCTGTATATAGAGTTTCAAATCCCGCAAGTGTTTCCGTCTTTTTGGGTCTTGCCCATGCATATGTCCAGCGTCGTAGCGGAAGCACGATAGACTTTGCCCACCACTGGTTCGCTTTGGATGGAGATACAACCATCATCACCGTACAGGGTAGTCGTAATGCCCTGAGTTTCCTTGGTGAATACATCAACACTCACACACGCTATGTCTCTGATGTTCAAGTGGTCTACCACGGGTGGGGTTTTAAAACATTCAAAGCCATCGCAGATGATCTTTATGCCCGCCGCCTAAGCCTTCGTGAAGGGGCTAGTCGATGAGTGTTAACGAAGAAATTGCACGCCTAACCGGCAAGCTAGTCTTTGACGTTTCAAGCGCTCCTCTGACAAGGTTTCTCGGAATGCTCAAGACTGCCGAAACGGCTATGGCTCGTGTTGGGAAAGAAGCCCAACAGCTACAAGCTAAGTTGAACAAAGCATTTAATGTCACCGGTAAAGGCATGAGTGCGGAACGGGTGAAGCTCAATGCCGAAATTCGTAGGTCGTTGGACAAAGAACTTGCCATCGAAACCAAGCTTTCCAAACTTCGTCGTCAACAGTTTGCTGAAGGGTCGGCTCAGCAACGTTTGATTGCAGCAGGCACACGTCAAGAGAGCTGGATGCAGAGTGCAGCGCTTAAAGATCAAATTCAGCGTGCAGTCGTTGCTGCGAAATTGCAGAAGGTGCAGCAAGAAACGCTCAAAACCAAGTTGGGCGAGGCCAAGCTACAAGGTGCTGCCGAACAGTCGGCACTCCGCCAAGCACGACTGGCTGACATCCTGCAAAAGAGGCAAGCCAGAACTGTGCAGCTTCAACAGCAAGCTGTATTAGCTCAGAACAAGTTTCAGAGAGCTGAGGCAGCGCTGAACAACGCTCGTGCTAGTGGCATTCGCCAAGCCGAGCGATACGAGGCCTCTAAGGTGGCAGCGGCTGTACGTGAGGCGCGTGCGGCGGTACGGCAAGATCAGGCGACCCAGCGTTTCACCTTTGCGGCTGAGCGTCACGCGGCTTGGAAGGCCCGTCAGGAGGCACCAAAAGAAATGGATTTCGGCGGTCTCGCCGTTGGCTTCTCAGCAGCTTCAGCAGCGGTGTACAGCCTTGTGAAAGGCATCGGATACCTGAACGAAAGGATTCAACAGCGTCAGGAGAGTGCGAGTACGGCAGAAAGCTTTAACTCAGCACTCCAGTCAGCCGGAGGCAAGAACCCAGCAAACCAGAAATTTGCTCGTGATCAGTTTGTAGATATCTCGAACAAGTATGGTCAGGAGATATCGGTAGAGACGGCAAAGTCCTTCGCTCTATTCATCCAAGGTCAATTGGCACTCGGTAAGACACTCACCCAAGCTACCAAGATGTTCGAGGATCAGTCTGCGACATTCCGTGCTGCTGCCCTTGATAAGGAGGCTCAGAAACGAGCGGCTTATCAGTTGAATCAGATCAGGGCAAAGGGGAAGCCTGAGGGAAGCGACGTAAACGATTTGTTTGACGCCGTGGGCGGTGTTGTCGCCGCTTCAATTCGTCAGGCAGCGGCCACACGGTTGAACTTCAAAGGCAAAGTGGAAGAGCAAGCAGGATGGTTCAAGCAGGCTGTAACCGATGGGAAGATTAAGGCTGCTGATTTTGATCAGGGTATGACCAACTTCCTGAACGGTAATAGAGATCTGTTGGAAAGACAGATGAACTCTATTGCGGCGAATCAACAGCGTACAGAAAACCAAGCGTATCTGAACGACAACACAGTCAACACTAATGCTGAATTGAAAGCAGTAATTCTTGATCGGATCAAGGCAGAGAATGAACTCAACACAGCGTTGCAGCCATTGATGAACTCACTCCGCGATTTCGACCAAGGGCTGACAAAATTCAATACGTCGTTGATCCGTATGCTAATCGGACACGATGCAAATGGTAATGCTGTACCAAATGCCATGCAGAAAGATCCGAATGCTCTACCGGGTACGGTTGGTGCTGCTCTTGGCCCAAGACTGAAGCCAGAGTCGCCAGATGAGCAAGCAACTTTGGATGATCGTGCTAAGCCCGGACTATTGAATGGCTTACGCCGTCTATTCACGGGTGTATCTATTGAGGATGATCAAGCAGTAGCTAAAGAAAATAGAGAGCGTTGGGGTGGCGGTAAATTCAAAATCAACCCCGTCGAGACAGGAAATTTTGACGTTTTCTCTTTGAAGCTGAATTTGCCAGCTTTTGAAGAGAAATTCGCTGATCTTGCTGAACGAGTTGGGGAGTACACCCGCTTTCGCGAGGACTCAATACAGCCGATTACCTCAAGAGAGCTAATGAGGGCTTCTGGTTCTTCTGTGCAGTACCCAGTGCAGCAAATCACAACGACAAATGAGCATGTTACAAATAACAACAATAACGAAGTGCGTAACGAGATCACAGTCAATATAACTGCTCCTGCTGGTGCGGATGCTCCCGAGATTGGTAGGGCTGTTCGTGAGGAAGTTGGGAAGATGTTGCGTGAAACTGGCATCAACCAACAAGAGGTGCAATGAGGATGCTGTCTATCATCAAGGCAGTCATGCTTGGTGCGTTGTTGCAGATGGCGGTGGGAACTGGTCTCACCGTTTATTTGTTCAATCATGCAAGCGATATGGCTTTGCAATATGCTCAGATGGCTGAGCGTAATGCTAACGCTTACACGGATATGGCTAAGCACAGTGTGACCAAGGCTGTACATGATCAATACAATCGCCTCCAGCTTGAGCAGAGTAGGGAGCGTGAGGATATGAAGAATTGGGTTAATCGTCGTATAGATTTGAAGGTGTCTCAGGCGTTAAGGGGGATCAAGTATTGAAATACGAAGATATCGCTAACGAAGCCAATCACAATCAAGCGTGCCGTGAGTACATTGGTGAGCGTTACGGAGTTTCTGTAGTGCATCAGCTTCCCTCTGTAATTGAGACTCTGTGGGATTGCGTCCTATTCGGTATGCCCGAAGGGCTGGCACACATTGCCATCTTTGCTCAGCACGGATTAGCGACACCAAAGAAGAACTAATTGCACTCCATGCATATAAAAGACCTTGACAAAATAGGGCAAAAAAGCGTATAAGAGGCGCTCTTCCCAGTAGTCCGCACCGAACGTTCTCGACACGCCATAGAGTGATGTCAGGCGTCGGTTTTCGTTCGTCTGGAATTTGGCTATAGCGTTTGCACCGGATACCTACAGGGGGGAAATTTCCCTATGTACGCAGGGGAAAATCCACTACGTCACAGAGGGGAAAATCCACTACTAATAAGATAGATAATAAAAAGAAAGAAATAATAAGATTGAATATGGTGTGTGAATTCGCTCACTGCGTTCGCTGCGCTGTGTACGCCCTCTGGGCTTCTTGCACCTACAAAACAGAAGAGCTTTTCTTGTTCTGTGTGAATATATTTATTGATCGTGCAAAGATCATCAAACAGCGGTGCAATCGCCCTATAGAAGCAAAATTGAGTTTGCACAGGTCATTCTGACCTTTGTGAGGATTTACCGTGCAGGAGAAAATAAAATGAACATTCAATTTCGTCAACACAGCCGAGAATGGTTAAAGGCCGGTAATGGCAATGGTGGCCCCAGTGCAGCAGCTCGTGTTGCACAGATGATTGAAATAATTGCCCTCTACCGAACTGGGGCAATGGAAGAGTCCAAGTTCCTAGAACAAATTAGAAACCTTTAACAGGAAAACGAGGAATACGATGGCCGAAAATTTTTGCCAAATTACGCATGAAATGATGCGTGCTACTCACTGGGTCAGCAAGACAACTGGTGAACATTTAAAACTCAGCCCTGCTCAGAAAATTATCTGGGTGCATATGAATAATCGTTACAATTTTTTTCGCTCGCTTGGTAAGGAGTGGTTTGACTCGCAGGAGGATATTGCCTTTGCCACAGGATGCGATGTTAGTACGGTGAAGCTATTCATTAAGCAGCTAGTGGAGCATGGCTATATGAAGGTTGAACGTAAGAAAATCCGTGGTTTTATACACTCAAATAGTTACAAGATCATTGCTTTCCTACAATTACACAACAAGCACGTGCCTGTAAGCGCTCCCTTGCAGCCTTCTAGCGAAGTGGTGGGATCAGGCAGTGCATTAACAGCCCTTGCAGATGGCGGTGCTGTAAGCGCTTCACAGGAGGTCGTAGAACAACCAGTTCCATTTTTTGAAGATATCCCTATTGGAGCGTATGCCGACATGCCATTAAAAGCCACTGTAGTCGTGCATGAAGCATCTCGGGGATTCGCTGATACACTGGATACGGTGGTGCAGTATGAGGTTCCTAGGCTTACCAAGGGGCTCGCTACTAGCTCAAGTGAGTCGGATCTATGGGGGTGAGATCCTCAGCCAGTTCGTGGCCCTACGATTTTAGGGCCAGCGTTCTTGGGGGAGGGCGAATTATCAAGAGGTTAGTTAGATAGTGACTCGTGAGCAGTCCACACTTCGATATCGTTTTCTATAACTTGGACTTGGGACGCGCTGAATACATTAAGATCTAGGACAATTACCTTATAGTCCTTGTTAGTAAAACCACATCCGCCTATGAGTTTGTTCACGCCTTGCACAATGTATTTGAGCTGTTTGTCGTAAGCTTCCTCAGTCGGGCAAATGAGCGATCCTTGCTTGAGTGTCTGAGGGGCTGCCATAGCGTTGTCGGAGAGGATTAAACTGAGGGCGAGCAGTGCAGATTTAATGGCATTCATACGCAATCCCTACGTTGTTGATGCTGATGTGCCATCAGTGTAGACCCGCATTCCTTTGCGCGTAACCACTTTGGTAGTGGCGCATTGATATATCGTCTACGCTTGCTGTAGAAGGTAGGTAATGCTCGCTTCGCTTGCGGAACAACCAATGACATAGGGACGTGACCATGACGTATTGCATGCTATCGCTAGACCTTGCGAACGCTGATGACGAACAGCGCACCAATTTTTATGCCGTGCTTGAGGTTGATGACTGGGTGAAGCTCGCTGACGTAGATACCGTTTGGCAGAAGCGTTTCGATGACACATTCGTTAGACCGTCCATCCAGCGACGTGTTATCACGGTCTTGGAAAGAGCTGCCGATACAGCAAGAATCAGGCTCGTAACGTTCGCTGCTCAGATCGGCGACAACCCGGCTTCTACAGGTAGAACTGTGAAGGTTGTGGGTGGGTTCGAAACCTCGTTCAACTAGTCTACGAATACGATAGGACAACGGTTTGCGGGGTGGCTGGAGGATGAAAATCCCAGCGTCAGCACTGACTCCGCCTTGTAAATAATCATTATGCGAGTTTGGAAGTAATAACTATATCAAGGTAACTGTGTCAATTTTTAATCATAACTAACGCTGGTAGGTCGTTAGTAATAACTGTATCAACTACGCAGTTTGGAAAATAAACTTGCAGAGAGATGAAGGTAGGTATAGCGTTTACTTAAAGTCTCCCGCATTAACCAAGAGATAATTGATATGCATACTCACGTGCTGCTTTCGTTCGACTTGAAACAGAACACTGATACAGAGCATCGCGACCTTTTCGATGAGCGTTTGGAGGGGTGCGGCTGGATGGACTGCCCCGATGTAAGCAGCACCAAGACCAAAGTGTCCAAAAGTGGGGATGTGGAAGAGATTAAGGTTGCTGCACTAATGGAGATCTACGAAGCTGCACTCCACGCACGCATCAAAGAAATTTCTTTTATTGTGCAGTGTGGAAACTTAGAGCCAGTCAGCAAAACGTTTCTCAATCCCAAGCTCAAAATGTCGCTCAGCGAGCGCCTTGGTCTTCTATCGTAAAACCTCGGTCATAACTCAAAACAACTAGGGTGAAAGCCCATCAAAACCTGTCGTTTCGGTGGTTTTGATAGATTCAGCAGATGATTTGCAATCAGCTACAAGCCAGCATCCACGTGGGCTGTAGCCAAAACGGATAAGTTGGCTTCGGTGGATATGCCCTAACTCGCACCAAAACGGTAGTTTTGAGCTGGAATCACTAATTTGTGCGGAGCTGCTCTATCTGGCCCGGTGCTGGTGCCAACTACCACTGATCCTCTGCACTAGAGGCCCACTATCAGGAAGGATTGTCATGCCCATATTTACGAAAGAAGAAAGCCTGCTGGTTTGGATTCACGAGAAACGAGCAATCGAGGAGCGCCATCTACCAGTGTTCGGATCTTTGCTCTTCGCCGGGTGGGTGACTGCTACCCAAGACGGTGACGGTCAGTACAGTGACATTGCCCTGACTCCCAGAGGCCAAGCCAAGGTTGATGAAGCGATATTTCGCGATTGATCCTCCCGTCCACACCCCTCAAGGATGACCTCATGACCTCCCAAAATCAGGCCGTAGCAATGGCCGATGCACTGACGCTGCTGCTCCACCAGCAACACGGTATCGCCGCTGCTGTTGAAGAACTCGCCAAATGGGTAGCGAGCCAAGGTGGCAGTGTCGCCGCTGACAACGCCCTAGTGGCGCTCGAAGGATTGGACTTGCACAGTCAGGCGCTGATCGATGCGATCAATATGGTGAGGGTGGGGTAGTCGCCAGCGCTCTAATTAACACATCGTCATCCAGTGATCGGGGTGTTAACTAGAATGAATGTCGTAGAGGCGGTGAAAACAGAGGGTGAGGCTAGGACAGTTAGTCGCAAGCTCACGCTCAATGCCAAGGGCAATACCCTATACGCAGACATCTGGGAGTTCGGTATCAACACCGCACTCCGTATCAGCGACTTGCTCACGCTCACATTTGAGGATGTGCAAGGTGACAAGCTGGTGATCAAGGAAGCGAAGACAGGCAAGACCCGCCAAATCGATTTGAACAGTGGCGCGAAGGCAATCATTGCCCGGCGTCGTCAGGCCAACCCTGACCACATCTTTCTTTTTCAAGTGAACAGCAATCGGGCCAAGGGCAAGGCTGTCAGTCGTGTAGCCGTAGCCACTGCATTCAAGGCTGTCGGTGATGAGATGAGTATCCAGCTTGGTACGCACTCAATGCGGAAGACACGCGGCTGGCTCATGTACAGCGCAGGTAAGGGAATCGAACTGATTTGTAGGGTGCTGAATCACAGCAGCCCTGCTGTCACCATGGCGTACATCGGTATCACCCAAGCCGAGGTTGATGCCACTTACCACGAGTTCGTGTTCTAACCATTGCAAGACTGCACCTAAGCCCGCCTTGAGCGGGCTTTGTTGTGTCTATCGCTCGCTTCGTCTGTAGGGTTGCATGCCTCTGACGGCCTTTGAGAGCGCTACAGGGCGTCAGATTATTTCTACTTTTTCAGCGTTTGGATAAGCCCTTGTCGCAGGCCGCTTAACGGCGCAGGCAAGACCGAGCCGATCTTATTTTTCAGACGCAAACGCAGAAGCTGAGCAAGAGTGCTCAGTGAGTTTTGGAGGGGGCTAGGTTCTGGAAATATTGTGCGGGTAGGGCCACCAAATCAGCACAAGCTTGGTGGCTTGTCACTAACCGTTAACGGGGAGGGCTACGGTGGTGGTGGCACACATCCTCCCATTCGCCGAAACGAAAACGGCGATACTGACGGACAGGGACAGTCTTCTTGCCAACGGTGTTGCATTCAAAGCTAGGCATATGGTCATTCCTTATGCGATTGGGTTGATCGCACACATCAAGATCCGGAATGACCGCCGATCAAACACCGATTGACGTAGTGGCATCAATTCGGTTAAATGGCGTCCTTCTCTTGACGGTGCTAACGCTAAGTCGAAGAGGCGAGTAGTTGTGTCTGTCCTGAGAAAACGTGACATGGCTGCTCGTGAACTTTTTCAACAGAGCTGCCCCCATGGGCGGCTTTTTTGCGTCTGCTGAATTGTAATCGCATTTCCGAATGCGCTGCAAGGCTTCTGAGGTGCTTTCTACGCATCTTTCGCAATTAGTTGCCCTCCGACCCCTCATAACTATGTCAAATCGCTTCTGAGGGCCTCTTGGGGGCCTAAAAAGGCCTTTGGTGGCACCATCCGTTGCATTATTGAGACGAGCGACTTCCCTCCGATGAAAGAGCTTTCTCACGAATTGAGAGTCCGAGGAGGCTTAAACCCCAACATGTAGGGTTTCGTAGGGAGGCGACCACAAGATAATGCGTTTTAGGCGGGTGTTGCAACGTACTGCCTGTGGATAACCCTGTGTAACGAAAGTGAGAAAGCAGTCAATCCGCTGGCGTTGAGCCTTCGTCACTCATTTCTGGGCATACGTCTTTTTTGCGCAAGCGAACCCTTTCACAAAAATCCTTCTATATAGAGGGCGCGATTAGTGCTCGTTTCGATGGGCGGAAATGCTCATGTCTTTTCGGTCGGTGGGCACCGTGCCATCACACGTGTTAACTGATAGCATCCGCCTGAATAACGATAAGGATGGCGGTGGCTATGGAGTATTTACCTTGGGTGGTGATGGCATTTGGTCTGTTTCTGCTGTTTGTGACGCGCCAAGTCCGTCAGCGTGGAAATGTTGCAGATGAGGCAACGTACAGCGACAACCATACTCACACTCACACTCACACTCACACGCACATTGCGTACTCCCAGCACCCGGGCAGAAGGGAGCTACACGTAAACACAAAAGATCTTAAAGATCCGACCGTTCTACATGCTCCACAAAAATCGCATGGGTCAGAGATCTGGATGCCGATCATCTTGTCCTTGTTTATTACGGGTGCGGCATTGGTTGTAATCCTGCTACCCGGCTACTACGGTGAGGCTCAGCAGAAATGGGCTTTTGGCGTAATTGGTCTGATCCTGGGTTACTGGTTCAAGAAATGATTTATTCTGTTTCCATCTCGAAATTTGCACCATAATTCTTTTCTGGAATAGCGTCGCAACATACATAGGCGAAGCAACAGATCCCTGATACCTCCTTGCAGGCACTACGCGAGATCCTACGCGTCAGTCTGTGCGGAGGTTTGGAAGCTTCGATATGGCGTCAAGCTTCTGTTTGGTCGAGGCGCCCTTTGAATAAACATCATGGGTAACTGATCCCGTCTCATGCCCCACCAACTCTTTCGCCAAAGCGTCTGGCACGTCTGCCCTGATTAGCTCGGTCACAACTGTGTGCCGGAAACTGTGAAAGACATGAAGTCTGCTGAACCCTGCTGCTGTACGTAACCTGCCAAATGCTTTCGAGATTGCGTGAGACCGTTTGCCGTAGTGGTCGTGTGAGGAAGTGGGAATAAGGAAGGTGTCGGTGCTGTCCTTGGTCAGCCGGTTAACCGTGGATAGCAGGCTTGGGTGAATTGGTACTACTCGCTTGCTCGCCTTACTTTTGGTTTTCGGGAAATCAAAGCACCGGATGCCATCCACTGTAATTACGGTGTCTTTTTTTAGTTGGCAAAGCTCCTCGATCCTCGCCCCGGTGTACCAGCCTAACTCGATGAGATCAGCTAGCGCGTTATCACCGTTTTCTAACGCAGCCTGATGTAGCTTAAGTGCATCCTCGCGTGTGTAGATTTCTCGATCTTGCCCAGCGAGTTTTGACCCTCCGCCTTGCGGTATGTCGTGACCTAGAAATGGGTTCACCTTGTCCTTGTACTCTTCTCGCCACACTGCATCGTATTTCATCGCCCATTTCCAGAACGCAGTGCCTGCCATGAGGTACTGCCCTAAAGTTGCAGGCGATCGATCCAAAGAGTTAAGCCACTTGTCCACCGTGTCGAAATTGAGAGGTAGCTCCTCACGCTTCAGGAAGGCAGACAACCGTTCCATTTTGCCCACTTGCTGATCGACATGCTTAGGGGCACCGCCACGGCTCTCTCTGAATTCACGATAGGTTTTCAGCCGACTCGTTGTGATAGGAGATTTAGGTTTGTGTGCTTTGGGATCATTGAGTATCAGTTGCGCTTCTAACTGCTCCGCCGGAGAGAGGTCGTGCATTTTTCCGAAGCGCCTAACCATGATCGCTGAAGCTATTTCACCCGCAAAATCTATCTTAGAGAACTGACCGTCTATTCCCGTTTTGGCATATACCCTCTCAGCTTGCTCCTTACGTGAGTCCAGCTCTGGGATGCGACTAAAGGATGAGAACTCGCTCTTTAAATCGAAAGGGGCTGGTTTGCTCAGATCTTCTTCACCTAAAGCTATTGCTGTTTTCATCTCGCGTACTTTTTGTGCGAGATCTTGAGCCGCTGTCGCTACCGGATCTTTCCAAGCGTCACCCCTCTCTGCTCGCTTTCCTCTTGCTTGTGCAATTGCTGCTTTCCACTTCGCTAAAATCGCAAGCCGTCGCTCCATCGCTTCGCTGCGTAACCCTGTTTGCAAGGAGCGGATAAGCACAGTCTTCCCACCCATAGCTGCACGTACATCAGCAGGGACGGCCAGCCGGACATACCAAGTAGATTCGCCTTTCTTCTGTATCAGATTGTCAGCCATAGGTGCGCCGTGGGAAGGGGGGTGATACAGTCGAGTGTACTACTCAGTTGTACTACTCGCTACGCCAAAACCTTTGAGTTACGGGCCTTAAAGGGCGGGAAGCACTATAAATTCGAATCTCTCCTTCACCGCCAAATTCGATGTAAACAAAACCCCTGGTTTCGAAAGAAGCCAGGGGTTTTGTGCATTCTGGCGTCCGGATTTTTTTGGTCACAGAGATCGGTTCGGCTTCCCTTTGCCAGGGCATTACAATCGCGGCTTTATCCGGCAAGTAAAAGGACGACCTCCATGATCATTTCCACCACCCACTCCATCGAAGGCCGGCAGATTACGGCATATCTGGACATCGTCAGTGCCGAGTCGGTGCAGGGCGTGAATGTGATTCGCGATATGTTCGCGGGCATGCGGGACTTTTTCGGCGGGCGTTCGCAGACGCTGGAGCGGGCGTTGAAGGAGGCGCGTGTTCAGGCGACTGACGAGATCAAGGAGCGCGCGCGGGCCTTGCAGGCGGATGCGGTGGTCGGGGTGGATTTCGAGATCAGCATGCCGGCAGGGAAGGGCGGCATGGTGGTGGTGTTTGCGACCGGTACAGCGGTCAAGTTGCGCTGAGCATTGGTTTCCGCTTGTGAGCCCATTCAACGGAATGGGCTCTTTGCTGACAATCAGCCCTGTGGTTTGAGCAGGATAGTGCCTTTCGAGTCATAGGTCAGCGGTGTATCGATCGCAACGAGAGGCGGGGTATCGCCCGGCTGAGCTGGTTGGGCCGGGTCCGGGTGGTAGATGACGCCAGGCTGCAACGGGTTCGGTCCAGTCGGTTGCTTGATGACGATTTCGCCCGAAGCGACTTTTTCCTTGAATTTCTCTGCCCCGGCTTTGCCGGCGGCGATCTGTTCATCCGTGAGCTTTACAACGGGCAGTGTGGGGAATCCTTTGATTTCCATGTTCTCTCCTTGAGATTCATTGCGTACGAAAAAGGGCAGCGGCCGGTCGCCGCAAATCTTTAGCCGCGTGGGACCAACGGTTCCTCAATGTGTTTAATTTCCTTAGGCCATTCGTCGGGCTTCGGGTGATCTGAATCACAAGTCCAGGAATGACCGGCTAGTCTCAAAAGCCTTGGAGGTCGATATTTTTTCAGGCAAAAGGGTTTGCCGGTGTCGGCCCGCATTTGGAAAGGGGTGAAGAGATGACTGATCCGTACATCGAAGACGACGGGGCTGAGTTTTCATTCAACAATTGCGTGCGCTGCGGCCAGACGGAGTACCAGGCCGGGTTTGGCGAGGACCCGGTGCAGACCGGCAAGATCAAGTCGGCTGCACCCAAGGGGCCTAAAGCAAAATTTCTGCCCAAGGTGACGGCGCGTTCCAGGAAGTAATCCGGATGCCACACAGCCCCGCCATTGAGCGGGGTTTTTTGTTTCTGTTTTTTGAGAGGCGTCCTACAGAAATTGCAGATTCGTGTGGTTTCTTTCACAAACTTTTCACACCCGGCTGGGTAGGGTGAAGCCATCCGTTAGAAAGCAAGTCTCCAGCCCGTCTCCCCAGCGGGCTTTTTTTTGCCTGCCATAAAACCTTTTCCATATTCGCTGTCCAATCGGCGCCAAGTGCGCTGCAACGCTGGACATTGCCGCGACAACAGCATTCAATCTGCGCCCTTTTTTATTCCTTCTGTTGAGGTTTTTCGTCATGCGTTTAACTCTGCCTGCTCTGGTTCTGGGGCTTCTGGTTGCTCAAGGTGCAATGGCTGGCGACGGTACCGCCGCATTGGGTGGCGGTCTCGGCGGCGCGCTGGGTAACGTGGTTGGCCAGAAAATGGGCGGCAGCAACGGCGCGGCCATTGGCGCTGGCCTGGCCGGCGCGGCTGGCGGTGCGTTGGCAGCGAAGAAGGGAGCCCGCACAAAGGCGGCTATTGGCGGTGGTGTCGGTGCAGCGGGTGGTTCTATCATCGGCAACAGCCTGGGTGGCAAGAACGGTGCGACTATCGGTGCCGGCTTGGGCGGTGCTGCTGGCGGCGCAGTGGGCAGCAACTTGTCCAAGGGTCACAAGCGTCACTGATTGCGAATGCATGTCTGAAAAGGCCCGGCTTTATGCCGGGCCTTTTCGTTGCTGAACGTTTTTCTCGAATTCGCCTCCAATGCCACATAGCCCCCTCCGCGGGCGAACCGTCCCGATCCGGGACCTGTGAGGTCTGTATGCGCTCGACTTTAACTGCAGCTGCGTTGGTTATAGGACTGCTCGTGGCTCAAGGCGCCATGGCTGCCGGCGATGGTTCCGCGGCTGTCGGTGGTGGGCTGGGCGGTGTACTGGGCAATGTGGTCGGCGGACAGCTCGGCGGCAGCACCGGTGCTGCGGTGGGTGCCGGCGTTGGCGGTGCGGCCGGTAGTGCCGTCGGAGCGAACAAACGCAATCGCACGGAAGCCGCCATTGGCGGTGGCCTCGGCGCCGCAGGCGGTTCAGTGGTCGGCAACAGCCTCGGCGGCTCCACCGGTTCGACCATTGGCGCAGGGTTGGGCGGCGCAGCGGGTGGTGCGGTCGGCAACAACCTGGGTGACGATGGTGGCAAGTCGCACTCTGGGGGCGGCCACAAGCACAAGAACAAACACAAGAACCGTCATCGTTGAGTGACCGGTTCTACGGAAACCCGGCTTTATGCCGGGTTTTTTGTGCCTGCGCGTCATGCGCAGGAACGAATGGCGACCATACTTTTCGAACGTCCTATACGAACGCGATTGACGAGGTGCGCCATGACTCCGGAAACCGAAGGCAAGGAAGAGAAAGGACCGAGCGGATTGCCGTTTATCAATGATCCGGGGAATGAAGATCCGGGGTCGTTGATGGATGATGCGACGGTTCCGCTTTTGGAGGGTGAGGACGAGCTTGAGTATGAGGATTTTGATGATGAGTGATAGGGTACTCGCCTTGTTGAACTTGGTGTGCGCCTACTCGACAGCCTTATCCTCCCGGACCTCAATGCGCCGCGGCCAATTGGTCAACGCTGACTTCCCTGTCCGCACCAATGCTTGTGGAGCAGCGGTCTAATCCCTGCCATTCGCTATCGAACAAACGAAACATCAATCCTGTCCGCGTTAATTTTGACAAATTGCCCATTTAGATGTGGAAATTCGTAGTGGATATCCTGATCAGTAAAATCAACTAAAGACCGGAAAACTTCGCCATCCAGGTAGCCATAAATCTCACAGGGGAATCCGCTACCGAGCATCTTGATCTGCGTTTTTTCGCATTCTGAAGGTGATACACATTCTTCATCAGATAACACCATTTCGAACTCAACTTCGTAAGTTTTTCCCACCTCAATTTCTGAAGGGCTGTAGCTTACGAAACATCTGACCGCTGTGCCCTCCACGACCAGCAAAATAGCTTCTTCTACATACGGGTCTATTTCGACAACCAGTGCTTTGTACGTCTTAGTCATGAGCGGGTCTCACTGTTTTATCTCGTGCATTACCATTGATTGTCCGCCAAAACTCTTTCCCACTTTTGGTGTGTAGAGTCGTAATTTCATCATTGGTGTTGGTGCCAACGAAAGCGAATTTCGCTTCACCTTTTCGGTTAGTCCCCATCAACTGGATATACCCTGCTCGCAGCTCTCCCTTGTATAAGTACTCCACACGCGTGCCTTGATTCACAACGCCTCGCGCGGTGAGTAAGTACTCTTCGTTGCTCATCGCTTTGAATTCGGCGCCATGCTTTTCAAAATGCCCGGTAAGCTTTTCATCACTCCCAAAATTTTCGGGTCGAGATTTTGGCTTTGGAATCAGCGGCTCACCTTCGTCAACAACCGAGCCACCCACCCCATCCGGCACCGAACAACCCGGCTTATTCGGCGGCGGACAGTTGGACGTCAACCCCAACGGATCCACCCACCCCGTCGGATTCGGCACGTACCGGTACTGATTCAGCCCACCCGCCAGCTTCACCGGATCCGGCGTCAGATACCGTCCCACGTCCGGGTCGTAGTACCGGTGCCGGTTGTAATGCAGCCCGCTTTCGTCATCGAAGTACTGCCCCTGAAAGCGCAGTGGCTGGTTCAGGTAGTCCTCGGTCGCCAGTTCCAGTGAGGTGACCTTGCCGTAGGCGCTGTATTTAGCGGACCAGACGATCTCGCCGCTGTAGTCGGTCAGTTCCTGCGGGGTGCCGAGGTGGTCGAGCTGGTAGTAGAACGGGCAGGCGCGTTTCGGGCCTTTGCCGTCGAGCATCGCCAACGGGCGGAAGGTGCCGGGTTCGTAGATGAAGCTGCGGTGTTGGGTCGGGCTGCTTTCGGCGATCAGGTGGTCGCCTTGCCAGAAGAACTCGGTGGTCTGGCCGTCGACGGTTTTGCGGATGCGCCGGCCGAAGGCGTCGTATTGGTAGGTCGCGGTTTTGCCGTCGGGGCGGGTCAGGCCGATCAGGCGGTGCTGGCTGTCGTAGCGGTATTCGGTGACAAGGGTTTGCGCGCGGCCGCGGCGTTCGCGGATCAGGTTGCCGAAGGCGTCGTAGTCGTAATGACGATCGCCCTGCATCAGCAGGCGATTGCCTTTGATCTGTGTCGGGCCTGGACGGTCCTGCATCAGCAGGTTGCCGGCCGGGTCGTGGGCGAAGTTTTCCGGCACATCGTCGCGGGTGTGGCGTACGCGGATCAGCCGGTCGAGGGCGTCGTACGTGTAGCTGCGCTGGCCGTGGCGGGTGTCGGCGATGTGTTCGAGGTTGCCGTTGGCGCTGTAGGCAAAGTCGCGGCGGTACAGCGCGCTGCGTTGATGGCCTACGGTGTGGGACTTCAAGCGGCCCTGTTCGTCGTAGGTGTATTCGCTGAGCAGCAGGCCTTGCTGGCGTTGCTGTTCGCGGCCGTGCTGGTAGACGTGGCGGGTCAGCAAGGCGCCGTTGAGGTCAATCGCGGTCAGCGCACCTCCCTTGGCGTAGTGGTAATCGAGTTTGCTGTTGTCCGGCAGGCGCAGGCGGGTGAGCTGGCCGCAGGCGTCGTAGGTGTAACGCAAGGTGCCCCATCCCTGATGCTCGCGCACCAGCCGGTCCTGCAGGTCGTATTCGAAGGCCAGCGGGTGATCCTGGCCGTCATCCACGCCGACCAAACGGCCTAAACGGTCATAGCGGTAGCTGACCTCGACCCCGTCCGGCAGGGTCTTGAGCAGCAGACGCCCAGCAGCATCACGTTGATAGCCGGTGACCAGCGTGGTGCCGTCATCGCCGAACTCGGTCTTTTCCAGCAGGTGGCCGTTGCGGTCGTAGGCATACGCCGTGCGCCGACCATCGAAGCCGGTTTCCTGTCGGATCAGTCCGGTCGGCGTGTAGTCCAGCCGGTATTTTTCGCCGGATTCGTTCTCGATTTCCGTGAGCAGCAGCTGCGCATGGTCGTAGCGGTACTGCAGCCGCGTGCCGTCGGGGTTGATCCGCCGGCTGACCAGGTGCAGGTCGTCGTCATATTCGTAGCGGGTGATACGCCCCAGTTCATCGCGCTCGGCGGTGATCTGGCCGTAGGCGCTGTAGGACCAAGCGCGGGTGGCGCCATTCGGCGAGGTGGTCTGGATCAGCCGGCCAACGGCGTCCCACGCGTGGCGAGTGATCGCGCCGTTTTCGTCCTGCGCAGTAATCCGCCGCCCCTGAAGGTCGTAGGAAAACTTCCGAACCCCACCGTCCGGCAGACTTTCCTCGACCAACTGACCCAGGTCGTTCCACACGAACACGTGCCGGCCAGAATCCGGATAACGGACCGACAGCAACCGCCCCTGTGCATCGCGGTGGTAATGGGTGACATGGCCATCGGGATCGACCGCTTCGGTGATGTCCCCTTGGGCATTGCGCCGGTACGTCCACACCGCATCGCCACATGAGCGGCTGTGCAGGAAACCGTTGCGGTACTCGTAGGACGTCGGCGCATCGTCCGGCGGAATCAGCGCGATCAACCGCCCGGCGTCGTCATAGCGGTACTCGGTGACCGCGCCCAGCGCATCCTGCTCGGCGACCAATCGGCCCTGCGTGCCGTAGGCCTTGAGCTGTTCGCCCCCGTCCGCCGACACCTGACGCACCAGCCGCGCGGTGTCATCGTGGACGTAAGTCTCTTCAGTCCCATCAACGTAATGCACCGTGACACGGCCGGCGCCATCCCAGACGTAACGCGTGTCCATCTGCGAAAACGACGCCCAGTGCCGCACACAGCGCGCCGCCTTGCCGGCACGTTCCCATTCCCAGAAGAAGCTCGCACCGCCGGCCAGTTGCCGTTGCAGGATGACGTGCTGGTCGTCGTAGTCGTAACGCTCGGTCTCGCCGACGGCGTTCGACGCCTCGATCAACCGATGGCGGGCATCAAAGCGGTAGCTGGCCAGCGTCTGCTCGGTGCGCCAGGCCGCATCGCGCCACACCTGATAATCGACCGCGATCAGATGCGCCCGCTCATAGCGCAGCAACAGGGAACGACCGGCCCCGTTATCGAGGCGCTCAACGCGATCCAAGCGGTCCCGCGTAATACGCAAGCGGTTGCCATAGGCATCGCTAACAGCCGTCAGACGCCCCGCCCGAAAGTGATAAAACCGCGCCGCGTCCCCCGCCAGCGCAACAATCAGCTCCTCAGGCTCATCCCCGAGAAAGATCGCCGCCCGCGACAAGCTGTTGTGGATTTCCGGCCGCTCAACGCTCGGCAACGGAAACCGCGTGCGGCGGTTCTCGTGATCCACCCAGACCACCGAAGCGCCATCAACCTCCAGCCGATGCGCCAGCGAATGACTCCAGCCAAACCCTAGCCCGACATCAATCTCGGCCGCGCTGCTGCGGTACAAGCGGCTGAACTCGAACGGCAACAGCCCATCGAGCACACCATCGGTGAGGGTCAACAACTCTTCGCCGGTGACCATCGACACCGGACAGCCATTGGTGCAGGTCCGCGGCGCACAATCGGCACTGTCACCGTTGGGATTTTTCGCCTGATCCGAAGCATCATCGCGAGGCTCATGCCGCTCCATTCGCGTCATGCCATGGGACTTGTCGCGGGCAATGGCCGCCGGATTGGGCACCTTCAGCACCAGCGCATCCGCCGTGCGAACCTCCAGCGGAATGGCCGGTGTCGGCCGCAACGGTGCCGGACCTGCATTGACCATCAGCGGTTTCAACGCGCTCGCATGCCGGGTCAGATCAGGCGCGGAGGTCAGCTCCGCCAGCCGCAACGCCGATGCCGCAAGCCATGCCCGCGCACGGGGTGACTTGATCTTGCCCAATACCTTGGTGCTCAACCGCAGCGGCACACCCATGCCACCCGACACGCACATCAGCAGAAAACTGACCAGCAATTCGGCCCGAACCTCAGCCACCACCTCGGCCAGATACTGCGGCGGCAGCATCTTCAGCCAACTGGTAAAGGCCGCCAGATAAATGAACAGCAACGGCTCATCGCCGAGCATCAGCAGGCCATTGGCGATGGCCTCGGAGGACGCCGCAAGCAAGGCATCCAGTTCAGCGCTGGACAGGTACTGCAGAAGCTTTTCGCTGTTGGCCTGCAAGTCTGCAAGCAGGGCAAACAGCTGCTTCACGTCGTCCCAGACGCCATTCAGGGCGGATTCAAAACCGTGCCAGTCAGCCTGTTGCAACTGCCCGTAACGCTCGGTGAAACCGGCGCTGGAAAACGCCGTCCACTGCGGTTGAAACCCTTTCCATTCCTCACGTAACCAGCCTTCCAGACCATCGATGAGGCCTTGATACGAGGCGTATAACGTCCGGATATGCGCAGTGGAAACATCCGGAAAGTAGGTGATGCGATAACGCTGGCCCCGGTCGCAGTCGTCGACCTTGAGAATGCCACTGGGGCCGATGGTGTAATGCAGTGGATCGCCGAAACCCAGAACACCGTCGACATCGGAAATGACCGGTTCAAGGGTCACCGGCGTATCGCCGATCGGCACAAACCGCGCGGCTTCGAACATGTGCACCAGCGTCAGGGAGCCGCTGGCGGAACACATGGCCACGGAGGAACTGATGGGTTTGCGGCTGGCAACCGGTGCACTGAGCCGGACATCGTTGCCGACCTGGAACACTTGCTCGACACCCAGCGCGGTGCCCGTCCAGAACTGCTCGGCCCAGGCGTCATAGTTGTTGAGGCAAAGGCGAAACTCCTGAAACAGCTTTTCGACGTCGGGCTGATCAGGGTTCAGCGCAGCGACCACCAGCAAACCAATGCTGTTGTTCAGTTTCAGGAGTTGGTCAGATGGAAGCATTCGCAGTCACTCGCGCGCATCAGGGGAATGGCGCGAAACTTTGCGGGGGATCAAACAGGAAAGAAGTCAGCCGAGTAGGCGATGTCTGTAGGGCGATTCTCTAAATGTGCGAGAGGGCGTTCGGCGGACAACCGACATTGCCCGTTGCTCAACCTTGGCCGGGCTCGTTATGCTGCTGAACCCTTTAATCAGATCCGAGCAGCGGCGCTATCCACGCCGCCCGGGATGTCTTTGATAACGGATCCGATGATGAATGCACCGCTGAAGGCGTTCGGCCCGATCAAGGCCGTGATTTTCGATATGGACGGTTTGCTGCTGGACACCGAGGGCATCTACACCGAGGTTACCTCGCTGATTGCCGAGCGGTACGGGCGCACTTTCGACTGGAGCATCAAGCAGAACATCATCGGGCGTGGCGCCGGCGATCTGGCCCGTTATGTGGTCGAGGCGCTGGACCTGCCGATCACCGCCGAAGAGTTTCTGGTGATCCGCGAGCCGCTGATGCGCGAGCGTTTTCCCACCGCGCAAGCGATGCCGGGCGCCGAGGAACTGATCCGCCACCTCAAGGCGCACAACATTCCGATTGCCGTCGGCACCAGTTCGTCGCGCCAGTCTTTCGGTCAGAAAACCACCTTGCACCGCGACTGGTTCGCGTTGTTCGACTTCATCGTCACCGCTGACGACCCGGAAGTCGGCGCGGCCAAACCGGCGCCGGACATCTTCCTCACCGCCGCGCGCCGCCTGGGTGTAGCGCCGGAAGATTGCCTGGTGTTCGAAGATTCGCCATTCGGCGTGACGGCAGCGAAAGCAGCCGGCATGACCGCCATCGCCATTCCCGATGCCGCCATGGCCGATGAAAAATACGCACACGCCGACGGAATTCTTCGTACGTTGAAGGCGTTCACGCCGAGTGCGTGCGGATTGCCAGCGCTCAACTGGGCCTGATCAAACCGCAGACAAAAAACGCCGCCCCTCTGTCAAAGGAGGGGCGGCGTTTTTCGTTATCGACTATCTGATCAATCAGGCGCCGAAACCACCGTCGATGGTCAGGCTGGCACCGGTGATGTAGCCGGCCTCCGGGCCTGCGAGATAGGCGACGAAGCTGGCGATTTCCTCTGCCTTGCCGTAGCGACCCACCGCCATCAGCGGGATCAGACTGTCGGCAAACTCGCCGTGGGCCGGGTTCATGTCGGTGTCGACCGGGCCAGGCTGCACGTTGTTGATGGTGATGCCGCGTGGGCCGAGGTCGCGGGCCAGGCCTTTGGTCAGGCCCACCAGTGCGGATTTACTCATCGCATACACGCCGCCACCGGCGAAGGGCATGCGGTCGGCGTTGGTGCTGCCGATGTTGATGATGCGCGAGCCTTCGCCCATGTGTTTGGCGGCTTCCTGGCTGGCGATGAACACGCTGCGCACGTTGATTGCCAGGGTCTGGTCGAAGTCTTCCAGTTTGAAGTCTTCCAGCGGGGCGACGGCCAGTACACCGGCGTTGTTGACCAGGATGTCGAGGCGGCCAAAGGTTTCGACAGTGGCGCTTACCGCGTGGCGAATGGCACCGGCGTCGGCGCTGTCGGCCTTGATCGCCAGGGCTTTGCCGCCGGTAGCGGTGATGCTGTTTTGCAGTTCTTCAGCCTTGGCGGCGGAGCTGACGTAGGTAAAGGCAACCGCGGCGCCTTCAGCGGCCAGGCGTTTGACGATGGCGGCACCGATGCCGCGAGAGCCGCCTTGAATCAGAGCGACTTTACCGCTGAGGTTTTGAGTGGTCATGTTCGATCTCCAGAAGTTTCAAGGCAGGCTGCCTTGGTGTGGTGTCGAGTATCTGCCCCTCGCCAATAGGCGGGTAGACCGTGGTTGCTATAGTCTGTGTAAACCAAAAGTTTATAGTGGCGGTCATGGAAACCTTCAGCAGTATCGAATGCTTCGTGCGCAGCGCCGAAGTCGGCAGCTTTGCGGAGGCCGCGCGACGCCTTAGCCTGACACCGGCCGCCGTGGGTAAGAGTGTGGCGAAACTGGAAGCGCGCCTCGGCGTGAGGCTGTTCCAGCGTAGCACCCGAAGATTGACCCTGACGGAAGCGGGGCAACTGTTTCTGAGTGAGGTCAGCGGCAGTCTCACCACCATCCAGAATGCAGTGAACAATCTGGCCAGCGCTGGTGGTCAACCGGCCGGTACGCTGAAAGTCAGCATGGGCACGGTGTTCGGCCGCTTGTACATCGTGCCGTTGCTGGGGGAGTTTCTGAAAAGATTTCCGGCGATCAACCCGGACTGGCATTTCGATAACCGCCAGGTCGATCTGATCGGCCAGCGTTTCGATGCGGCGATTGGCGGTGGCTTCGAACTGCCCCAAGGCGTGGTGGCGCGCAGGCTCACACCGGCGCATCGGGTGTTGGTGGCTTCCAAGGATTATCTGGATCGATACGCGCCGATCAGCGAGCCGGACGACCTCAAGCTGCACGACGGCATCCTGATCCGCTCACCGCAGACCGGTCGCGTGCGCTCGTGGCAGTTGACGCATCGCACCCGGCAACACAGCCCGCTAACCCTCAAGGCACGAATGACCATGAGCGATTCAGAAGCCGCCTGCGCCACGGCGGCGCAGGGGTTGGGGATTGCGTTGGTGAGCATGCCGTTTGCGGTCGGCTACCTAGAGGCAAGGACTTTGCAGCGAGTCTTGCCCGACTGGTACGTCGACGACGGCAACATCTCCATCTATTACGCCGAACACAAATTGCTGCCGGGCAAGACCCGGGCGTTCGTCGATTTTGTCATCGAGCAGTTTTCTACCTTGGGCCTCGCCGAACGTTTCAACGCGCAAAACGTGCTGGCCAGCCGATGATGGTTTTCGGCCGTGGCGTTGCGTAAGTCCGCACCTTGGACGTCGACAGGCCCAGTCGCACCAGCGATTCGGCGATGGTCACGGCCGCTGTGACGCCATCCACCACCGGCACGCCGGTGCGCTGGCGAATCTTCTCGTCGAGCCCGGCCATGCCGCCGCAACCGAGGCAGATCACTTCGGCTTTATCCTGAGTCACCGCCAGTTCCGCCTGATGCACGATCGCTTCCAGCGCCCGTTGCGGTTCGTGCTCCAGCTCCAGAACCGCAAGACCACTGGCGCGCACCGAGGCGCAGCGATCCCACAAGCCGGAGAGTTTCAGCCGATCCTCGATCAGCGGCACGGTGCGATCAAGGGTGGTGACCACCGAATAAGCGTGGCCGAGGAACATCGCGGTGCTGGCCGCCGCATCGGTGATGTCCACAACCGGCACGTTGAGTAATTCCTGCAAGCCTTCGCGACCGTGTTCGCCGTAGCCGGCCTGGATCACCGCGTCGAACGGCTGGTCGTAGGACATCACCCGGTCCATCACGGCGATGGCGGCCAGGTAACTTTCGAAATTGCCTTCGACTGAATCGGCGCCGAAGTACGGCGTCAGGCCGACAATCTCGGTGCCGGGGGAAGCGACAGCCTGCGCCGAACGGGCGATGGCCTGGGTGATGGATTCGGTGGTGTTGACGTTGACCACGAGAATTCGCATGGGAAGTCCTTATTACGGTTGGTTCTGCGGCCCCGCGAAGGGCCGCCAAAAGATTCAGTGGCTGACGTTGTCGACGGCGATGGCTTCACCGTCGACGTCGGCGTAGTGCGGCTGGCGTTTGGCGATGATCAGGTAAAGCATCCCGGCAATGCCGGCGCCGATTAGCCAGGAGAAGGGCGAAACGAGGTGGAAGCCCGGCACCAGAGCCAGGACGATGGCGATCAGCGCGGCTGGAATGAACGCCGCCACAGCCCGCAGGTTGATCCCGCGGCTGTAGTAATACGCGCCGTTCGGGTTTTCGCTGTACAGCTGCGGTACGTGGATCCGGCCTTTGCGGATCAGCCAGTAGTCGACCATGATCACGCCGTACAACGGGCCGAGCAGGGCGCCGAGGCCGGACAGGAAATACACGATCACCAGCGGGCTGTTGTAGAGATTCCACGGCAGGATCAGCACCGCAATCGTCGCGCTGATCAGCCCGGCGCGGCGGAAGGTCAGGTATTTCGGCGCCAGATTGCTGAGCACGAAGGCCGGGGCGACGAAGTTGGCCATGATGTTCACCGCCACGGTGACGATCAGGAACGCCAGGCATCCGAGTACCAGAAAGAACGTGTTGGGAATCGACGCAATGATCTCGGTCGGGCTTTCGATGATCCGGCCGTTGATCTGAAATTGCGCGCCGCACAGCAGGACGGTGATCCCGGCGAACACCAGAATATTGACCGGCAGGCCCCAGAAATTTCCGATCTTGATCGTCTTGCGGCACGGCGAAGAGCGGGCGAAGTCGCAGAAGTTGAGGATCAGCGTCCCGTAGATCGCCAGCCACAAAGCGCCGCCGGCAAAGATGTTGCGCCACATCTCGCCGCCGGTCAGTGGTTCGCGGATCGACCAGGCGATGGTCGCGTTGGCCTGGGTGTACATCCACGCGGCGAGGCAGGCGACGGTCAGCAGAATCACCGGCCCGGCAAAGGCTTCGTAGCGGCGGACCATTTCCATGCCATACGCCAGAATCCCCAACTGCACAAACCAGATCGCCACGAAACACACCCAGCCCAGGCTCGACAGGCCGAGGATCGAGTTGTGGTCGTAGTCGGCGAAACCGGGATGGATCGCCGTGAGCAACACGCGAAACACCACCGACGCCAGATACGTCTGAATCCCGAACCAGGCGATGGCGATCACCGCCCGGATCAATGCAGGAATCTGTGCCCCGTGAATGCCGAAACTGATCCGGCTGATCACCGGAAACGGCACCCCGGTTTTCTGCCCCATGTAGCCGGACAGGTTCATGAAGAAGTACACCAGCGCCGCGCCGATCCCCAGCGACAGCAGAATCTGCCAGCCGCCCAGGCCCAGGGCGTACAGGCCGATGGCAAACGAGTAGTTGGCGATGTTGTGCACATCGTTGGTCCACAGGGCAAAGATGCTGTATTTGCCCCAGCGCCTTCCTTCGACCTTGGTCGGCGCGAGGTCGCTGTTGTGCAGACGCGGGCTCAGTTGCAGCGGTTCGGCGATGCCATCACCGGCCACGCTGTGGTCGAGGGGTGAAGAGGCGGGCAGATTCAGCGCGATGTTGTTATTGGAGAGACTCGTACGCATTCCGGCAGGCTCCTGATGTTCGGGCCGCGATGACTGTGCATGAGCGTTCGGGCTCGGCAGATCTTCGTCGCGGCGGTGAAAACATCACTGGTTACGGGGCATCTGCAGCCTGTACGGGATAGGTCGCTTCAGGCTTGCGGATCGAAAGTGTGGGTTCATGTTTTGCGGTTTTGTATACAAAACATGCATGCACTAAAGCCAGATCTGTGCCAGCCGGCGATCTATGAAAATCATCGCTGATTTCGAAAAGTTATTGAGGAGCGCCAAGTCGTTGAAATACCGGCGATATAAATTGACCGTTCGAACAGGTATTTATTTTTCGGGAGGGATTTTGGCGGGCGCCGGGAGGGAGTGTTTTTGGAGCCTGATGTAACTTTTCAGGGCGCAGAAACGAAAAGTGCACACATAAATGGCACCGATGGTGACATTCGTGTGTACACATTTTTCAAGACGGGCGGTGAACACTGTGGGAGCTGACTTGCTCCCACGGGGCAACAGCGATGCTTATGCCTTACTGATGATGTTCCCGGCATGCAACCCGCATTCTTTCTGGGTCGCTTCTTCCCACCACCAGCGACCTTCACGTTCGTGCTGGTTCGGCAGGACAGGACGAGTGCACGGTTCGCAGCCGATGCTGATGAAACCGCGCTCATGCAGGCTGTTGTACGGCAGCTCCAGCATGCGGATGTAGCCCCAGATTTCCTCGCTGGTCATCTGCGCCAGCGGGTTGAACTTGTACAGGGTGCGCTCCGGGGTGGAGAACGCTGTATCGATTTCCATCACCGCCACGGCACTGCGAGTACCAGGGCTCTGGTCACGACGCTGGCCGGTGGCCCAGGCCTTCACGTCGGACAGTTTGCGGCGCAGCGGCTCGATCTTGCGGATCCCGCAGCATTCGCCATGGCCGTCCTTGTAGAAACTGAACAGGCCTTTTTCCTTCACGAACGGTTCAAGTTTCGTGTAGTCCGGCGAGACCAGTTCGATGTCGATCTTGTAGTGCTCGCGCACCTGATCGATGAAGCGGTAGGTTTCCGGATGCAGGCGGCCGGTGTCGAGACTGAACACCTTGACGTTCTTGTTCAGCTTCCAGGCCATGTCCACCAGCACCACATCTTCGGCGCCGCTGAAAGATATCCACAGGTCATCGCCGAACTCGGCGAACGCGAGTTTGAGGATGTCCTGCGCGGATTTGTTGGCATAGGTCGTGGCGAGTTCCACGACGTCGAACGTTGGGCTCATCAGGGCGGCTTCCTACAGGTCGGTGGCGCTGGGCGCTCTATATGGCGGCGATGGTAACAAAAAGCAACGCGCGCCGGGGCAGCCTCTGCGTTGCGCGCTCCAGGTCGAGCCGCTAGAGTTCGGGCTCGCTCGACTCAATAAACATTACAAACGGGAGTGTCTTGTGGAAATCGCCTGTCTTGATCTTGAAGGGGTGCTGGTGCCGGAAATCTGGATCGCCTTCGCCGAAAAAACCGGAATCGAATCGCTCAAGGCCACCACCCGGGACATTCCCGACTACGACGTGCTGATGAAGCAGCGCCTGCGCATCCTCGACGAGCATGGCCTGAAGCTTTCGGACATCCAGGAAGTGATCGCCACCCTCAAGCCGCTGGACGGCGCGGTGGAGTTCGTCAACTGGCTGCGCGAGCGGTTTCAGGTGGTGATTCTGTCGGACACGTTCTACGAGTTTTCCCAGCCGCTGATGCGTCAGTTGGGCTTTCCGACCTTGCTCTGCCACCGACTGATTACGGATGACACCGGGCGGGTGACCAGTTACCAGTTGCGTCAGAAAGATCCGAAACGTCAGTCGGTTCTGGCTTTCAAGGGCTTGTATTACCGGGTGATTGCGGCGGGGGATTCCTACAACGACACCAGCATGCTGGGCGAAGCGGATGCGGGGATTCTGTTCCATGCGCCGGATAACGTGATTCGCGAGTTTCCGCAGTTTCCGGCGGTGCATACGTTCGAAGAGTTGAAGCAGGAGTTCCTCAAAGCCTCGAACCGCGACCTGTCCCTGTAATCACATTCCTTGATCGTTCCCATGCTCCGCGTGGGAATGCCGCTATGGACGCTCCGCGTCCACTGGGGCGCGGAGCGTCACGGGATGCATTCCCACGCGGACGGTTCGACGCCTCGACGTGGGAACGATCAACGTGGGGCGCTTCTAGTTAAAGGGTTTGCAGGGTTTCGAGCAAAACTCTGACCTTGGTAATCGATTCCTGATACTCCGCCTGCCAGTCCGAATCGGCGACGATCCCGCCACCGCCCCAGCAGCACACCTGTCCATCCTTCACCAGCAGACTGCGAATGGCGATGGAGCTGTCCATCTCGCCACGCACGTCCAGATACAGCAAAGAACCGCAATACAACCCACGTCGGGTCGGTTCCAGTTCGTCGATGATCTGCATCGCACGAATCTTCGGCGCGCCGGTGATCGAACCGCCAGGGAAGCTGCCGGCGATCAGGTCCAGAGCGTCGCGATCTTCCGCCAGTTCACCGGTCACGCTGCTGACCAGGTGATGCACGTTCGGATAACTTTCCAGACTGAACAACTCCGGCACCCGCACCGAGCCGATGCGGCAGGTGCGGCCCAGGTCGTTGCGCAGCAGGTCGACGATCATCAGGTTTTCCGCGCGATCCTTGGGGCTGGCCAGCAGTTCGGCGGCGTTGGCCGCGTCTTCGGCCTGGGTCGCGCCACGGGGGCGGGTGCCCTTGATCGGGCGGGTTTCCACCTGACGCTGGCTGACTTTGACGAAGCGCTCGGGCGAAAGGCTCAGTACCGCGTTGCCGTCAGGCAGGCTCTGGAATCCGGAAAACGGCGTCGGGCAGGCTTCACGCAATTTGCAGTAGGCCAGCCATGGATCGCCCTGGCACGGCGCTCTGAAGCGCTGGGCGAAATTGACCTGATAGCAGTCGCCGGCCTGGATGTAATGCTGGATGCGTTCGAACGCCTGACGGTACTCGTCGGCTGAAAGATCTGCCGCCATCGGACTGTTCAGCTTGAACGGGGTCAGTTCGACGCCCACCGGTTGGCTGAATACATCGATCAACCGCTGTTTCTCGCTGGCGCTGACCGAGGGGTGAAACACCAGTTGGCTGGTGGCCGATTGGTGATCGCTGATCAAGGCCCAGTCGTACAGACCAAAACGCGCATCGGGCAATTGCAGGTCATCCCTGGCCTGGCTCGGCAGGTTTTCCAGATGCCGGCCGAAGTCGTAGCTCAGATAGCCGATCAGGCCGCCGGCGAAAGGCAATTCGTACCCATCGGGCAATTGCGCGTCGCCCAAGCGGGTCAGATTGTCCCGCAGACGTTGCAGGAAATCGTCGCCGCGCTCGTCCGGCAACACCGCCAGTTGTTCCAGCGGCCAGGCGCTGAGCAGGTCATAACGGCCACGGTCGGCACTCGGCCGGCCACTGTCGAGCAGCACGGCGCCGGGCGCATGGCGGAGGGCCGCGAAATAGTCGGCGGGGTTGGCGCGATAGGGCAGCGGGTGTACGGAACAGGTCAACATGGGCGGGGCAGATCGGCCATCGAGGCGGGGTGGGGATTGTAGTCCTCTCCGATGCCAGATCAAAGT
>NZ_JBWKYU010000011.1:0-218409 GCF_059423925.1 Pseudomonas sp. GW458-11-26-14-LB4
CCCTACGAATCCCCCAACTCCAAAAAACTCCACGACGCCGCCGAGCGTGCGCTGGATCACTACCTCTTCCCCGCCGCCGGAATCATGTCGACCTTGAACGAGCCCGAGCGGATGTACCTGGCCAATCCGAAATTCAACACCGAATGCTTGTTGGCCAATGCCAGCGAAAACCTCGGAGCGGCCAGTGAGATGCTCAGCAATTTCGCAGCCACGCTCGATCCGTCGCGTCGCAAGACGGCGATCGGTATTGCGCAGTTGGTGATGATTGCCGAGCTGGCGGTGAATCAGGCGCTGGATCACGTCGAGGTTGCGTAACCAGGCGATGGCTGTAGGAGCCGTTCGCGGCGGCTTCTATAGCGCGATTCGTTGAGTCTCCCGCTGCTGCAGGAAAAAGCGCGACTCAGGAGGTAATGGAATGCAAAACAGCCCGGGCCGACACCCTCGTTAACTACGAAGGGCGTCGGCCCGGGCTGTTTGCGTTTCAGTAAAAGGCTTTGAATCCGAACCATGGTGCGTTGACCCAATTACTGCATCGAATGCACATATGAACTGCATTCAACCCGACTAGTGCTCGCCACGCACACCTTTAGACTCTCCCCACGATCAACGTAAGGGAGCGTTCAACATGGTCACCACCGCCGTCATCCATCAAACCGGTGAGCCTCAAGTCATTCAGCTGGAGCAATCCACCGCGCAAACACCCGGCCCCGGCGAGGTCTGGCTTGAGCAGTTCGCCATTGGCGTCAACCCGCTCGATTTGAGCCAACGTTCCGGTGCCGCGCCGTTGGCGTTGCCTTCCGGGCTGGGGCTTGAGGGCGCCGGGCGGGTTGTGGCGGTAGGGGCCGATGTGACGAACGTGGCGGTCGGCGACCGCGTCGCCTATGCCACGGGCCCCATCGGCGCCTATGCCAGCGCCCGCCTCTACCCGGCCAATCGGCTGGTGAAAATCCCCGACAGCCTGAGTTTCGAGGACGCGGCGGCTGTGCTGTTCAAGGGCATCACCGCGCAGTACTTGCTCAAGTCCACTTACCCGGTCGAGCCGGGTTCGACGGTGCTGATCTACGGCGCGGCCGGGGCGTTGGGGCAGATCATGGTGCCGTGGGCGAAGCATTTGGGGGCGTTGGTGATTGGTGTGGTGTCCAGCGCCGAGAGTGTCGAGCGGGCCCGGTTGGCGGGTTGTGATGAGGTGTTGGTGTTCGATGCGGCGACGCTGGCCGACGTGGTGGTCGACCTCACCCAGGGCAAGAAAGTGGATGTGGTGTACGACCCGATTGGCCGGGTGTCTTTCGAGGCGTCGTTGAATTGCCTGCGCCCGCGCGGGTTGCTGGTGTCGTTCGGCATGGCGTCGGGGGCGCCGGCGCCGGTCGAGATCAGCACCTTGAATGCCAAGGGTTCGTTGTTCCTGACCCGACCGTCCCTCGCCGCCCACACTGCCACGCCGGAGGAATACCAGCAGCGTGCAAAGGACGTGTTGCAAGCGATTGACGCCGGTATCATCCAGCCCAATGTCGGGCGTCGTTATCCGCTGGCGGACGCCGCCCGGGCCCATGCCGATCTGCACCGAGGCGGTTTGCCGGGGGCGGTTGTGCTGGTGCCTTGAGTCTTTTTTCGGGTCATCCACGAGGGTTGTCGTTGCATGGATCTGTTCGATAGCCGTCAGGCCGATGAAGTCGCCACCCTGCTGGCGCTGGCCGAGCACGGCTCGTTTGCGGCGGCGGGTCGGACGTTGCAGCGCCATCCCTCGGTGCTGTCGAAACGGCTCAGCGCGCTGGAGTCGCGGCTGGGGGTGCGGCTGATCGAGCGCACCACCCGGCAATTGCGTTTCACCGATGAGGGGCAACGGCTGGTGGCGCGGTTCGGGCATGCGGTCAGCCTGATCGCCGAAGCGGAGCAGGATGCGCGCGAGGGTGCCGCCGAAGTTCGCGGGCGTTTGCGCATCGCCCTGCCGGCCGCCATGGGTCGGCTGTGGCTGGGGGATATCGTTTCGGCATTTGCCCTGGCCCATCCGAACGTGGCGTTGGAAGTTGAGTATGCCGAGCGCTTTGTCGATATCGTCGCTGAGGGTTTCGACGCGGCGATCCGCATTGGCGAGCTGGCGGACAATCGGCTAGTGGCGAAAAAGCTCTGCGATCACCGCCGAATCCTGTGTGCCGCGCCCTCCTATCTTCAACAGCACGGCGAGCCGAAAACGCCGGCGGATCTTGCCGATCATCATTGCCTGGGATTTACCGGGTTGCATTCGTATCCCGAATGGCGACTGACCCGTGGCGACGAGAAACACACTCTGAAAATCCGCAGCCGACTGGTCAGCAACGACAACGAAGCGCAGCTGTGTGCCGCGCGCATGGGCGTGGGGATTTTGGCCGGCGGCGACTGGCTGATGACCAAAGACCTGCACGAGGGGCGTCTGGTGCGGGTGCTTCCCGAGTGGCAACTGGATGCGGACACGGGGGTTTATCTGGTGCGGCCTTCGGCGCGGTTCAACACGGCGACGACTACGGCGTTCAAGGACTGGATCGAGGGGGCGTTTGCTGAAGGTGCGCCTTGGGTGACGCTGGCCCGCTGATTTGCAAACCGTGATGGGAAATCGTGTCGGTCTTTTTGCCCATTCCTGATGGGAATGCCCCCATAAAAAACATGAATTTTATTTAAAGCGATCAATCTTTTAGCGTGGCCATTCCGCATATGGAGATGACGCTATGAATGACTCAAGCCTGCGCCTTTACGTCGATGCTCAATTCACCAGTCCCTACGCAATGTCCTGCTTTGTGGCCCTTCGAGAAAAGGGAATCGAGTTCGAAATGAGTACCTTGGACCTGGACAAACTGGAGAACCAGGCCAGCGATTACGCCCGTCTTTCCCTGACTCAAAGAGTGCCCACCCTCGTGCAGGGCGACTTTGCGTTGTCGGAATCTTCGGCGATCACCGAATACCTGGAAGATGTGTTCCCCAGCCCCCTGTTTACCCACAGCATCCACAAAAACGCGCGGCAGCGAGGCAAGTTCAAGCGTGGCTACGCAGTGATCTGCTCCCGATCCGACAGGAGCGCTCTACTCTTGTCGTGTTCTATGGACGGAAATACGGACCGTTGTCAGCGTCGGCCGAGGCTGCCAGGCAAAAGTTGGTTGAGGTCGCTCAATGGCTGCTGACCGACAATCCGGATTACCTTTTTGGTGAATGGTCGATCGCCGATGTTGATCTCGCGTTGATGCTGAACCGATTGATACTCAACGGAGACGCTGTGCCGGCTCAACTGGAGGATTACGCTCAACGCCAATGGCAGCGCAAGACAGTACAAGAGTGGATCAAGCTGGAACGACCTCGACTGTAACGGCAGCATTTTCTTTGCTTTTCTGTTGCTACTCGAGCCTACACCCCCTTGAGCAAGTGCCTACAAATTCACCAGAAAGCGCCGGCTTTCAGGGCTCGCCCCTCAAGCCGTATCCTTTTCCCGTCACCCACATCCCGCCCAAAGCAGTAAGCCGTCCTAATCATCCAGGACGTGCCAAACCCTTGGGCGTTTTTGTTTTAAACAACGGAGGCCTACAGCTCCAATGCCTTCGCCATGATGACCGTGCGCTCCGCCCCGTGAAACTCGTCTCGAACCTTTTCAAACCCAAGCGAAGCATAGAAGCCTTCTGCAGTGACTGAAGAAGGCACACGCAGCTGGTTCAGACCTGCATTGATGGCAAGTGATTGAATCCTCTCCATCAGGCGTCTTCCGACGCCCTTTCCTTGATGGCACGGATCGACAAACACACTTCGGACAATGTCGTTATCCAGACTCGCGGTTGCAACGATATGGCTGCCGGTTGTAGCTACGAGGACTTGACGCTCAGCCAACAGATGAAGGATCGCCGGGGGAGAAAAACTTTGCGCCACTTGCTCGATGATTTCGGCGGAGTAGTCCTTAACGTTGGACTCGCGCAAAGCATTGAGGATCGTTCGACTGATCGCTGGCGCATCTGCATTCGTAGCGTTTCGAATCAGGTAATCCATCAAGGGCCGCTCCTTGCGCGTCATCACTTGATCGTAGCGAAAAATGGGGACTGATCCATTAATCCGTGGATCAGTCACCTTCTTTTAAAACGTGGACAGCAACGGCTTTCACCCCAACCGCATCGACACCTCAATATCATCCGCAAACGGCACGCTCACGTAACCATTCCCCGGCGAGCGTACATGCGCCAGATACTCCGGGCAGTAATCGGTGTTATCCGCCACCACCAGCGCGCCTGGACGCAGGTGTCTCTCCACGAGTTTCAGCACGTCGCCATACAGCGCTTTCGCACCATCGAGCAGAAGCAGATCAACAGTCGATGGCAGATCGCGAGCCAGCGTTACGAGCGCATCCCCTTCGCGAATTTCAATCAGATCACTCACCCCGCCCTCAACAAAATGACGCCGAGCCAGTTCAATCTTCGACGGTTCAAACTCGCTGCCGATCAGCACACCGCCACCGTTGTCCCGCAGCGCTGCTGCCAGATGCAAAGTGGACAGACCAAACGAGGTGCCAAATTCGACGATGGCTTTGGCGCGGGTGCTGCGCGCCAGCATGTAAAGCAGTTTGCCGGTGTCGCGGGAGACGGGCAGCCACAGGTCTTTGAGCATGGCGTAGAGTTCGCGGTATTCGGTTTTGCTGTGCATCAGGCGTTCGCGTTCTTCGCCGGACACGTTGTTCAGCGCCGGGCTGGTGGCGGCGCTGGCCTGGGTGTAGAGGCGTTCGATCAGGGTCGCCAGCGGTTCGGTGGTCAGGGTTGTCATGATGGTTTTCCGTGGGTTGAGAGCTAATATGCGAATGATTCGTCGCATTTAAATGATGCGAGCGAATGGCTCTGTTCGCTATTCGCATTCCGCCCCGACGCCCGAGCTGCCCATGACCGATCGCCAGACCGCCCGTATTTCCTCACGCAAACAGCCGCAGCAGGCACGCTCCGCCGAGCTGGTGGCGGCGATTCTGCAGGCGGCTATTCAGGTTTTGGCCAAGGAAGGCGCGGCGCGTTTCACCACGGCGCGGGTCGCGGAGAAGGCTGGCGTGAGTGTCGGCTCGCTGTATCAATACTTCCCGAACAAGGCGGCGATTCTGTTTCGTTTGCAGAGTGATGAGTGGTTGCAGACCACCGGAATGCTGCAGCGGATTCTGGAAAATTATGAAGAGCCACCGCTTGAACGCCTGCGCACGCTGGTGCATGCGTTCATTCGTTCGGAGTGCGAGGAGGCGCAGATGCGCGGCGCGTTGAGTGATGCGGCACCGCTTTATCGTGATGCGCCGGAGGCCCATGAAGTGCGGGCGGCGGGCACGCGGATCTTCGCGACGTTCATGGTGGAGTTGCTGCCCAGGGCCAGCGAAGCCGTTCGCATGCAGGCCTGCGATCTGATCCTGGCCACGCTCAGTTCGGTGGGGAAGGATTTTTCACTCACCTCACGCACCGACGCGGAAATCACCGCCCGCGCCGAGGGGATGGCGGACATGTTCAGCGCTTATGTGATGGCGCTCGACGCCCGCTGAAGCTGCTGATACGCCGTCACCAGTTGCGTTTGATTGAACGCCAGATTGCGACCGCTGGGGTTGGGCAGGATCCAGACTTTAGCGCCGCCGAAGGTCTCCTCTTGCAGCCCCCACTCAATCGACTTTTTGCCGGATAACCCGGCATACGCCGCCTTACCGAGGAACGCCACGAAGCGCGGCGCGTAACGAGCGATCTTGCGTTCGAAGCTGGCGGCGGCTGCGGTGAATTCCTCTGCCGACAATTGATCCGCACTCGCCGTCGGACGCTCGACCACGGCGGTCAGGCCGCAGTGGAATTGCAGGATCGAGCGGTCGTCTTCCGGGCGTAACTCGTGGGGCGTGAAGCCCGCCAGGTGCAACGTGCGCCAGAAGCGGTTGCTGCGCCCGGCGAAGTGATGGCCCTGCTCTGCCGCCACCAATCCCGGATTGATTCCGCAGAACACCACGGACAGGCCTTGCGTGAGGATGTCCTCAAGCCCGTTCAACCGCAGATCACCTTCACCGCATCGCGCGCCTGCCCGGCCAGTTCTTCGCGGGATTTACCGGCACGGGCGCGGATCGAGATGCTGTGCAGCAGCGATGACGCGAGCATCGCCCGCGCGGCTGCGTCCACATCACCGTTCAGTTCGCCGGACTCGATCGCACGTTGCAGACGAGCTTCGAGATCGGCATCGAGCTGGCTCAAGCGCTGGGACAGCACGTTGCGGATTTCCGGGTCCTCGACCGCTTCGGTGGTCGCGGTGCCGATGGCGAAGCAGCCGCGTGGCTGGCCGTCGCCGGAAAAATAGATCGCCAGTTGCCCTTCGTAAAAACCGGTAAGGGCCTGTTCCAGGGTCAGGCTGCTGTCGTTCAGCGCGGCCTGCATGGCGGCGTGGGCGGTGGCCCAGTATTGGTCGAGAGCCTTGATGTAGAGCGCGTGTTTGTCGCCGAACGCGGCGTACAGACTGGGGCGGTTCATGCCGGCGGCGCTGGCGATGCTGTCCAGTGATGCGCCGGAATAGCCGGTGTTCCAGAACACGCCCAGCGCCTGTTGCAGCGCGGTTTGCGGGTCATAGGCCCGTGGACGACCACGGCCTTTTCCTTCTGTCGGTTTATTTTGTGCCATGTCGTACAAATTCCTTGCGGGGAAATGAAGTCGCTCATATTCTTACACCATCGCACAAAATTAAGGAATCAGAAATTCCTTGATCGGCAGGTTTGTTGTAACAGCGCTCGAACCGAGGCTGGCGACGACGAAACAGCGGCAACAGAGCACCCCTCCTGCACCGCGCACTGACTTGATGACGCACCGTATTCAACGCCGCCCAGCACTTTGGAGAGAGCCGTTCATGAATCAGCCATTAGATCTCACCGCAGAACAAGCCCGCGCGCACCCCGTCGACGCGCCGCCGAAAATGCCGCTCAAGCAGAGGCTGCGCCCGGTCTTCATGTGGGGCGTCCCCGCGTTGTTCGCCGCGATTGGCTACGGCCAGTACGTCGCCAACGAGCCCTTCGTCTCAACCGATAACGCCTATGCCCGCGTGGCCAAGGCCTCGATCAACGCGCGGATTTCCGGGCAAGTGGTCGAGATCGCCGTGGACGACAACCAGCCAGTACGCAAAGGCCAGGTGCTGTTTCGCATCGATCCCAAGCCATTGCAGATCGCCGTCGACCGGGCCGAAGCGCAACTGGCCAACGCACGCCTGCGCATCGACGGGCTCAAGGCCAGCTACCGCCAGCAACAGGCCGAGCTGCAATCGGCGAAGGCCTCGGCGGATTACGACCAGAAAGAGTTCGGTCGCAAGAAAGCCTTGATCGCCACCGAGTTCGTGTCGAAGGCTCTCTACGAGCGCGCCGAAACGGACCTGAAAGTCTCTCGTCAACGCATCGCGTCCATCGAGCAACAGATGGCCAGCACCGTCGTTGCGTTGAACGGGAATCCGGACATCGCCCTCGACAATCACCCGACCGTGCGCGAGGCCAAGGCTCAACTCGACGAAGCGCAGCTCTATTTGTCTTACGCTACGGTCACGGCGCCGGACGACGGCATCGTCGCCAAAGTCGATGATTTGCAGGTAGGCAACTACGTCAACAACGGCGCGCCGGCGTTTGCGCTGATTTCCGACCGGGAAATCTGGGTCGAGGCCAACTTTCGCGAGACCCAGTTGACCCACATGCGCCCCGGTCAGACCGCGACCGTCACCCTCGATACCTACCCGGATCGCCCGTTCAAGGCGCACGTCATCAGCATGAGCCCCGGCGCCGGTGCCGACTTCGCGCTGTTGCCGCCGGAAAACGCCACCGGCAACTGGGTGAAGGTGGTGCAGCGGGTACCAGTGCGTCTGGAACTGGACGATACCGACCCTGCCCTGCCGCTGTTTTCCGGCACCAGCGCCACAGTCAAAGTCGACACCGGGCATCGCTCGCCGTGGTGGCATCCGCTCAAGTCGTTGTTGTCTGCGGGTAATTCGTGATGAACAGCTCAACATCCGATGCGCGGGCACTGCGGTTTGTCGCCCTGCTCGCCACCTATATGCAGTCAGCCAACCTGCCGTTGCCGAACGCCGCGCTGCGGTTGATTCAGGGCAGTCTGTCGATGACCGACGATCAGGCCGGATGGATTTTCACTTCTTATCTGGCCGCGAGCGCGATCACGATGCCGGTCGCGCAATGGCTCGCCGGACGCTTTGGGTTGAAGCGGGTTTACCAGACGGCACTGGTGCTGTTCGCCCTCGGTCTGTGGCTCGGCACATTGGCCGGCACACCGCTGGAATTCATCGGCGCACGCCTCCTGCAAGGTCTGGCCAGCGGGGTGATTGCACCGTTGTCGATGGCCATCGCCCTGGAGACGTTGCCAGCAGAAAAGCGCCCCGCGTTCGGTCCGAAATGGACGGCGCTGGTGCTGTTCGGCATCGTCAGCGGCCCGAGCATCGGCGGCGTGATCTGTGAGTACTTCGACTGGCGCCCGATGTTCTACCTCAGCCTGCCGCTGACCGCGTACATCCTGATGGTGGTGACATTGCTGCTCGCCGAGAAGAAAGCAGACCCGCGTCCGACGTTCGATTTCTTCGGTTTCGCCAGTTTCACGGTCGGCATGATCGGCCTGCAGATGCTGCTCGATCGCGGCGAACGGCTGGACTGGTTCGACTCGCCGGAAATCTGGATCGAAGCGCTGGCCAGCGCTCTCGGCCTGTACCTGTTCGTCGTCCATGCGCTGACCCGCAAGACCCACTTTCTCAGCAAGGGATTGTTCGGCGACCGCAACTTCATGTTGTCGACGATGATGTTCTTTGCCTTGGGATTCGTGTTGCTGTCGACCATGGCCCTGACCTCGCCGATGCTCGATGAAATCCTCGGTTATCCGCCGGACACCACCGGGTTGCTGACCGTCCCGCGCGGCATCGGACTGGTGGGGGCATTTGTGCTGATGGGCCGCGCCCCGGCGTGGATCGATGCGCGGTTTTTTGTCGCCGCGGGCATCGCGCTGGTGGTGTACGCCAACTGGCTGATGCTCGGTTATTCGCCGCTGATGGACTGGACGCCCGTGGCCGTCACCGGGTTCATCCAGGGCGTGGGTCTGGGCATTCTGATGCCGGCGCTGAGCAAGACCGCGTTCAGCACCATCGACCCGAAACTGCGCCCGGAAGCCACCGGTTTCTTCAACCTGATGCGGGTTTACGGCAGCACCCTCGGGGTGGCCGTGGTGCAGATCTTTTTCTTCAACAACACCCAGGCGATGCACTCGGCGCTGGTCAGTCAGCTCACGCCTTATCGCGTGGCCCTGCCAACGTCGTTGCCGGCGCTTGAAGGCCTCAACCATCTGGTCACCCATCAGGCGGCGTTCGTCGCGGTGATGGGCCAATTCAAGATTCTGATGCTGGCGATGCTCGTGGTGAGTCCGCTGGTGATGTTCCTGCGCAAGCCGGTCGCGGCCAACTGATAATGTGGAGTCTGAACCATGAAAGCTTCTATGCGCTTCACCCCGCTGGCGATGCTGGTGATGTTGTCCGCCTGCACCGTCGGCCCTGATTTTCAAAGGCCTGCCGAGAGCCCGTCGCAGCATTACGATCAGGCGGCCGAACAGCATTTCGCGATGGGCCAGCGGATCAATGGCGACTGGTGGTCGGCGTTCCGTTCGCCAAAACTCGATCAGGTCGTGCGTCGCGCCATCGACGGCAACCTCGAACTGGCAGCGGCCGATGCCACCCTTCGCCAGGCCGCCGCTTCAGTCGCGGCGGCGGAAGGTGTGCTTTATCCGCAGGTGGATTTCGGTGCTTCTGCCGGGCGCCAGCGCACCCACAATGGCCCGCAACCGGTGGTCTCCAATTTCTACGGGATCGGGCCACGGGTCGCGTTCGATCTGGATGTGTTTGGCGGCAACAAACGCGCGGTCGAACAGCAGCAAGCGCTGACCGATCTGCAAAAGCATCGCTACGAAGCAGCCTGGCTGACCTTGACCGGCGACGTTGCCAGTCAGGCCTTGCTGCTGGCGTCGGCCAACGCGCAGATCCAGGCCGTGGAAACCCTGCTGGCCAACGACGCGAAAAACCTCGATCTGGTGCGCCGGGCCCAGGCGAGCGGCAGCACCACACAAATCGAAGTCTCGCTGGCCGAAACCCGGCTCGCCCAGGATCGCACGCTGCTGCCACCCCTCGCCCAGCAGCGTGATGCGGCGCGTCATGCGTTGTCGATTCTGGCCGGTAAAGGCCCGGCGGACTGGATCGCGCCGGACTTCAGCCTCGACGAATTCGCCTTGCCATCGAACATCCCGGTCAGCCTGCCATCGGCCATGGCCCACGCCCGGCCGGACATCCTGCAAGCCGAATCCGAACTGCACATCGCCAGCGCGGCGGTCGGTGTCGCGACTGCCAACCTGTACCCGCATGTCGAGCTGTCGGCCTCGCTGATGCAAGCCGCGTCGGGTAATGGCGGCGCCGCACTCTGGGGATTTGCCGCCGGGCTGACGGCGCCGATCTTCAATGGCGGCATGCTAAAGGCTGAACGCGAAGGCGCCGTCGAAGGCTACAACGCGTCACTCGCCCGCTATCAACAGACGGTGATTCAGTCCTTCGGCCAGGTCGCGGACACCTTGCAGGCGCTCAACCACGGCGCCGAGCAAAACGTGGCGCAGGACGATGCCTTGCAAGCAGCCGACACCAGCCTGCGTCTCAATCGCCAGGCCTACGCCCAGGGTGAAACCAGCCTGTTGCAGGTGCTGGAAGCCGAACGCGCCTACCAACAGGCGCTGCTCGGGCAGATTCAGGTGAAGACCGCGCGTTATCTCGACTCGGTGCGCCTGTTCGTGGCGCTCGGCGGCAACTCGGTGGGTGTGCTCGACCAGAAGCTCGCCACCCGCAAGACCTCATCCCTTCTTTAACGGCAGATACCGGAGACACGACATGACCTACGAAGCCTTTCACGATGAACTTCGCGACACCCGCCTACCGCTGAACAACGGCGCAGGCTCGATGCCGGCCGTGGGATTCGGCACGTTGTTTCGCGACTTGAGCACCACCACCGATGCGGTCAAGTGCGCGCTGGAAGTGGGCTTTCGCCACTTCGACTGCGCTGAGCGCTATCGCAATGAAGCGCAGATTGGCGAGGCCTTTGCGCAGGTGTTTGCGGTGGGCCAGATCCGTCGCGAAGACGTGTTCGTCACCACCAAACTATGGAACACCAACCATCGCCCCGAGCGGGTGAAACCGGCGTTCGAAGCCAGTTGCCAGCGGTTGCAGGTCGACTATCTCGATTGCTATCTGATCCACACGCCGTTCGCCTTCCAGCCCGGCGACGATCAGGACCCACGGGATGCGTTCGGGCACGTGATCTACGATGGCGAAACCCGTCTGATCGACACTTGGCGTGCGCTTGAAGCACTGGTGGATGAAGGTCGCTGCAAGTCCATCGGCCTTTCCGACATCACCCTCGATGCACTGAAGGACATCGTCGCCGCCGCACGGATCAAGCCGGCGGTGGTGCAGATCGAATCCCATCCGTACCTGCCGGAGTGGGAGATGCTGGAATTCTGCAAGGAACACGGCATCATCCTGCTCGCCTTCGCCCCGCTGGGGCATGGCATGGAGCCGAATGTGCTCGAGGACTCCGTACTCACCGGAATCGCCCGGCACGTACAAAAAACCCCGGCGCAAGTGGCCCTGGCCTGGGCGGTGCAGCGGGGCACGGCGTTCCTGACGACCTCGGCGAACCCGAGCCGGATTCAGGAAAATTTTGATATCGCGACTTTGCCGCACCGAGCGATGCGCGAGATCAAGGAAGAGATCACGACGCGGATCCGTTTCAACTCCGTGGTCGAGACCGGCGTGCCCGGTTTCATCCCCCGTAAAAAGTGACACATGGCAAAGGGGCGGCCTCCTGTGAGGTCGCCCCTATAATCTTTCCACCTGACTGTTGAGACGACACCGATGGACGTCTTCCAAAGCATGCGCTTCTTCATCGCCGTCGCCCAAAGCGGCAGCTTCACTGCCGCTGCCGAGCTGCTGGACACCAACACCACCAACGTCTCCAAAGCCATCTCCGCCCTCGAAGCGCGTCTGCACACACGCCTGATCAACCGCACCACCCGCCGCCTGGCCCTGACCGAAGCCGGCGTGCGCTATCTGGAGCGCTGCGAAAAGATCCTCGATGACGTGCGCGAAGCCGATGAAGAGGCCGGCACCGCCCAGACCCTGCCCGTCGGCCGCTTGAAGATCCACACCATGTCGGCCATCGGCAACCACTACGTGATCGATGCCATCGCGCGCTATCGCGAGATTCACCCCACGGTGATGTTCGACCTGACCCTGACCAACCGCGTCCCGGATCTGCTAGAAGAAGGCTTCGACATGTCCATCGTGCTGGCCCGCGACCTGCCGGATTCCGGCTTCGTCGCGCAACGCCTGGGCATCACCTACAGCATCCTCTGCGCCTCGCCCGCCTACGTAGCCAAACGCGGCCTGCCGCAAACACCCGGCGAACTCTGCGAACACGAGTGCCTGCGCATCGTCAACACGGTGATGCCGGTGGAGAACTGGACATTCGAAGGGCCCGAAGGCATGGAAACCATCACCATTCCTGTGTCGCCCTTCCACATCAACACCGCCGACGGCATGACCATCGCGATCAGAAAAGGCATGGGCATCGGCATTCAGCCGATTGCTTCGGCCGTTGATGGTTTGAGGGCGGGAACCCTGGTGCGGGTGTTGCCGGAATACCGGCTGGAGGAGTTGAACCTGTTCGCGATCTATCCGTCGCGCAAGTTCGTCGATGCGAAGATCAAGACCTGGGTGGAGTTTCTGAAACAGTCGATCCCGCAATTGCTGGCATCGGATGAAGACATCGTTGGAAAGAAAGCGGTTTGAGTACAGCAGACATGGAGTGTCGACCCTCCATCTTCTGCACCTGACTCAACTGGAACAGCCAGTGCCCATCACTTGATATTGCAGAACGTGGCGCTCGCCATGGGAATCTTCGTAGGTCATCTGCACCGGCACCGGGGCGCATTCGTTGGCCGGTTCGGTGATGGAGATGACATGTTCGATGTCCAGACTGGTCGAAGAGCTGTAGGTCTCGACCGGGATGTTCGCCGCGTCCGCGTTATCGGCATAAGCGTGCACACCGAAACTGCCAAGCATTAAAACCAGCGCGATTTTCTTGAGATTCATGATGTTCACCGTCTCGTTGAGGACCGTGTTTGTTCACGGGTTGGAGACGATGCTAAGTGTTGCGGCGGCGGGGAAATATCGGCGGGATAGACAAACACTGTTGCTGGATTTCATATGAATAGGGTCGACTCCAATCATTGACCGCATCAATAACAACCATTAATTCAATGAAGTTCTCATATCAAATCGAAAGCGTAGGGTCTGCTCCATACCAACCCACTGCACACGGAGTACAGAACCATGAAACGCCAAACCCTCCTCGGTATCGCCTTCTCGCTCTTCGCCCTGAATGCTTTTGCGGCGACTGAAACCGATCCACTGTTCAGCGATGCGGTTGCCGCTGCGACTCAAACCGACCCACTGTTCAGCGATGCTGTTGCCTCTGCGACTCAAACCGATCCATTGTTCAGTGATGCGGTTGCTGCTGCGACCCAGACTGATCCGCTGTTCAGTGATTCGGTTGCCGCGACTGAAACCGATCCGCTGTTCAGTGATGCAGTTGCCGAAGGTGGTTCTGACCGTCTGATCGAAAGTCGTAACGCCTGAATGCCGGGTTTTACCGCAGTACCCGACGAAAGCCCGGCCTTATCCGCCGGGCTTTTTCATATGGGGACAGATCTATTTTTCAATCAAAGGCGCCATTCAGCACTTCATAAATCAGCCCTGTAGCCAGCGCGACCAGGATCAGATCGGTGCCGACCTGCTGCCATTCGTAGCCGTCGTAGTGCGGCAGTCTGCCGACCAGTCGACCATCGAGCTTCTTCGCAATACCGGGCGGCAGCGGTTTGCCCCGCGCCAGGTTCTTCTGGATGCCGGGCGGCAACGCCGGGCCTGGGGTCCAGTAGCCACGATAGCCGTCCACAATCCCGATCACCCCGCCGCGATCGATACTCGGGCCGTGCCCCTGATAACCGCCCCCGCCTTTTTTCCCCTGATTGCCATGATCCTGGCTGTTATGCGGGTTGCCTTTGCCCTGCCCCTTTCCGTTGCCAGGATCGGCCAGCGCGGACACCGAAGTGCTCAACAGCGCAATACAGGTCGTGGTCGCAATCAACGTGCGTAAACCGGACATGGGTCGTTCCTTGAAAGAGTGTATGTGGATTCTAGTCAGTTTTTTTACAGGCATGGAGAGATGGCCCTGTCATCGCGGTTTGTGACGATTCTCGATGCGTGCAGCTTTCGGTGCTCCCCGATTCGCGCTTACCATGCGCCCGACTCGTATTATCGCGGGAAAGAAGTCTGGCACCGCCGCTCCGACTTCAACGAAAAGGAATTCACTCATGTTTGAACGGAACAAACTGGTTCCAGAACTGATGGTCACGGATCTGCAGACCACCCTCGCTTTCTGGATCTCCTGTCTGGGCTTCACCATCGCTTATCAACGCCCTGAAGATGGCTTCGCCTACCTCGACCTGAATGGCGCTCAAGTCATGCTTGAGCAGGTAGATCCGAATGCAGGCCAGTGGCTGACGGCGGAACTGAGCAAGCCCTTCGGAAGAGGCGTCAATCTGCAGATCGACGTTGAGGCGGTTGCTCCCATCATCGAAAGACTGGGCGCCGCCCAGATTCCACTTTATAAAACCTGCAAAGACACCTGGTATCGCGCTGACGATGTCGAAGTCGGCCAGCGTGAATTTCTCGTTCAGGATCCGGACGGTTATCTCGTAAGACTGGTAGAACGTCTGGGCGAACGTCCTGTTTGCACGATTTGATCAAGGACGATAAAAACAATGAAAAACGACAATTTGGCACGGCCTCGAAGGGGCGAATTGCAGTCGCCGGCCATTCCCCTGCTCGAAGAGTATTCGCCCGGCGACGGCATCATCTGTGCGGACGGCGGCGCTCGTTCCCGTGAGGTGATCCAGGAACAGGTGTTGGCGTTGATCGACGGGTTTCTGACCCGCTCGACGCACAACCGATCGCGGTCTTGCCTGCGCATCGTTCATCCGTCAGGATCCCTCCCTTTTTGACTGGCAGGAGCAATCGTGGAACGTCTTTTCGTTTATGGAACCCTGGGCCCTGGCCGGCCAAATGAGCATGTGATGCTGAACATCGGCGGCACGTGGCAGGCCGCTTCGCTGAAGGGGCGCCTGTCGCAGGCCGGATGGGGTGCGGCGATGGGCTTTCCCGGTCTGGTGATTGCCGAGGATGGCGATGTGATCGAAGGCTACGTGTTCGCTTCCGAGAATTTCCACGAGCACTGGGCGGCGCTGGATGAGTTTGAAGGGGCTGAGTATCAGCGCGTGTTGACCAAGGTGACACTGGATGACGGGACGGCAATGGATGCCTATGTCTACGCGCTCAAATAGTCGGCCTTCGGCCATTTCTCGACGGATGAAAACCCTCCTGGCCGGGCTAGTGTTTTGTGTTGGACTATGGGGTGTTTCCGAGTGGTGGGAAAAGGCGTTGGCGAAGCCTGATTACGCAGCTCATATCAGCCCAGATGGCTGCTTCAGGGTGCAAACTTTCAGACCTTTCTGGTTACTGCCCAACTTCCTTCACCCGCAGGCACCACCGGACGACGCCTTCGAAACCCAATGGTTCGTCCGCTGGGAATCTCCCGCGTTTTTCCGTTTGTACGACAATCGCGATGATCAGCTACTTGGCGAAAGCGAAATCTACGATCTGGTGAGTTACGGGAACCGATTGTCTTGGGGTTACGGCAGCGATACCGAGGTTCGCGTCGGCTTGATAACGGTCGGCAATACTCGCCCTGATTGTAAAAAGGGAGACTGATGAAGCCATGACGAGCCGCGAACTACTCCATAGCAAAGGCTACACACTGCTCTTTGGAGCAGTTCCGACCATGTGGCTGGCCGCCCTTCGCATCGCATTCGATACCGACATCAAACCCTCAAACGAATGGCCCGTGCCCCGCGGCATCGACTGGCGCCATTCGCAGCTCGACACTGACCCGACCGTTCAAGCCGTGTGCCGATTGCCACCCTTGCTGGCGGTGGTGGGCGAGTTGATCGGCGAGCGCTTCTTCCTCTCGCAGGTCGAGGGCCGCGAACCGCTCATCAATGGCGGCCACCAACAACTGCACCGCGACTTGTCGGCGCAACGCCCCGGCGACACCGTCAACGCGCTGGTGTACCTCGACGATTACGGACCCGAAAACGGTGCAACCCGCATCGTTCCCGGCAGTCATCGCCCTGCACAGAACGAGCCCCCGTTCGATTTCACTGACGAGTCCCGATCCGTGCAACTGACGGGCAACGCGGGCGACATTCTGATCTTCGATGCCGACCTGATCCACGCGGGCAGCCTGAACTCCAGCGGCGCACGCCGTCGCGCCCTGTTGATCACCTTTTTTTCCGACTCGCTCTATGCAACACACTTGGAAACAGTGGGCCTGCGCAACATACAAATGGACACGTCCGAGCGGTTCGAACCCGCTGATTTTTCGTTCAGATCGTGAAACCATTCATTTGACTTGATTGCCTCAGGCAACTATATAGTTGCCTTAAGCAAATATATGAGCATCACGCCATGTCCACGATCACCGACCGCGTCGACATCGTCCGTCAGTTCAACCGTTTCTACACCCATCAGATCGGCGTGTTGCAGGAACACCTGCTGCAAAGCGACTACTCGCTGACCGAGCTGCGCATCCTCTACGAGCTCGCGTCCCAGGGCGATCTGACCAGCACCGACCTACGCCAGATGCTGGGCCTCGACGCGGGCTATATGAGTCGCCTCATCAGCGGTTTCGACAAAAAGGGCCTGATCCAGAAAGTCCCCTCCACGACCGACGCCCGCGCCAGTCAGTTGCACATCACCGACCTCGGCCGCAAGATCCTCGCCCCGCTGGAGCAAGCCTCGCGACAAGAAGTCATCACCCTGCTCGAACGCCTGTCCGAACCGCAGCAACTGCAACTGATCGCGTCGATGAAGCGGATCCAGACGCTGCTCGAGGGTGGTCAGCAAAAGACCTATCTGCTGCGCGATCCGCAGCCCGGTGACATGGGTCTGGTGGTGCATCAGCAAACCGCGATCTACAGCCGTGAATACGGCTGGAATTCAGAGTTCGAAGCGCTGGTGTCAGAGGTTGTCGCCAAATACCTGCGCGAATTCGACCCAACCGGCGAGCGCTGCTGGATCGCGGAGAAGGACGGCAAGGTGGTGGGTTCGGTGTTCGTCATCCGCCACGACGAAACCACCGCGAAACTGCGCATGCTCTACGTGGATGCCAGTGCGCGGGGCCTGGGGATCGGCAATAGGCTGGTCGAGGAATGCCTGCGTTTTGCCCGGGATGTCGGCTACAAAAAGATGATCCTGTGGACCACCAGCAATCTGGTGGATGCCCGTCGGCTGTACCAACGGGCGGGGTTTGAGCTGGTTGAGGAAGAGCCGATTCACAGCTTCGGCAAGGAGTTGGTGAGTCAGACGTGGGCGATTGCGTTGTGAGGTTTATGCCCAGTCTTTGTAGCCAGACAGAACGGGGCACAAACCACGGGTGATTGCGCCCGGAACGGCTCAGTGCGGACTGGCGGTCGGACGAACCACGATTTCACTCACATCGACATCGTCGGGCTGTTCGATGGCATAGGCGAGCGCTCGCGCAATGGCGTCTGCATTCAGCGCCACACGGCGGAAGGCTTTCATTTCCTCGCGGGCCACATCATCCGAAATCGTATCCGCCAATTCGGACTCGACGACGCCCGGGCACACCACGGTGACCCGGATCTTGTCCGTTTCCTGACGCAGACCATCCGAGATAGCCCTGACCGCGAATTTGGTCGCGCAGTACACCGCAGCTGTCGGAGAAACCGCGAGGCCACCAATCGACGAGATATTGATGACCTGACCGAAACCCTGCGCCTGCATGTCCGGCAGGACAGCGGCAATACCGTGCAATACGCCACGCACGTTGACATCGAGCATCTGGTTCCACTCGTCGACCTTCAACGAGGCCAGCGGAGACAACGGCATCACGCCCGCGTTATTGATGATCACATCGACCTTGCCATGTTGCGTCTTGGCGAACGCCACGAAGGCGTGCATCGATTGCAGATCCGTAACGTCCAGTGCGCAGGCACTTGCCGAGCCACCTTCGGCCTGGATCTCGCTGACCAGTTTGTCCAGACGCTCGGTACGGCGGGCACCGAGGACCACATGCGCGCCTTTGGCGGCGATCAACCTGGCCGCTGCTTCGCCAATACCGCTGCTTGCACCGGTAATCAGGACGACTTTGTTTTGAATGTTCGACATATCCGTAGCTCCTGCTGTCTGCATTGAGGTTCAGCACCGACCGCTGAAGACGCGTTCGTTGCTGCGGGGTACGTCGAAAAGATTAAGGGCGCAGACCTGTTCGACGCGTGCCGAAACCTGCGCAACTTTTGCCTATTCGTGTCTGTGTGCATCGCCTGCAAATTTGTAATGAAGCGCCGCTCAGGCCCCACGGAATTCGCTGGGCGTTACGCCCACTTCACGACGAAAGACCTGCGAGAAGTGACTGGGGCTTGAGTAGCCGACCTCCAGCCCGACGTCGATGATGCTAAGGCGGGTTTCCAGTAGCAGGTGCCGCGCACGAACCATGCGCAAGCGGATGAAGTAATGCGATGGCGACAGCCCCGTCGCACGTTTGAACAGGCGGCTGAAGTGGTATTCGCTCAGCTCGGCAAGGTTGGCCAGTGTTGCCAGGCTGAATTCAGCGCTCAGCTGCGCGCGCATGGCATCCGTGACTTTGCGCAGCTTGTAGGCTTGCAGGGCGTTGACCCGACGCCCGGGCTGGCTTTCAGCGAGATAGCTGCGCACCAGATGCACGGCCAGCGCCTGCGCCAGAGAGCGGGCGAAAAGCGCGCTGGGCGTGCGTTCCAGAAGCAATTCGGTGCGCAACTGCTCCATGACAAACGCGACGCGCCCGTCCCGTGCCCCTGAAACATCGCGCAAACGCACAGGCCCGGCGTGCTGGCCCGACAGCTCTCGAGACGCTAGCTCGATCAAGGGCAGCCCCAGATAAAGATGCATGACTTCGAAGGTATCGCCTCCGTGCGTCTGCCAGCGCATTTCATACGGCTCATCGGAACTGGTGAGGAAAAAATCGCCGGCACTGACATCTGCAGCTTCCCACTCGCCACCCAATGCGCGCTCCTCTACCGTCGCCGCCCCGGCCAGAACCAGAACGAGCAGCGGTTCCACCACTGCTGGCACGAGAATCGGCTCAGTAACGCTGCGATGGGTAAACAGCTGAATCACCACGTCGGTGATTTCCGGGCGCGAGGGTAACGCCTGCGGTTCGCCTGGCAGGAACTCACCCATCGACTCGCCGTTGATGCGCAAGTCTCGAGAGGATGTCGACAGCGCGTCCTGGGAGGTACGCCCGGTATTTGCCATGAACTCGTCCTTTTCAGATTCGGCTGTGCGAAGCCAGACAGGTCTCGGATGCTTGCCCGCACGCCGTGTCACGCAGACCGGCTCGATGATATCGGGCTTTTCCCGTGGGTTGAATCGAGCACCGAACCTCCCTCACTGACATTCAGCGCAAAACCCCGACAGCGTGGGCAATCTCACGAAAGCCGACCTCACTCCGCTGCGAGACAGTAGGCCCGTCGCCGATGACAGCGCCTCGCAGGCGCCAACACGGCTTATCCCTACTCGATCAAAAACGCTGGAGAACATCATGACCGACTTCAAGAACAGCACCCCAAACGAAGTGGCCGGTAAAGTCGCGCTGGTCACTGGCGCGGCCAGTGGCATCGGCAAGGCCATCGCACTGCTGCTGCATGCCCGCGGCGCCCAGGTCATTGCTGAAGATATAAACCCTGAAGTGGAAGCACTGGCCCGCCCCGGCCTGGTTCCCCTGGTGGCCGACATCACTCAGGACGGGGCAGCCGAACGCGCGGTCGCCCTGGCCGTCGAGCAATTCGGGCGGCTGGACATTCTGGTCAACAACGCCGGCATCATCATCAACAAACTTGTCATCGACATGACCCGCGAAGACTGGGAACGCATTCAGGCGGTCAACGCCACGGCGGCCTTTTTGCATAGCCGGGAGGCGGTCAAAGCGATGATGCCCAACAAGTCCGGATCGATCGTCAACATCGCGTCCTACGCCTCCTATTTCGCCTTCCCCACCATTGCGGCCTACACCGCCTCCAAAGGCGCGCTGGCCCAACTGACGCGCACCCTGGCGCTTGAGGTCATTGGCCACGGCATCCGCGTCAATGCTGTCGGTGTCGGCGATGTGGTGACCAACATCCTCAACAATGTGGTCGACGACGGCCCTGCCTTTCTCGCCCAACATGGCGAAGCGGCGCCGATCGGCCGCGCCGCCCAACCGGAGGAAATCGCCGAAGTGGTCGCGTTCATCGCTTCGGATCGGGCCAGCTTCATGGTCGGTTCGGTGGTCATGGCCGACGGCGGCATGACGGTCACGGCCGGCTGAGCCGCAGCACAAACGCGCCGCAGGACATGCCCGACCAACCCGAGAGGATCAGGCAAATCTGCGGCAGTTTCGTCCTAACACCGCTGCGCTCGGCTACGTAATCTGAAAGCACGCAACGGATGCAGACACAGGCCACGGCAGGCCGCTCAGATGAACAACGTCAATGAGGACTGAACAATGAAAAACGCAAAACGGCTTTCCCTTTCACTGGTGATCGGCGCGATGGTGGCCTGCGCGATCAACCTTTCCTCGACCAGCTTGTACCTGGCAGCTGACGGTGCTGATCGAACTCCAGGCATGCGCGTGAGTGAAGGTGGCAGTGACCGCACTCCGGGGTTCCGCGTTGCCGCTGATGGTTCGGACCGCACGCCAGGCATGCGCGTCACTGAAGGTGGCAGTGATCGCACTCCAGGGTTCCGCGTTGCCGCTGATGGTTCGGACCGCACCCCCGGCATGCGCGTAACTGAAGGTGGCAGTGATCGCACTCCGGGTTTTCGCGTTGCCGAAAACGGCTCTGATCGCACGGCTTTGGGCCGTATCGGCTCAGTCTGAAAACCCGAGGAGAAAAATGATGAAAGATGCCAAAAAAACCACTCAGGACCATCGTTACGCAGGCATGTGGGTCACCGCGGATGGATTCATCCGTCATGAGCTTCTGACGACTGGTCGTTACGACGAGGCCCGTGGTAAAAACAAGAGCGCCTATCAGGGCCGTTACGAACTGGTCGGTGATTACATCCAGTACTGGGACGACACCGGCTTCACCGCTGACGGCCACTTTCATGACGACGTGCTGTATCACGCCGGAATGATCCTCTATCGGCAATGAGTACTTTGATGATGTCGGGTGAATATCGTCTGCCTGAAAAGCTTCAGGCAGACGCTCATGAACACTTGTGAGAGCCTTGAAATGGAACAGAGCGATGCTTTCATCCTTCAAAACACAGCCGTCTACCGTGACGAACTGGTTCGCCTGCTGACGCAACGCTTTACCACACCCGGGATCTATGAGACTGCCATAGCTCCCCTGCATGTCATCCGTTTCGATGCACCTTCGGAGCTGATCCATACCGTGCACAAACCGGCACTTTGCCTGATCGTGCAAGGACAAAAGGAAATCGGCTTGGGTGACGACCACTACCTGTACGACCCCCTCAGCTACCTGGTGGTTTCGGTCACCCTTCCGGTGTCGGGGCGCGTGCTGATGGCCAGCCCGGAGGCGCCCTACCTGTGTATCCGGTTTGATTTCGAGGCCACGGAAATCGCTCAGGTCATCGCCGACGCTCCGCCGGCAGGCGTCCCGGACGAGCCGGAGCTTGGCCTTTTTCTTGAGAAAGTCGATGTACCCCTGCTGGAAACCATGCTGCGGCTGGTCCGGCTGCTGGAAACACCGAAAGACATCGGCATGTTGGCACCGCTCGCCCTTCGCGAGTTGTATTACCGCCTCCTGCGGGGTGTGCACGGCCGTCGTCTGTACGAGCTCGCCCTCGGCGACTCGCAAACACGGCGAGTAACACGAGCAATCGACTGGTTGAACAATCACTACACCCAACCCTTGCGCATCGAAGAACTCGCCCGGGTCGCCAACTTGGGCAACTCCACATTGCATCATCGCTTCAAGGCGGTGACAGCCATGAGTCCGCTGCAGTATCAGAAACAACTGCGCCTGCAGGAAGCCCGCCGGCTGTTGCTCGGCGAAGGGCTGGATGTGGCGAGCGCCTGTTATCGAGTGGGCTACGAAAGCCCGTCGCAATTCAGCCGGGAATACAGTCGCCAGTTCGGGTGCCCGCCCTCCAGAGATGCCAGCCGGGTCCGGCATCCTGCGTGAACGCCTGGCCGGAGCCAGTTCAGGGCAGCAGAACGCCAGGGAAAGATCCAATACGACGGTTATTGAAGGAACCATCGGAGGTTGTTTAAGGGTTTCGGCTTTCGCTGTTTAAAGACACTCTGCGTTACTTCCTCAAGGCTACAACGCCTTGCGTCATTGCCTACGACTACGCCAGAGTCCGCCGGCTGAGGAATGAGTGTTGACCGAAGCTGCCATGGTGGATGGCAGCTATCGGCCAGAGCAAACGTTGCCGATTGTGACCAGGTCCAATCTCCAGTGTCCGCCCTCTTTTTATGTCGTGGAACAGGCCGTTCGCAGCGACAGAGACTTCAGATTTGCGACAAGCCACCGTCGACCATCAGCTCCACACCGTTCACATATCTGGCGTCGACCGAGGCCAAAAACAGTGCCGCGCTGGCGATTTCTTCAGGTTGTGCCATGTAGCCCAGTGGCGTGATTTGCTCGACGTATTGGCGTAGTGCAGCGATGTCGCTCTCGCTCATTTTCAGCCCGTTGTCCATCAGCGGCGTGCGTGTGAAGCCAGGGCTCAACACATTTGCGCGGATTTTGCGGTCCTTGAGTTCGTTGGCCCACGTGCGTGCAAATGATCGCACCGCCGCCTTCGACGCGTTGTACAGACTCAATCCCTCCATACCATTGCTGGAGCAGATCGAGGCGGTCAAGACGATGGACGAATTGTCTTTCATCAAGGGAAGAAGTGTTTGAACGCTGAAAAAAACGCCTTTCACGTTCACGTCGAACATGGCGTAGTAAGCAGCCTCGCTGGTCTCTCCGAGGGGATTTTTCTCACAGATCCCGGCATTCGCGAAGACCGCGTCAAGCCGGTCGTCCCGCGCCTGGATTGTCGCTTTGAGCGCGTCGAGATCGGCTTGGCGCGAGACGTCGGAAACCACCGCGAAAGCTTTGTCGCCGAGTCTGGCAACCGCCGCCTCCAGCATTACCGCTGCCCGTCCAGTGATGTAAACGCGTTTGGCGCCCTCGGCGATCAAGGCTTGCGCAATGGAAAATCCGATCCCCGTGGAACCGCCGGTCACTACGGCAACCTGATCGCTGAATTTTCCTGACATGTCTGACTCCTCGGTCGTTGATAAAGGGGTCGTCTGAAACGACCTTGCTCATGGTGAGCGTCATCGGAGCAGAGCGGCACTGACAGGAATGAACATTGATCGTGCAGTTTTGTAAGGCGAAAACGCAGGAGTGATTCCCTAAATTGGAACCCATGACTTGGTCCGAGCGGGCGCGAAGCCTTGCCTTTCACTTGTCGTCACACCTGAGTTTCCCTACAGGATGCCTGTCATGTCTCGAATCGAAATCGAAGTGTCCGAACCCCGGCGCTGGTTGATGTTTGCCATCTTGCTCGTCGGTGCGTTTCTACCGCCCCTGGATTTTTTATCGTCAACGTCGCGCTGCCCTCGATACAGGACGACTTGGGGACAGGTTCCTCTGCCGAGCAGTTGGTGATTTCTTCCTACGCGACGCTCTATGCCGTGACGCTGATTACCGGCGGGCGACTCGGCGACCTGTACGGTCGCGGGCGGATGTTCTTCCTTGGCCTGCTGGGTTTTGCCGCCGCGTCACTGATGTGTGGCGTGGCAGGTTCGCCGTGGATCCTCATCCTCGGCCGAGCCTTGCAGGGGGTGACCGCCGCCGTAATGGCTCCTCAGGCGCTCGCATCGGTGCAGGCGATTTTTCCGGCGTCGGAAAGACCATTGGCATTGAGCCTGTACGGAGCCGTGTTTGGGCTGGCATCCGTGATCGGTCAGGCACTGGGCGGCTTTTTGATTGAAATCGACGTTTTGGGCATGGGGTGGCGGGCGATTTTTCTCGTTAATCTACCGATTGCATTGCTGGTGATTGCGTTCGGCATCCCTGTGCTGAAAGAAACCCGTGCGCAGCATGCCAACAAGCTGGATCTGGTGGGCACAGCATTTTCGATGCTGACCCTGACCGCTCTGGTCGTGCCTTTGATTGAAGGTCGCGAGGCGGGATGGCCGTTGTGGGCATGGCTTTCACTGGCCGCCAGCCCTGTGCTGGCGGTATTGTTCTGGCGCTACGAGAACCGCTTGCACCGAACTGGTGGGACCCCCATCCTCGCACCGGCCGTACTGAAAGCACCGGGCCTGGGGCGAGCGCTACTGGTCGCGCTTTGCTTCTATTCAATCGGTGTGTTTTTTCTGATGTTTTCGATTTACCTGCAAGGCGCGCTGCATATGACCGCGCTGCATGCCGGGCTGATTTTCCTGCCGTTCGGCGCTGGGTTTCTGCTCGGCCCCCTGTCGGTCCCTCTACTCAGACGCATCCTCGGGGGCTACGTGAATCCCATAGGCATGGGACTGGAGGTTTTCGGACTGCTATGGCTGGGCTGGCTCGTGTCAGTGACACCGACCACCCTCGCCCCGCCCTTCACATCACTCACGATCATCCTGTTCCTGATCGGTCTGGGACAAGGCCTGGGCCTGCCGACGTTGATGCGCATGGTCACGGGGCGGGTCGCGCCGGCGTATGCCGGAATGATCGCAGGCATCACCAGCGCAACGCTGCAAATCAGCACATCGCTGAGCGTCGCGCTGATTGGCGGTGTCTTTTATACCTTGCTGGGAGAACCGGCTACGGCAGTCAGCATCGCTTACGCGTTCACTATCGCGGTACTGTGCATCGCCGTCTGTCTGGCCGTGGGAGCAGCGATAAGCCTGACGTTAGCGCGCCAGCCAGTGCATGTACCGGAGGTATCGGCTGTCCGTTTGACCTGAGGGGGCTACCCCGCGCCGATCATGCTGGAAGCGAGGTCGGCCAGCGCACGCAGCCGGTCCATCTGACGCATGTCCTGGTGATAACCCATCCAGATGTCCCGCCCTGGTGGCGGCTCATCCTCATCCAGCAGGCGCAGTCCTGATATGGAGTCGCCGAGGACGCGGGGCAATACGGCAACGCCAAGCCCCTTCGCGCACATTTGCGCCTGAACTGTACGGCTGCTGCTGGTGAACACTGTGCGGGCCCGCGGATACCGCTGCTGCAACCAATGCACGTCGGGGTAATGAGCCTGGGCAACGTTCATGAGGATCAGCCCCAGGCCTTCACCGTCCGGCTGCGGCGCCGGAGCATGCAAAGCGGCGTAGAGTCCGTAAGTCAGGGTTGTCAGCTTGCGGTGGACGATGTCGGGTTCGGTGAAAGGCACGATCCGGAAGGCGATGTCGGCATCCCGGCGAGCGAGGTCGAACAGACGATGCCCGGCGATGACTTCAGGAACGATCAACGGATACCGTTGCACCAGTTCGCTCAGGACCGGCGCCAACACATGGCAGGCGAACCAGTCGGCCGAGGATATGCGCAACAGGCCTTCCGGCTGATCGCCATGTCCTGCCAAACGACGCTCGATAGCCAAGGCGCTGTGTTCCATGTCCTGCGCCAGACTGAGAATCCTCTCACCAACATCCGTGAGCACCAGCCCTTGAGCCGTCCGCAGGAAAAAGGTTTGCCCGCTGGTATGTTCAAGCACCTGCAGGCGCCGCCCGACGGTCGGGTGACTGACCCCCAACTGCCTGGCGGCACCACCGAGCGAGCCACTGCGGGCAATCGCCAGGAAGACCCGCATGTCACTCCAGTCCATGCCCTCGTCCCATACTGAAAATGAACGATGAGGTTGCAACAATGGCCGTCCCGCAGCAATACCCTGAACCACGTGCTTCGAAACCATTATCAAGAGCAGTGGCTTTGAAATGAACGTTGGCTCAGTCGGAGCGGATCACCCTACTCGCCTTGGGCATCCACCACTTCGATTCGAGTGATTCCGACCAGACTCGCCTGCTCGATAATCTCCTCAGGTGTCGAGTCTGCGTCAGGCATGATCAGGCTGTTCTCGCCATCCCCGAAATGTAACTGCAACAAGTGCATGGCCGCGTCCTGAATGGGCAATCCAGGCTGCTTCAGTTCGAGCTGATGGGTACGGGGCTGGTCGTTGAACAGGTACGTGATCGTGTAATTGCGCATGGATGACACCCTCAGAATGGTAATCGGCACCTATCCTGACTGAGTGGTCAGCTTATAGTTCAAGCAGATGACTGTTCATGAATTTCGATCCAGTCACGTGATCTGATCAGCCTCGCGACAAGGACTTCAGACGCTCGACCAGTGCGGCTTCAAAAATGATGTACAGCCGTTCGGCATCGCCGGCACGCAAAGCTCCGCCGGTTTCCAGTCCCAGCACGAATCCATCCGCCCGCGCCCCTGCCTTGACAGCAATGATCATCGAATCTGCCCGGACAATCTGCGCCAGCAGTCGATCTGCTTCACGCTGAATCTTCTCGCCCAACACTACGCCTTCCACATCGCCACCCAATACCTTCAATTCGACATCCAATACACGACAGCGATAACCGCTGAAACCCAAATGATGGGTCAGGATCGTCCAGCCCGCAACAACAGCTCACATCGCCCTTGGGTCCACAGTTGGCGCGATCATCTACGACTTGTAATAGAACCCCCTCCAGAAAGGAGGGTCTGCTCTTTTATGACCTCTCGGAAGTAAATCCAATGTCCGCGCAGCGCAACCTGGTAATACTCGCTCGGGGTGGATACGCCTCCCGCGGGATGCTCTATTTGATCATCGGTATATTTGCCTTGATGGCAGCCCATGACTCGACAAAACCGAAGGACAGTCACAAAAGCCTGGAGGCCTTGCTGAGCCAACCGTTCGGCTATTTTCTGGTGGGACTTGTGGTGGCGGGTCTGCTTGCATTTTCGGCATGGCGTGTCCTGCAAGCCGTACGCGATGTCGATCATCACGGCACGCAATTCAAGGGTCTGGTGATTCGTGCAGGCCTGTTTGCAGGAGGTTTGGTCAACGGTGCTCTCGCGTTCTTCGCATTGGGCCTGCTCGTGAGCGGCACCCGAAACTCGAGCCATTCAGGAGAGCAAACCAAGGATTGGCTGGCGCATCTTCTGTCGTGGGAGCACTCGAATTTATTGTTGTATCTGATCGCGCTCATACCACTGGGCGTTGGAGTGGCTCACATCATCAAGGGATGGAAGGCTTCGTTCGAAAAGTATTTTGAGGCCGACGACGAGGTCATGCGTTACGTCCGTCCGGTGTCACAATTCGGCCTGATCGCCCGCGGAGTCGTGTTTATAGAAACTGCTTTGCTGCTGGCAGTGAGCGGTTCCGCTTATCAAGCAATGGACCCACCCGGCATGAAGGAAGCGCTGGACGCACTCCAGAATCTACCCGCTGGATGGCTTGTCTTGATGGTGATGGCTCTGGGGCTGATTGCCTTCTCGGTCTACAGTTTCTCTGAAGCGTGTTGGCGCAAGATAAACATGGATGTGCCAGGCGTAGCCAAATGAAAAGCCCGGCATTACGCCGGGCTTTTGATCGCGCCGCAGGTCCGTCTATCTATTCGTTCAGGCCGCCATATTCGACCCGCTGAGGCTTTTCTTCAGTGAAGCTTTCATCACTTCCATTTCCTTGCCCAACTCCTCGAGCTTGGTATTGCCCAGCAGCTTTTTGGCTTGGGGAAACATCTCGGTTTCCTCTTCCTCGATATGGTGTTCCAGAAGCTCCTTGACCACCTTCACGCGGCCGGCGAACTCGGGTGTAGAAGGATCGGTGGACTTCAGGTCTGGCAATACCAATGAATCTACCGTGCGGTGTTCTTCTTTCGCCTCGTAGTACATCTCATCCTGTTCCTTACCGCCTGCTTCCTTGAAAGCCGGATACAGAATCTGCTCCTCGAGCTGGGTATGAATGGTAATTTCCAGTTCAAGCTTGTCCAGCAACTCCGCCCGCTTTTTTAATGCGCGATCGGTGGATTCACTGAGTTGATTCAGGATGCCTTTAACTTTTTCGTGGTCAGTTTTCAGAAGGTCGATGGCGTTCATTTGAGGCCTCTATCACGGATTATTGTTCGCCGATCCAGGTCGGCAATTCTTGCGTTATTCCAGATAGATCTCGCATATTTTGTGCCAGCACCTCAGCTTTTAAATGGCATTAAACATCAACGGCTTGCGCAATATGATGGCCAAATATAAGCATGCACTCTGCATGAGCAGGGGTTGAGGTTCTTGCAAATAGCGGAAGTGAACCAATACACGGCAACGGCTGCGAGAGGTAATAATGATTGGAAATACAGGTGGAGGACGCTAGGGCCAGTAGCCCTAGCTGATATCACTTTTTCTTGTTCGCCGGTTTTTCTGCTTTGTCTGATTTCTTAGCTTTGGTTGATTTACCATCAGCTTTCTTGTCAGATTTTTTTGGTTCGGCATCTTTCTTCTTGTCTTTCTTTTCGGACGATTTGGCAAGCGCCGAGGCTGCCGCTGACTTTTTCGTCGGGGACGATTTTTTGTCTTTCAATTCCTTGGCATTTTTCGAGGACTCACCTTTATTTTTCTTCTCTTCTTTAGCCACGTCGACCACCTCTCGAAGTGCCGGTATTGGCACATTGCCTATGAATTTTTCCACAAGCTGATCATTAGGCGAGAGCGTCCTGAAGCGGTTCAAATTATTTGATACCGTTAAATGGCTTCATATATAACCGAACCAGCAATTCGTCTTTCAAAACGTCAACGGAGATATCCATGAAAACCGCCCTGATCTCCGACACCCACAACCTTCTCCGCCCCGAAGCCCTCGCCGCGCTCCAGGGCTGTGACCAGATCATCCACGCCGGCGACATCGGCAACCCGGACATCCTCGCCCAACTGGCCAAAATCGCCCCCGTTCACGCCGTGCGCGGCAACAACGACCTCAACAGCCAATGGGCCGAAAACCTCCCCGACCTTTTGACCTTCACCCTCTATGGCTGGTCTACCCTCCTCGTCCACGACATCGCCGATGTCCCCGCTGATCTCGATCCGGGCATCAGGCTCATCATCACCGGCCATTCCCACAAACCCCGCATCGAATGGCGCGGTGATCGTCTCTACGTGAACCCCGGCAGCGCCGGCCCTCGGCGTTTCAAGTTGCCGGTCACGCTGGCGATCCTCGAGATACAACCCGACCGCATCGAACCGCGCCTGATTTCCCTGCTGGATCCCCCTGCCTGAAACCGCTACCGTTCCCAATCCAGAACAGGGAACCCACGCGCCATGTCCATCGCCGACAACCTCCTCGCCTTCACTTTCGCTGCCACGCTACTGACCCTGACGCCCGGTCTCGACACCGCGCTGGTGCTGCGCACCGCCACCGTCGAAGGCAAGCAGCAGGCGTTGCGTGCGGCGTTGGGGATCAATGCTGGTTGTCTGTTGTGGGGTGCGGCGGTGGCGTTTGGGTTGGGGGCGTTGATTGCGGTGTCGGAGCTGGCCTACAACCTGTTGAAGTATTGCGGCGCGGCATATCTGGCGTGGCTGGGGTTGAACATGCTGCTGCGCCCTCGCCGTTCGCTGGCACCGGCCGAGGCCGACGGCAAGCCGGGGGCGAACTGGTTTTTCAAGGGCATGCTGGGGAATGTGCTGAATCCGAAGATCGGGATTTTCTACGTGTCGTTTCTGCCGCAGTTCATTCCGCAAGGTCAGCCGCTGGTGCCGTGGACATTCGGGCTGGTGAGCATTCATGTGGTGCTCGGGCTGATCTGGTCGCTGGTGTTGATTGGCGCGACGCAGCCGTTGTCCGGTTTTCTGCGGCGGGAAAAGGTGATTCGCTGGATGGATCGCACCACCGGGATGATTTTCGTGCTGTTCGCCGCGCGGCTGGCGTTCGGCAAGCGTTGAGGCGCCTGCGCTAAACACACCTTCGGTCGAGAGCTGCCACTTCATCAAACTCAAGACTTGCCCATCACATATGGATATCCGTATATTCGGACAACCATATGTTCTGAAGGCATCGTCATGCTCAACCCCGCCTCCGTTTTCAAATGCCTCGCCGACGAAACCCGCGCCCGGGCCACGCTGCTGATCACCCGTGAAGGTGAGTTGTGTGTCTGCGAACTGGTCTGCGCGCTGGACGACAGTCAGCCGAAAATCTCCCGCCATCTCGCGCAACTGCGCACCTGCGGTCTGTTGCTGGATCGTCGTCAGGGCCAGTGGGTTTATTACCGGCTCAACCCTGATCTGCCGGCATGGATTCGCACGCTGCTTGAAACCACGCTCGCCGCCAACACCGCCTGGCTGGAAGAAAACAGCGCGCGGCTGGCGGTCATGGGCGATCGCCCGCTCAACACCTCCGCTTGCTGCTAAGCCTCAGGCTTTCGGGATTCCCATGTTTTTTGCTTTTGCCATTTTTCTGTTCACGATTGTGCTGGTCATCTGGCAGCCGAAGGGGCTGGGTGTCGGCTGGAGTGCGACGCTCGGCGCGGTGCTGGCGCTGCTCAGCGGGGTTGTGACCCTGGGCGATATTCCCACGGTGTGGGGCATTGTCTGGAACGCGACCGCGACGTTCATTGCCGTCATCATCATTAGCCTGTTGCTCGATGAAGCCGGTTTTTTCCAGTGGTCCGCGTTGCACGTCGCCCGTTGGGCAAAGGGCGATGGCCGGCGTCTGTTCGCCTTTACGGTGTTGCTGGGCGCGGCCGTTTCTGCGCTGTTTGCCAACGATGGCGCGGCGCTGATCCTGACGCCGATTGTGATTTCGATACTGCTCGCCCTGCGCTTCTCGGCTGCTTCCACTTTGGCGTTCGTCATGGCGGCCGGTTTCATCGCCGATACCGCGAGCCTGCCGCTGGTGGTGTCCAACCTGGTCAACATCGTTTCCGCCGATTATTTCGGCCTGGGCTTCAGCGAATACGCCTCGGTGATGGTGCCGGTCAACGTGGTTGCCGTGGCCTCCACTCTGGGGGTGCTGTACTGGTTTTTCCGGCGTGACATACCCACACATTACTCACTGGATGACTTGCAGGATCCACGACTGGCCACCCGCGACGGGCTGACTTTCCGGGTCGGCTGGATCGTGTTGGGGTTGCTCCTGATCGGTCTGTTCGCCCTGGAACCGCTGGGCATTCCCATCAGTGCAATTGCTGCAGTTTGCGCCACGCTGCTGTTCGCGGTGGCGGCGCGGGGTCATGTGATTTCGACCCGGCGCGTACTGCGCGAAGCCCCTTGGCAGATCGTGATTTTCTCGCTCGGCATGTACCTGGTGGTGTACGGACTGAAGAACGCCGGGCTGACGGATTATCTGGCGATGGCACTGAATTATCTGGCCAACACCGGGCTCTGGGGCGCGGCGCTGGGTACGGGATTTCTGACCGCCCTGCTGTCGTCCGCGATGAATAACATGCCAACGGTGTTGGTGGGCGCGTTGTCGATCCAGGCCAGTGATGCCGTCGGCGTGATACGCGAGGCGATGATCTACGCCAACGTCATCGGCTCCGACCTGGGCCCGAAAATCACCCCCATCGGCAGTCTGGCGACGCTGCTCTGGCTGCACGTGCTGGAGCGCAAAGGAATCCGCATCACCTGGGGTTATTACTTCAAGACCGGCGTGGTGCTGACCCTGCCGATTCTGTTCATCACCTTGTCTGCCCTGGCCCTGCGCCTGAGCGTTTAACGCCTGTCTGGAAAGAGGAATCATCATGCGCGTTCTATTCATGTGCACCGCCAACAGCTGCCGCAGCATTCTCTCGGAGGCGATGTTCAATCACTTGGCGCCGGCCGGTTTCGAAGCAGTCAGCGCCGGCAGCTTCCCCAAGGGCCAGGTGCTGCCACGCAGCCTGACCACGTTGCAGGCGGCCGGCATTTCCATCGCCGGGTTGAGCAGCAAGGGCAACGAGGCCTTCGAGGACAACCCGCCGGACATCGTCATCACCGTGTGCGACAAGGCCGCCGGTGAAGCCTGCCCGGTGTACTTCGGCCCGGCCCTAAAAGCCCATTGGGGGCTGGAGGATCCTTCGGATGTGCGCGGTGATGAAGAAACCATCGACGCCGCTTTCCGCGCCACTCTCGCCCGAATCGAAACCCGCTGCCGAGCCTTCCTCGCCCTGCCCTTCGCCGAACTTGACCGTGATGCCCTCAAGCGCGAGCTCGACCGCGTCAGCACGCTGTAACCGGAGCCGACATGACCGACCTGCCCAACCTCGATCCTTCACTGGTTCAAACAACCACGCATGACGAAGGCGCCCACAAGCCGCGCATCCTTTTGCTGTACGGTTCGACCCGCCCGCGCTCCTTCAGCCGCTTGCTGGTAGAAGAAGCTGCCCGCCTGCTGGAGCACTTCGGAGCCGAGACGCGGATCTTCAACCCTTCAGGCCTGCCACTGCCGGATGATGCCCCCGGCGATCACCCGAAAGTCCAGGAACTGCTCGAACTGATGCAATGGTCCGAAGGCCAGGTCTGGTGCTCGCCCGAACGCCACGGCGCGATGTCGGCGGTGTTCAAGGCGCAGATCGACTGGGTGCCGCTGGCCCTCGGCGCGGTCCGCCCGACCCAGGGTAAAACCCTCGCGGTAATGCAGGTCTGCGGCGGTTCGCAATCGTTCAACGTGGTCAATCAACTGCGCGTGCTGGGCCGCTGGATGCGCATGTTCACCATCCCCAATCAGTCGTCGGTGCCCAAGGCCTATCTGGAATTCGACGAAGGCAACCGCATGAAACCCTCGGCGCTGTACGACCGGGTGGTAGACGTGATGGAAGAGTTGGTGAAGTTCACGCTGTTGCTGCGTGATCGCCCGGACCTGGTGGATCGTTATTCCGAGCGCAAGGAGTCGGCAGAAGAGTTGATGCAGCGGGTCAATCAGCGGTCGATCTGATGACCAGACCTCACAATAAAAAACCGGTGCGAACGTTCGCACCGGTTTTTTTTCGTCGCCGGGTTACGGCTGGATGGAAGCATCGGCGCTTTGAGGTGACTTGTTTTCAGCGGGCAACCGTCGACGGCGCATCAGGCGATACGCCGCCGGTATGACAAACAGGGACAACAGCGGCGCCGTGACCATGCCGCCGACCATGGGCGCGGCAATGCGGCTCATGACTTCGCTGCCGGTGCCGCTGCCCAGCAGAATCGGCAACAGGCCGGCGATGATCACGGCCACGGTCATCGCCTTGGGGCGCACGCGTTGCACAGCGCCTTCGCGAATCGCCGCGACCAGTCCACGTTCAGAGTGGTCGCCGAGGCCTTCGCGCTCGGCCCAGGCGTTTTTCAGGTAGAGCAGCATGATCACGCCGAACTCGGCCGAAACCCCGGCCAGCGCAATGAAGCCCACACCGGTGGCGACCGACAAGTTGTAGCCCAGCAAATACAGGAACCACGCACCGCCGCTCAATGCGAACGGCAATGTGGCCATGATCAGTAGCGCCTCATCGAAGCGAGCAAACGTCAGGTAGAGCAGCACGAAGATGATCAGCAGCGTGGCAGGCACTACCAGTTTCAGCCGCGCATTGGCCCGCTCCAGAAACTCGAACTGCCCCGAATAGCTCAGGCTCATACCGGGCTGCAATTTCACCTGTTCATTGACGGCGCGACGCAGATCGGCCACCACCGAAGCGATGTCCCGCCCGCGCACGTCGATGTACACCCAACCGGACGGCCGGGCATTCTCGCTCTTGAGCATCGGTGGGCCGTCCGTGACCTTGATCTTCGCCAGCATGCCGAGGGTGATCTGGCTGCCGGAAGGCGTGTAGATCGGCAATTGCTCCAGGGCGCCGGGCGAATCACGCCACTCTCGTGGATAACGGATGTTGATCGGAAACCGCGCCAGCCCTTCGATGGTTTCCCCGACGTTTTCCCCGCCAATGGCACCGGCAACGATGGATTGCACATCGCTGATGTTCAGCCCGTAGCGGCCGGCGGCGTTGCGGTCGATATCCACGTCGATGTAGCGCCCACCGGTCAGGCGCTCGGCCAGTGCCGAACTGACACCGGGCACACTTTTGGCCACCCGCTCGACGGCCTGGGTTGCGGCGTCGATCTGGGCCAGGTCGTTGCCGGCGACCTTCACGCCGATCGGGCTTTTGATCCCGGTGGCGAGCATGTCGATGCGGTTGCGGATCGGTGGAATCCAGATGTTGGTCAGGCCCGGCACGCGCACCACGCGATCCAGTTCTTCCACGAGTTTTTCCGGGGTCATGCCTGGGCGCCATTGATCGTGGGGCTTGAACTGGATCGTGGTTTCGAACATTTCCAGCGGTGCCGGGTCGGTGGCGGTTTCCGCGCGGCCAGCCTTGCCGAACACGTGCTCGACTTCGGGCACGGTTTTGATCAGACGGTCGGTCTGCTGCAACAGTTGCGCGGCTTTTTGCGCCGACAAACCCGGCAAGGCCGAAGGCATATACAGCAGATCGCCCTCGTCCAGCGGTGGGAGGAATTCGCCACCAAGCCGCGAAATCGGCCAGGCCGCGCTGACGAATACCAGCAATGCCACCAGCAGAGTGAGTTTCGGCCGCCGCAACACCGCATCCAGCGCCGGCTGATAGATCCGGATTAACCAGCGGTTGAGCGGATTGTGGCGTTCATCCGGAATCCGCCCGCGAATCCAGTAGCCCATCAGCACCGGCACCAGCGTCACCGACAATCCCGCAGCTGCTGCCATGGCGTAGGTCTTGGTGAACGCCAGCGGACCGAACAGCCGCCCTTCCTGGGCCTGCAAGGTAAACACCGGAATGAACGACAGCGTGATGATCAGCAAACAGAAAAACAGCGCCGGCCCCACCTCCACCGCCGCGTCGGTCATCACTTGCCAATGACGCTCGCCCTTGAGCGCCTGCCCCGGATTGGCCGCGTGCCACGCTTCGATTTTCTTGTGGGCGTTCTCGATCATCACCACCGCCGCATCGACCATCGCACCAATGGCGATGGCGATCCCGCCCAACGACATGATGTTGGCGTTCAAGCCCTGATAACGCATCACGATGAAGGCGATCAGCACGCCCACCGGCAACGAAATGATCGCCACCAGCGAAGAGCGCAAATGCCAGAGGAAGATCCCGCACACCAGCGCGACGACGATGAACTCTTCGAGCAGTTTGTGGCTGAGGTTTTCCACGGCGCGATCGATCAGCTTGCTGCGATCGTAGGTGGTGACGATCTCCACGCCGGGCGGCAGGCTGCTTTTCATGTCATCGAGTTTGGCCGCGACCGCCGCAATGGTCTCGCGGGCGTTCTTGCCGCTGCGCAGGATTACCACGCCGCCGACGGTTTCGCCCTGGCCGTCCAGCTCGGTGATGCCCCGGCGCATATCCGGCCCGGTCTGAACCGTTGCGACATCGCCGAGAGTTACCGGCACCCCGCCAGCACCGAGTTTTAACGGGATCGCCCGAAAGTCATCAAGGGTTCTCAGGTAGCCCGATGCCCGTACGATGAACTCGGTTTCGGCCATTTCCAGCACCGCGCCGCCGGTTTCCTGATTGGCCTTGCCGATGGCTTCGCGCACCTGCGCCAGGGTGATGCCGAGGCTGGCCAGCCGCACCGGATCGGGCTGCACCTGATACTGCTTGACCATGCCGCCGACGGTGGCGACCTCGGCGACGTTAGGCAGGGTCTTGAGCTCGAACTTGAGAAACCAGTCCTGCAACGCCCGAAGCTGCGCCAGATCATGCCCGCCGCTGCGATCCACCAGAGCGTACTGATAGATCCAGCCAACGCCGGTCGCATCCGGACCCAGCGCCGGTTTGGCGCTGACCGGCAATCGACTCTGGATCTGGCTCAGGTACTCCAGCACCCGCGAGCGCGCCCAGTATTGATCGGTACCGTCCTCGAACAGCACGTACACGAAGCTGTCACCGAAGAACGAATAACCGCGCACGGTTTTCGCCCCCGGCACCGAGAGCATGGTGGTGGTCAGCGGATAGGTCACCTGATTTTCGACAATCTGCGGCGCCTGTCCGGGATACGGCGTGCGGATGATCACCTGCACATCCGACAGATCCGGCAGCGCATCGATCGGCGTGCTCTGCACCGACCACACGCCCCAGCCCGTGACGAACAGCGTTGTCAGCAGCACCAGAAAACGATTGGCGACGGACCAGCGAATCAGCGCGGCGATCATGGCTGACTCCCCGAAACGTTCCCGCTCGTTTCAAGCGGCTCGGCGACGATGCCCTTGAGGCTGGCCTCGGAATCGAGCAGGAACTGGCCGGACGTCACGACGTTCTGCCCTTCTGCCAAGCCGTCGAGGATCACCGTTCTGCCGGCGCTTTCCTGGCCGAGCCGAACCTCCACCGGGCGATAGTGCCCCGCGTCTTCGGCGAGCATGACCAAAGTCCGCTTGCCGGTGCGGATGACGGCTTCACTCGGCACCCACAATTGACTCTGCCCGGTTGATCGACTCAGCCGCACTTGCGCCGTCATCCCCGGCCGCAAGTGGCCATCGGCATTGGCCAGCTCGACCCGGACGCGCAGGGTGCGGCTGTCTGCGTTGGTGTCCGGCAGAATCACGCTGACCACTCCGTTGAAAACTCTGCCGGGAAAGGCCGGCAGGCGCACTTCGACGGCCTGCCCCACGGCAACCGAACCGGTCTGCGATTCCGGCACCGCCACAGCGAGCCAGACACTGTTCAGCCCGTTGACCCGCGCCAGGGTTTCACCGCTCGCCACGGTCATGCCCGCCCGCACATCGAGTGCTTGCAGCACACCGCCCAAAGGGCTGGTGACCGTCAGTTCGGACTGCACCTTGCCGCTGCGCTCCACTTGAGCAATCAGGCTCGACGGCATCCCGGTCAGCCGCAAGCGCTGGCGCGCCGCCGCGATCAGGTCGGCATCGCCGCTGCGTCTGAGCGCCAGAAACTCGCTCTGGGCCGCCGTCCATTCCGGCACGAGGATATCGGCCAACGCCGCGCCAGCCGTCAGCACATCCCCCGGCGCTCGGGCGTAGACTCGCTCGACAAACCCATTGGTGCGCGCCTGGATCACCGCGACATCGCGCTCGTTGAACCCCAGCACACCGCTCACATCGAGGTTTGAGGTGAAGGCGCCGCGACTGACCGGCGCTACACGCAGACCGAGGTTCTGACTCAGCCCCGGATCAATGCTGACGGTCGCACTGCCCTCCCCGCCGCTGGCGTATCGGGGCACCAGTTGCATGTCCATGAAGGGTGACTTGCCCGGTTTGTCGAACTTTTGCTGCGGGTACATCGGGTCGTACCAATACAAGGCCTTGGGCTCGGTGCTCGGCGCTGGGGCTGGGGCTGAAGCCGGCACGCCCTTCATTCGCTGATAAGCCAATCCGTAACCGCCACCCACGCCCACCGCCAGCGCGAGGCCGGCCAGCCACACGCCGTTCCATTGTTTACGGTTCACAGGCTGGTCTCCCCATAAGCGAAATGCAGACGCGCAGCGGTCAGCGCGCGTTGTTCTTCCATGTCGATCTGTTTGAGGCGGGCCTCGATGAGTTCGCGGCGGGCGTTGACCACCGCGTTCAAATCGCCCTGGCCGGCGCGATAACTGGCCAGGCTCAGATCGACTTTCTCTCTGGCCAGCGGCACCAGGCTTTCTTCGGTGCGGCGTACGGCCCGATCGAGGCGCTGGTAATCGGCCAACTGGTTTTCCAGTTGTTCGGTGTGCTCGCGGGACAGGGCCTCGCGCTCGGCTTGCAGTTGGCTGACCTCGGCCTGTCTGGCGGCGATTTTCGGGTTCTGCCGCGTCTCGGGAAACAGCGGCAGATCCCAGGAAAACTGCACGCTGACCATGTCGCCAAACTCGCGGCCCCGATGCTGGTAATCCACCTCCCAGCTCCAGTCGGATTTTTTCTCGGACACCGCCTCTTGCACCCTGGCCTGGGCTTCGCGGGTCATGGGCGCGAAAGCAGCCAGTTCGGGATGGTGTTGCAGTTGATGATTGAAGGTCGAGGCATCGACCGGCCACACGGGCAAACCGCCCTCGGGCTTGTCGTTGGCGGCGGTGCCGATCCAGCGTTTGAGCGCGGCTCGGGCCTGGGTGCGCTCGAGGGTCAGGTTGTCCTGTTGCTCGGCGAGTCGGGCCGCCTCCTGCTTAGGCGTTACCGCGTCGGCAGGTTGCGCGCGGCCACCGGCGATCTGCGCCCGGACGGTCTCGCTCAGCAGACGGTTTTCCTTGAACAAGTCCTGGAACAACGCTTCTTTGCGCTCGACCGAATAGCCGCTGATCCACGCCAGCGCCGTCGCCTGACGCACCTTCAAACGCTCGACACGGCGCTCGGCCGCCGCGCGCTCAATAGCGGCGTCGGCAACTTCGATGCGCGCCTTGCGTTTGTCTGCGTTGGGCATCTCCTGCCGGTAACCGACCATCTGCATGGTCATGAAGTCCTGATCGACGCTCCAGCGATCCGGGCCGCCCACGGGGTAGTTCTGCAAACCGAGCAACAACTTGGGATCGGGCAACTCACCCGCCGGAATGGCCGCGCTGCTGGCGGCCTGGATTTTCTGATCTTGTGCGGTCAGCGACGGCGCATTGTTTTCGGCCAGCCGCAGCGCTTGATCGAGTGTCAGCGCGGCGGCGAAACCCGGCCACGCGAGCACGCTTGCCGCAAGGCCGGCCACCAGAGGCCAACCCGTGCAATTGCACTTGAATGTCATGTTTACGATTCCTGTGATCGTTCACTGCGCGCGGCGAAAAACACGCGCACAGCCAAATCACTCCGCCTGGGCGGAATGAGCTTCAAGGGGAGACAGGAATCAGGTGCGGGGCGGTCGCCAGACCCCGGACGGGGCCGCTAGCGGCAGGGAATCAGTGAAGAACGAATGCGTGACAGGGCTGAATACGGTAACGGGCGGCTTGAGGATCGCGACTTGCAGCAGGCCGCCGGTCTTGCACTCCTGGCCGGGTTTGCAGGGGGAGCCATGGTCGGCAGGACTCTTCATGTCCTTGCAGCAATCCATGTTCATGCCGTCCATCATCGCCATGCCCATTGTTTGCATCGGGCACGGTTCTGTCGGTGCCTGCACGCCCGCCATCCCGCTGAGGGGAAGCGCCAGGCTGATCAGGAAAACGAGACAAAACCGCAGATAGCGTTTCATGGCCGGGAGTCTAGTCGTGAAAACGGGCGCCTACAATCGGCTGCCCAGCGATCTCACCGGACACGCATTAAGCCAGGATTAGCAGCAAAAAATGATGCAGCAGGCGCCCTATCACCTAACCTCAATGCTTGTGTGATCAACCGGAATCGCCCAGTCCCATGCGTAATGCATTGAAGTCATTGATGTTCATCGCTCTGATCCTGCTTGGTTCGGGGTTGGCGGCGGTATCGGCCGCCGATGTGTCCGGCACACCGGATGTCAGCACCGGCGCCCCGCTCCCCGGCGTCACGCAAAGCGATCTGCAGGCCTTGCAACTACGCCTCGACGGCCTCAAGCAGCAGATCTCGTCCGCCAACAATTACAACCAGCTCGAAGGCCCGCAGGACCGGGTGCAGACGTTCATTCTGGACATCGATCGGCTATCGGCCTCGCTGTTGCCGCAGCAGGCGCAACTGACCGTGCAACTGGGCGTGCTCGGGGCCGCGCCGGCCGAAGCGGTCGCCGCTGAACAAGCCGATATCGCCGCGCAACGGGCGACGTTGATCGAGCAGAAAACCAAAGTCGATACGGCGTTGAAGAACCTCGCCACCCTCAAGCAAAACGCCACGGAGCTGATCACCCAGATCGCCGGTATCCGCCGCACGTTGCTCGAAAGCGAGCTGACGCTCAGCACCCACAGCATTCTGAATCCCGGCTTCTGGGCTCCCCTTGTCAATCCGTCGGCGGATGACCGCCAGCGTCTGCGCTCTTTCGTCGATCAGGTGCAACAGACCGGCGCCGAAGCCTGGCAACCGGGTCAGCGACTTTACACCGCCCTGCTGGTGGTGCTGGCCTTCGTCGTCTGGACGCTGGGTCGGCGACTGGCCGACCGCTGGCTGGCGTGGGTGTGCATTCACCGCATGCCGGAGGGTCGACTGCGCCGCAGTTCGCTGGCGTTCGCCTCGGCGCTGGCGACACTAGCGACCACCGCCATCGCCCTGCAACTGCTCTATTACGCCTGCACCCGCCATGTGCCGTTGCCGCCGATGCTGGCGACATTTTCCGAGGAGTTCGGGAAAGTGGTTTATGCCTGCGTGCTGATCACGGGACTCAGCCGCGCGTTGCTCTCGACCGAGCACCCGTCCTGGCGACTGCCGGCGGTGGCTGACCCGGTGGCGCTCGCGCTGCATCCCTACGCACGGATCCTCGCCGCGACGCTGCTGGTGCTGGTGACGGCGGTGCAAGTCAGCAATGCCGCCGGCATGAGCAGTCAGATCGTGCTCGCAGGCAGAGGCATCATTGCGCTGGCGGTGCTGGGTATCGTCACCACGCTGCTGATGCGCGTCGGCAGGTTGCGCAAAACACTGGCCGCAGCCGGTGACACCCAAGTGGCGGGCAACACCTTCGCCGGGGTGGTTTACACCGTTGCCACCCTGGCGATGGTGCTGTCGTTCGGCGCCCTGCTGACGGGTTATGTGTCGCTCGCGCGGTTCATCACCTACGAACTGGTGTGGGCGTTTATCGTGTTTTCCGGGTTTTATCTGCTGATGCAACTGCTCAGCGACAGCTGCGAATACTTCTTCTCGCCCCGCCACTCCAGCGGCAAGGCGCTGAAACAGCTGCTGGGGGTCGGCGACCGGCGCCTCGAACAGGCCTCGACCCTGCTGGCCGGTTTCGGTCGGGCTGCGCTGTTGCTGCTGGCGGTGATCACTCTGTTCGTCGGCGGGATCGGCACCACACTCGGCCAACTGGCCAACAACATCGGCACGATCCTCGGCGGTGCCGGCCTGCGCAAACTGAACATCGTCCCCGGCCATTTGCTCAACGCGATGCTCGCGCTGCTGATCGGCATCTACCTGATCCGCGCCCTGCGCCGCTGGCTCGACAACGAGTTCCTGCCCAAGACCGACATGGACCCGGGCATGTGCGCCTCGCTCAGCACGCTGTTTTCCAACATCGGTTATGCGGTGGTGATCCTGCTGACCCTGTCATCGCTGGGCGTGCAATGGACCAACCTGGCGTGGATCGTCAGCGCCCTGTCGGTGGGCATCGGCTTCGGCTTGCAGGAGATCGTGAAGAACTTCGTCTCGGGGCTGATCCTGCTCACAGAACGCCCGGTCAAGGTCGGCGACCTGATCAGCATCAGCGGCGTCGAGGGCGACATCCGCCGGATCAACGTGCGCGCCACCGAAATCCAGCTCAGTGACCGCTCGATCGTGATCGTGCCCAACTCGCAGTTGATCTCGCAGAACCTGCGCAACGTCACCCTCGGCGGCAGCGCCCAGGGCGTAGCGACGCTGGAGCTGATGTTCCCGCTGGATATCGACCCCGAACAGGTGCAGAACCTGCTGTTCGACACCTACAAGGAACACGAAACCATCCTCGAAAAACCGGCACCGTTCGTGCGCTTCAGCAAGCTGACGCCGGACGGGATTACGTTGACCGTGACCGGGTATGTGGCGAGCCCGAGGATTGTCGGGACGACCAAGAGTGATTTGTTGTTCGAGATTCTCAAGCGGCTGGGGGCGGCGGGGATTGAGCTGGCGAAGCCGCCGAGTACCTGATGAAAAACCTATGGGGTCTGTACTGCTGCGCGCCTGCCTGATCAGGCCTCAGTGGTGTCAGTCGACTCCGGCGCCGCTTCAGCCTCCAGCTTCAAGCGATCCGCCTTGCTGATGTACTTCGGTTTGTTGCTCTTGGGTGCCAGTTTGGCGTTGGCCTTTCTGGATTTTTCCTTGAAGAGCTGTTGCAGTTTTTTCTGACGGTTCATGGTGTTTTGGCCTGCTTGAAAGTTGTTGGATGATATCAGCGTTGGGCCTGCTTCACCCCAGCACGTCAGTAATCCAGCGCACCTGCTGCGTCAGCTCCTGCACCTTGTGTTCACAAACGGCATGCCGAGCCCGTCCAAAGTGAGCCAGCGTCTGCTGCTTGTGCCGCAGCCGGTGCTGCCACTTGCTGACAAACGCCGGACTGCGCGCCTGCAATTGCAATGGCCCGAAGAACAATTCCTCGGCGGTATACCTCACCGGCTCGCCCCGCTCGGCCACGATGATTTCGTAGTCGAAACGGTTCTCCCGCAGGATTTCTTCGCAAAGGATGCGGTACCCGTTGTCCATCAGCCATTGCCGCAGCGGTTGTTCGCCGCCGTTGGGTTGCAGGATCAGGCGCTCGCGGCCGCTCAGGCGCGCCTTGCCGGCTTCGAGGATGTCGCGGATGGTTTCGCCGCCCATGCCGCACACGGTAATTGCCGTAATCCCGTCTTCCGGTTCGACGGCCATCAAGCCATTGGCCAAGCGCACGGTGATCTGCTGCTCAAGATCGTTGTCGCGCACGGTACGTTGCGCCGAACGGAACGGCGTCTCGGCCATCTCGCCCGCCACCGCCGCCGCGATCGCGCCACGGCGCATCAGGGCCACCGGCAGGTAGCCGTGATCCGAGCCGATATCGGCCAGCCGCGCACCGGCGGGCACGTGCGCCGCCACCCGCTCCAGGCGCATGGACAATGTCTGTTCGTTCAACCGCAACCCCTTTCACTCTGAACGCCCGGCGCTAGTGGCCGGATCGGGGCGCGATTCTGGGGGGCAACGGCGGGGATTTCAAATTTATGTGACCAACCGCGATGCCTAGACCAACACCGTCAACCAAGCCGACAGCAACAACAAAAACGCCAGCCCGGCATTCATGCGCCGCAATGCCAGTGGCTCGCCAAAAAACCGAGCACTGCCCACGCCCAGCAGCGCCCACGCCGTCATGCACGGCAGGCAGACCATTAGAAAAACCGCCGACAACAGCAGCATCCGCGCGCTGTCGTCGCCGTTGCCGCCAAACACGCTCACCACCGCCACGGCCATCATCCACACCTTGGGATTAATCAATTGCAGGCCGACGGCGCCGAACACGTTGAAGCCGTCATCAGCCGCTGTTGCCGAGTCCAGCGACGGCGGCGTGCTGCGAAAGATCTGCCACGCCAGCCAGCTCAGCCAAAGCACGCCAGCCCAGGCCATCGCCTGCTGCACGCGGGGATAGCGCAGCAAGGTTTCTCCCACGCCGAGGCCGACCACCAACACCACCAGCGCCGCCGACACACACGCACCGAAGATGATCGGCACTGTTGCCGTCAGGCCACGTCGCGAACTGTGGCTCATCACCAGAATATTGGTCGGCCCCGGGGTGATCGAGGCGACGAAGGAAAACAGCAGAAAAGGCAGCAACGATTCCATGACAGGACTCCCGAATCAAAACAGGAAGTCATGGTCGCGGTTGTACGGGGTTCAGTCTGGAAGGTTTGAGCAGCGCTTGCGGTAATCCGCCGGCGTCAGGTGATAGGCACGGCGGAACCAGCGCCCGAGATGGCTTTGATCGGCGAAACCAAGGGCGCTGGCGACGGTGGCGGGTGTTTCGCCGCGCGCCAGCAACTGCCGGGCGCGGGCCAGGCGCAACTGAATCAGGTAGGCGTGTGGCGCCAGCCCGAAAGCGGCCTTAAACGCACGGGTCAGACGAAAGCGATCTACCCCGCAGACCTGGGCCACGTCGTCCAGCCCGATGTCCTCGAAGGCATGCGCATGCAGATAATCCCGCGCCACCTGCGCCACACGTGGCAGGCGCGGATCGAACGGTTGACGCTTGCGCCAGTCGAGGTGGGACGTCAGCGAACCGAGCAAGGTGTCGATGGCGGTCTGGCGCACGATGCGCAAGTCGCCTTGATGCAGGGCGTTGAAGGCCAGATTGATGGCCGTGGACAGGCGCGAATCCTGGCTCAGGGTATCGGTGAACCCGAGCTGGCTGTTGTCCGGCGCATGCTCGAACAGCACGCGCAATTCGCGCTCCAGCCAGTGCGGGTCGAGGTAGAGCATGGAATAGGTGAAGCCCTCCTCCGTCGGCGCGTGCCCGTCGTGGATCTCCCCCGGCTCCAGCATGAAAATCTTGCCCGGCGTACTCAGATGGCGCACGCGCCGGCAATGAAACTGCTGCACGCCCTGCTCGGTGACGCCCACCAGAAAGCTGTCATGCCAGTGCGGATCGTAGGCATGTCCCTGAAAGTGGGCACGAATCGACTCGATCCCGGTGTCGGCATCCTGGGACAGCTCGATCCAGTTGCGTTTGTCCACGCAAGGCTCCGAAGGCAGTGTTGGTCGTTGAGGACGTCTACGTTACCGCGACTTTGCCGATGGGTTTAGAACATTTGTGCACGTGAACCAGGCAGACCACCCAGCAAATTTAATGAACCCTGAGTGCCACGGCCCGCCTAAGCCAGAGACCATCAGGAGGTAGCTCATGCAAATTGAAACCACGTGGATCGTACTGGCCGTCGTTCTTTTGCTCATCGAATTGTGGGCGATCAACCGGGTGCGCAAGAGTGAGGGGAAAGCCAGCAACAAAGGTGTCTGGATCGTATTGATCGTGTTTGTGCCGCTGTTCGGGCTGATCGCCTGGGCGCTGGCCGGGCCCAAGCACGTCACGCAGGCCTGAAGCCCAAGGCAAGCAGGAGCCCCGAACATTCGGGGCTTTTTGTTGGCCGCTGGTTTGTATCGCAGTGTGTACGAACGCCTCCCGGATACATGCCCGCGCATCAGCCAACGAAAACGGAAACAGCGCAGATACGTGGCCAGTCTTTAATGGGCTCCAGATTCGAAGGGTTCAGCCAACGCCCTGCCCTCACCGATTACCAAGGAGACTTGCCATGAAGCCTGCACTGCACACCGCCGTCCACACTGGAAAAAACCGTCGCCGCCTGCTGGGCCTGTCGATTCTAGCCACCGCGCTGCTGCAATTCGGCGCCTTCGCCCAGGCACAAACCGCAGCCCCCGCGCCGGTCAAGACCGCAGCCGCCAGCGTCAAGGCCGATCTGCCCTTCGGCCCGCTGAAACACGTGAAGGCCGGCCTGCTCGACGTGGCCTACGCCGAAACCGGCCCGGCCAATGGCCCGGTGGTGATTCTGCTGCACGGCTGGCCGTATGACATTCACAGCTACGACGACGTCGCGCCGCTGCTGGCGGCCAAGGGTTATCGGGTGTTGATGCCATACGCTCGGGGTTATGGCGACACGCATTTCCTGTCCGACAAGACCGTGCGTAATGGTCAGCCGGCGGCGCTGGCCAGTGACGTGATCGATTTCATGGATGCCCTGAAAATCAAACAAGCCGTGCTCGGCGGCTACGACTGGGGTGCGCGTTCGGCGGACATCGTGTCGGCGCTGTGGCCGGAGCGGGTCAAGGCGCTGGTCTCGGTCAGCGGTTACCTGATCGGCAATCAGGCCGCCGGCAAGAACCCGCTGCCGCCCAAGGCCGAACTGCAATGGTGGTATCAGTTCTACTTCGCCACCGACCGCGGTGAGGCCGGTTACGCCAAGAACACCCATGATTTCGCCAAGCTGATCTGGCAACTGGCGTCACCGAAATGGGCCTTCGACGACGCCACGTTCGACCGCAGCGCCAAGGCATTGCAGAACCCGGATCACGTCGCGATCACCGTGTTCAACTACCGCTGGCGCCTGGGCCTGGTGCAGGGTGAAAGCCAGTACGAGGCACTGGAACAGAAACTCGCCACCGCACCGTCGATCAGCGTGCCGACCATCACCCTGGAAGGCGATGCCAACGGCGCGCCGCACCCGGCGCCCGAGGACTACGCCAAACGTTTTACCGGCAAGTACCAGTTCCGCCTGATCAACGGTGGCATCGGGCACAACCTGCCGCAGGAAGATCCAAAAGCCTTCGCTCAGGCGATCATCGACGCCGATCACCTCTGAAGCGGCACGCCAAACGGCTCGTCATTTGACGAGCCGTTTTTCTTTGGATGGGCGATAACCGAAATAGGCGCTGTAGCACTTGCTGAAATGGCTCGGCGAGACGAATCCGCAGGCCACCAGCACATCCACCTGGGACAACTCCGTGTGTTGCAACAAACGCCGGGCCTCGGTGATGCGCAGCTCCATGTAATAACGCTGCGGCGTGGTGCCCAGTTGTTCTTTGAACAGCCGTTCCAGCTGACGCCGGGAACGCCCGGCATACACCGCCAGTTGCTCCAGCTCCAGCGGTTCTTCGAGATTGGCGTCCATCAGCTTCACCACCTCACGCAACGGCGCGCTGACGCAGAGGTTCTCGGTCGGCTTGATCCGCCGGTAACGCGATTCCTCGAACGCCAGAATGTCTTCGATGCCTTCGACCAGCGCCTTGTCGTGCAGGCCCTTGATCCAGTCCAGCGCCATGTGGAACGCGCCGGACGGACTGGACGCGGTCAACCGGTCGCGGTCGATCACGTAGGGTTCGCTGCTGACCTGAGTCGCCTTGGAAATTTCCGCCAGCGCCGGCCGATGCTCCGGGTGAATCGCACAGCGATAGCCTTCCAGCACCCCTGCCCGACCCAGGAACCACGCGCCGTTCCACAACCCGGCCAGGATCACTCCGGCCTCGGCGGCCATTTTCAGCAGGTTGATGAACTCGTCGCTCGCCTTCAATTCCGTGCGGTAGCCGCCGCAGATCACCAGCAGATCCAGTTCCTGCAACGCGCTGGTTTCCAGACGCAAGTCCGGGCGAATCACCAGCCCCAGATCGCTGATCACTTCGCCGTCGCTCAAGCCGAAAGTGCGCGTGGAAAACAGACCGGGGCGCAGCAGATTGGCGGTGACGAGGGTGTCCAGCGCCTGGGTGAAGGCCGGCAGGGAAAAATGCTCCAGCAGCACGAACCCGGTGCGGGTCATGCGTCCCGGCCCGCTGGCGGGCTCGTTCAGGTAGCGAAGGTTCTTGCCCTTCATGCCACCGCTGAATTGGCGTCGTTCGATCAAGGTGGGGTCCATCGTTTCGTTGTTATGGCGCCATGCTAACTGGCGCCGCAGCAAATTACTCGCAAACGACGCAAGTACCCATCCAGAGATCGCTCCCACGCCGTTGACCTTGATCGTTCCCACGCTCTGCGTGGGAATGCCTCCATGGACGCTCTGCGTCCGGCGTTGGGAGGGACGCGGAGCGTCCCGGGCTGCATTCCCACGCAGAGCGTAGGAACGATCAGCGCGATCAGTGCTGAAACGAGCGAGCCTGCGTCCCAACGTCGCAGGCCCGGCACCTTGGCAAACGCTGCACAAGGCTTAAAATCGCGCCTCCTCTTGCAGTCGCCCGACCGGCGCCTGCCCGCAGCCATGACAACCCTCAGGTTTGAACAGCCGGCCACTTCCACGAAGCGTGCCTGGCTCAATCGTCCTGCCCGTTCGGCGGTCGTTTGTCTTCAACACACTTCGGCTTGGCACTCGCATGCGCAGAGGCGCACGTTCCGCTGTTCGATCACTTGAGGTTTTTATGACACCGCGTTTGCTGGCCATGGCGCTGGCGCCCCTGCTCGGGCTATTCATTGTTGCCCTGGGCAACGGCTTTCTGTCTTCTTTGACCACCCTGCGCCTGGGTGCTGCCGGCGAATCGGCGACGATGATCGGCATCGTGTCCTCGGCCTATTTCATCGGCCTGACCCTGGGCGCGATCTTCAACGACCGGCTGATCCTGCGCATCGGCCACATCCGCGCCTACAGCAGCTTCGCCTCGCTGATCGCCGCGACCATCCTGCTGCAAGGGCTGTTTTATGACACTTGGGGCTGGGTCATGCTGCGCCTGATCAACGGCTGGGCCACGGTCGGTGTGTTTCTGGTGATCGAGAGCTGGCTGCTGCTGGCCGGTGACGCGAAAATTCGCGGCCGTCTGCTGGCGCTGTACATGATCGTCCTCTACGGCGCCGGCGTGCTGGGTCAGGCGTTTTTGGGGAAAATCACCGGGCTGGGCGACACCGCGCCGTTCATGGTCGCCGGCATGCTCGCGACCTTGTCGGTGCTACCGATCGTGATCCTGCCGCGTGTGTCGCCATTGCTGGAACAGGTCGAACCGCTCAAACCACGGGCCTTGCTGGGCGTATCGCCCACCGGACTGGTCGGCTGCTTCGGCTCCGGCGTGACCATCGCGGCGATCTACACCCTGCTGCCGCTGTACCTGCAACGCATCGGCCTGAACGTCGGCGAAGTCGGCAGCATGATGGCCTGGACGATCCTCGGCGCGATGCTGCTGCAATACCCGGTCGGGCGCTGGTCCGACCGCAAGGATCGCCTGCAAGTGCTGACGGTGCTGTGCGCCGCATGCACCGTGCTGTCGCTGGTGATCGTGCTGGTGCCGCTGTCCTCGGCCATGCTCGCGGCGATGCTGTTCCTGTTGGGTGGCGGCGTGTTCGCGCTGTACCCGGTTGCGGTCAGCCATGCGGCCGACCGTGCGCCGGTCGAAACGTTGGTGCCGATGATTCAGGGCATGCTGCTGATCAATTCGCTGGGCTCGGCGATGAGCCCGCTGCTGATCTCCCCGGCGATGAACGCCCATGGCGAAACCGGCCTGTTCTGGGCCTTCGCGCTGGTCAACCTGGCCATGGTGACGTTCTTCTTCTGGCGTCGCGGCAAGCGTCCGGTGCCGGCCAACCCGGCCCCGTTTGCGGCGGCAGCGACGTTCTCGCCCACCGGCGCCGAGCTGCGGGTGACCGAGGATTTGCGTCAGGCAGCACAGGACCATCCGCCGATGGTCGATGCGTTGAGCGGCGAAGCGGCGCCGCAATCAGGATCGCGCTACGAAGCCAGCTGAGTTTCTGGCGGGCATAAAAAAACCGGTGACTTTCGTCACCGGTTTTTTATTGCCTGCTAATCAGTGCGGCGCGCGCGGGATCGTTTTCATCAGGTCTTCAGGGCTGATATGCCCCACCACACTGCCCGGCTGCGGCAGATTCAGGATGTGGCCCTTCATCTTGCCGATCACGTGCATTTCGCACGGTTTGCAGTCGAACTTCAGGGTCAGCACTTCATCGCCGTGAATCAGCTGCATCGGCGCGACTTTGGTTTTCACGCCGGTCACGCCTTTGGCCTGTTTCGGGCACAGGTTGAAGGAGAACCGCAGGCAGTGCTTGGTGATCATCACCGGCACTTCGCCCGCCTCTTCGTGGGCCTCGTACGCGGCGTCGATCAGCTTCACGCCGTGACGGTGGTAGAAGTCGCGAGCCTTCTGGTTGTAGACGTTGGCCAGGAACGACAGATGCGCTTCCGGGTACACCGGCGGTGGCGTGGTCTCGGCCTTGCGCGAACCGCGCGGGTGGGCGGCAACACGGGCGGCGGTCAGCGCTTCGATCACTTCACGGCGCAACGACTTGAGCTGCGAGTTCGGGATGAAGAACGCTTGCGGCGCATCCAGTTTGATCGAGGTCGCGTGGTACTCGGTGGTGCCGAGTTGGCCGAGCAGGTCGTGCAAGGTTTCCAGCGCCTGTTCCGGTTTGTTGGCGACGCCGAACGGGCCTTCCAGCGCGACGCTGGCACTGATGCCCTCTTCGCTGGTCACGGTCAGTTCCAGACGCTCTTCACGCAGCTTCGCCAGCCAGCTCACGCCGATACGACGCTCGGCGGAAGTCTTGAGCAATGCCTGTTGCCAGTTGTGGTCGAGGTTGCGGTTCAGCGGATGGTTCGGGCGCAGCTTGTACAGGCCTTCCGGCATTTCGTTCGGCTCGACGCGGTAGCGATAGCGCTTCTCGCCCTCTTCCTCGAACTCGGCCTTGGCTTCGGCGATGTTGGCGCGGAACCCCACCACTTCGCGCTTGACCAGCACGTTGAGGCCGTCGCCGTTCGACAGCGGCTCGTGGGTGATGACCTGCATGTCACGCTTGCCGACTTTCTCGACCGTGCCCACCGCCAGACCGGTGAAGGTCGGCGAATCGAACGCGCCGATGTCGATCTTGCGCTCGCTGACGAAGTAGTCGGTGCTGCCACGGTGGAAGGTCTTTTCCGGGTCCGGCATGAAGAAATGCGCGGTGCGGCCGCTGGAAGCGCGGGCCAGATCCGGACGGTCGTTGAGCACGTCGTCGAGGCGCTGGCGGTAATAGGCGGTGATGTTCTTCACATAGCCCATGTCCTTGTAGCGACCTTCGATCTTGAACGAACGCACACCGGCCTCGACCAGTGCGCGGATGTTGGCGCTCTGGTTGTTGTCCTTCATCGACAGCAGGTGTTTTTCGTAGGCGATCACGCCACCCTTTTCGTCTTTCAGGGTGTACGGCAGACGGCAGGCCTGGGAGCAGTCGCCCCGGTTGGCGCTGCGCCCGGTCTGCGCGTGGGAAATGTTGCACTGACCGGAGAACGCCACGCACAACGCGCCGTGAATGAAGAACTCGATGGCGGCATCGGTTTCATCGGCGATCGCGCGGATTTCCTTGAGGTTCAGTTCACGGGCCAGTACCAGTTGCGAAAAACCGGCCTGATCGAGGAACTTCGCCCGCTCAAGAGTGCGGATGTCGGTCTGGGTGCTGGCGTGCAGCTCGATGGGTGGAATGTCCAGTTCCATCACGCCCAGGTCCTGGACGATCAGCGCATCGACGCCGGCGTCGTACAACTGATGGATCAGCTTGCGCGCCGGCTCCAGTTCGTTGTCGTGCAGGATGGTGTTGATGGTGGTGAAGATGCGCGCGTGATAGCGACGGGCAAATTCCACCAGTTCGGCAATTTCGCTCACCTCGTTGCAGGCGTTATGGCGCGCACCGAAGCTCGGGCCGCCGATGTACACCGCGTCGGCGCCATGCAGGATGGCCTCGCGGGCGATGGCCACGTCGCGGGCGGGGCTGAGCAGTTCCAGGTGATGTTTGGGCAAGGACATATGTTTTTTTAGTCAGGCTGTCACGGTCGAGGCGCGCATTGTAGCCGCGAAACGCGTGGGCGGCACGCCTGTGCTGCCGGGTGGCAGCCCTGCTCAGTGCAGAGCTGCCCTACCGAACCGCAAACTTAGGCCTTCGCGGCCATTGCAGTCACTTCCACCTTCATCCCTTCAACCGCCAGCGCCGCCACGCCAACCGCCGCGCGAACAGGCCAAGGCTTGGCGAAGAAGCGCTTGTACACCTCGTTGAACGCAGCACGATCAGCCATGTCGGTCAGGTAAATGGTCAGGTGCAGCACGCGGTCCATCGAGCTGCCGGCCTTTTCCAGCGCGACTTTCAACGCCTGCAATGTGCATTCGCTTTGCGCGGTGACGTCGCCCAGTTCCAGGCTGCCATCGGCACGGGTCGGAATCTGGGTCGACATCAGGATGCCGTTGAATTCGGTCACGTCCGAAGAGATCGAGTCTGCATCCGGGTCCGGGGTGTAGGTGATGTCTTGGTTGGCCATGGGAAAGTCCTTCGCTGGCAGTGAGGACGGCGCCATCGCGCGCCGTTTCGGGCGGCCAGTTTACAGACCCGGTCGCCGGTTGGAAGTCCCGACGCGGTGTGTCAGCCCTGCGCCAGTATCCGCCGCAGTTCCAGCGCATTGCCGAGTGCCGCGCCGCTGGCGGTGTTGTCGAAAATGCACCACGTTTCGACGCCATCGACAGCCGCCACCCGCAAATCACCGGCGAGCGTTTTCAGATACGCCGAGTCATAGGGGCTGTAATAAATGCGCGGCGAACCGTGCAGGCGCCAATAACGCACGTTGGGCCAGCCGCTCGGACCCGCATCGGTGCTGATTCGCGAGGGATCGACCACCGCTTGCGCGATGCGATATGCCATCAACAGCAGTTCGGCGGCGGCCCAGGACTCGTGACGCGGTTCAAGCACCACAGCCCCGGAATAACGCTGGCGCAACTCGACCAAAAAGGCCTCAGCAAGCGCTTCGTCGAACGCCAGCGACGGCGGCAACTGCAGCAGCAGACAACCCAGGCGATCGCCCAGCCCCGAGCACTGTTCAAGAAATGCATCGAGCTCATGTTCGCAGTCCCGCAGACGCCGCTCATGGCTGATCGACTTGGGCACTTTCACGCAAAAGCGAAATCCGTCCGGCACCGACTCGGCCCAACGGGCGTAGGTTTGGCGTTGGTGCGGACGGTAGAAGGAGCTGTTGATTTCCACGCCATTGAGGTGTGCGGCATAGCGTTGCAGGTGAGTGCCCTGCTCCGGGAATGACGGCCAGTATTCGCGGGGCAGGCTCCAACCGGCGCTACCGATGAAGATCGCCGACGCACTCAAAACAGCACCTTGCCTGCTTCACGCATGAAAATTTCCACGGTTTTCGGGCCGATGCCGTCGAAGGCTTGCAAATGTTTTTCGAAGTCCTGGCGGCCGGCGCTCGCCTCGACCATGTTCATTACCCGCCCGGCATATTCTTCATTCAGTTTGACAGCCAGCGCGAGCAGGCGCTCGGCGGTGGTTTCGTCGTAACGCACGTAATGCGCCTCGCCGAGCATCCGCACCAGCTCGCGGTGGGTGCAATGGCCGAGTTTGCGCGGCGTATCGCGCTGGTGTCGTTCAACAATCACTCGATAGGCTTCGGCGGCAATCTCGGCCTGGATTCGTTTGCCCATCAGGAAACTGGCGAGCAGCCATTTGAACAAGGCTGATTCGTTCAGCGGATGCAGGTCGATGTGCAAGTCTTGGACGTTGATGGTTTTGGTCATGCAGCTTTTGAGCGAGGGGCGGCGTGATGAGTGCGGGGCTGGCGACGAATGGTTTTGGAGCTTAAAGCGTCAGGTTTCTCCTCGTCGGGCGATGATCGATAAACAGGTTTGAATCACGCCGTTTAAAGACATGTCGGAATGCGTCCGGATGCCTACAAATCCTTGCGCCAGAGCCTACCGCTGCGCCAGAATCCGCCGGCTTGTGCGCCTTGGGGTCGGCCGGTAACTTGGATCGGGTCACTGATTTGCAGTGATCGGGTTTAGTAGCCCGTTGGTATTTGAAGAGTGCACAAGTGTCTGTCAGTCAGGTATTCCCATACCTGTATTTGATGGTGGCTGTGCGTAGGGTGCCCCCGGGCACGCCGGCTTTCTTCTTTTCCCCGGTCTACTAACCTGCGCACAGCTGCCACCACCCCTGTTTAGTAGCTCGGGTCTGGCGGCTTCAAAACAGGAAAAGAATGAACATGTTCAAAGTCACGCCAAATCCTCCGGTCACCGAACCGTCCAGCATCACCGACCCAACGTCCCCCTACGAATGCCCTGACTCCAAGAGATTCAACGAAGCCGCCAACCGCGCCCTCGACTACCACCTCGGCCCGATCTCAGCCCACATGATGGCCGCGCCCTACTACCCCAACCGCCTCTACCAGGCCAACCCGGACAGCAACAACGAAGCCCTGCTCGCCGACGCCGTCGAAACCCTGGGCTCAGCCAACGTCATGCTCAACAACTTCGTCGACCTCCTCGAAAGCCCCCACCGCAAAACCGCGCAGGGCATCGCGCAAATCGTGATGCTGGCGGAACTGGCGGTGAATCAGGTACTGGATAACGTTGTGCCGACGGAATAAAACCCTTGGCGGCAGGTCTCTCCCTGCCGCCCCTGCATCAGTCGATCAATCCCCGCCACTGGATATCCCCCCAATCCCAATTATGCTCAATGAAACCCCGCCCTCCCGCGCGGGGCGGTGATTCTGTGCACGCTCCACGAAATACCTGAACCGGCATCCGCCACAGGCCTTGGGTACGCGACGTTGATGAAGTGCTCCGGCCTACAAAAACAAGCACGACGGAGAACACCCATGGCAGTACTCGACAGCATGTCCACAGGCAGTGCCCCGCACCACAGCGTCAGCCGGGAGGAGCGCAAGGTCATCTTTGCGTCGTCGCTCGGCACGGTGTTCGAGTGGTACGACTTCTACCTCTACGGCTCCCTGGCGGCGATCATCGCCAAGCACTTCTTTGCCGGGGTGAACGAGACCACGGCGTTTATCTTCGCCCTGCTCGCCTTTGCCGCCGGTTTTGCGGTGCGCCCGTTCGGGGCAATTGTGTTTGGGCGACTGGGTGACATGATCGGGCGCAAGCACACGTTTCTGATCACGATCGTGATCATGGGTGTATCGACGGCGATTGTCGGATTCCTGCCCGGTTACGCGACCATCGGAGTCGCGGCGCCGATCATTCTGATTACCCTGCGCCTGCTGCAAGGCCTGGCGCTGGGCGGCGAATACGGCGGCGCGGCGACGTATGTGGCCGAGCATGCGCCGAAGGGCAAACGCGGTTATTTCACGTCATGGATTCAGACCACCGCGACCCTGGGCCTGTTTATGTCGTTGCTGGTGATTCTGGCTTGCCGCACGGCGCTGGGTACCGAAGCGTTCGAGGCCTGGGGCTGGCGGATTCCGTTCCTGCTGTCGATCCTGCTGCTGGCGGTCTCGGTGTACATCCGGTTGCAACTGAACGAGTCGCCGGTGTTCAAGAAAATGAAGGAAGAAGGCAAGTCGTCGAAAGCCCCGCTGACCGAGTCCTTCGCCCGTTGGGAGAATCTGAAAATCGTGATCATGGCCCTGCTCGGCGGCACCGCAGGCCAAGCGGTGGTCTGGTACACCGGGCAGTTCTACGCGCTGTTTTTCCTGCTTCAAACCCTGAAGATCGACCCGCAGACCGCCAATCTTTTGATCGCCGGTTCGCTGCTGATCGGCACGCCGTTCTTCGTGATTTTCGGCAGCCTGTCCGACCGCATCGGGCGCAAGGGCATCATCATGGCCGGGTGCATTCTGGCGGCGGTGACCTACTTCCCGATCTTCCATGCGCTGACTCAGTACGGTAACCCCGACGTATTCGTCGCCCAAGAGAAGAACCCGGTCAAAGTGATCGCCAACCCCGACCAGTGCTCGTTCCAGTTCGATCCGGTGGGCAAGGCCAAATTCACCAGCTCGTGCGATCTGGCGAAAACCATCCTCGCCAAACGGGCGATCCCGTATGAAAACGTGGTGGCGGAACCGGGTACCGTGGCCCAGGTGCGCATCGGCGACAAGGTCATCGAAAGCTTTGAAGGCACGACCCTGCCGGCCGCCGACTTCAAGACCCGTAACGACGCGTTCACTGCCAGCCTCGGCGCCGCGCTGAAAGAAGCCGGTTACCCGGAAAAAGCCGACCCGGCCAAGACCAATTACCCGATGGTGCTGCTCCTGCTGACCATCCTCGTCATCTACGTGACCATGGTCTACGGCCCGATTGCGGCATGGCTGGTGGAGCTGTTCCCGGCGCGCATCCGCTACACCTCGATGTCGCTGCCGTACCACATCGGCAACGGCTGGTTTGGCGGGTTCCTGCCGACCGTGGCGTTTGCGATGGTCGCGGCCACCGGGGATATCTACTACGGCTTGTGGTACCCGATCGTGATTGCGGTGATGACGGCGATTCTGGGGATCTTCTTCATGCCGGAGACCAAGGATCGGGACATTCATCACACCTGACTCAACTCTGTTCGATGCTGTGCGTGGCGTTCACGCACAGCATCGAGCGTTGTCACATCGGCGTCATTCTCCCTTGGTAACGTCGTCGCGCCCCGATGCCCCGACCACCAAGGTGACCCTCCCGGTGTACTCAAGCCCGACGCGCCAGACCCTCATCCTGCGATCCGACAACATGGCCAGTGACGACTTCGGCGCCCTGTTCTCGCGAATGTTCGGCAACCGTTATGGCGACACACCACCGCCGCCCAAAGACATCATCATTGGCGGCGTTTACGGGCGGTACGAAGGCGTGAGTTTCCGGCGCATGCATTACCGGGGCGATTTCACGGTGGCGTTTCCCGAGCCGTTCGATGAAATCACCTTCGTCATTCCCACCGCCGGCAAGATCGTGTTCAACCATGAATCCGTGGGGCTGAGCGATGTGGGGCTGGCCATCGACAAAGCTGACCTGCGTTCTATGCGTTTTATCGACAATCATGCCCAGCACGGCATGTCGATCAGCCGTGCGGCGCTCACCGAACGGCTGTCGACCCTGCTGGGCAAACCGATCGTGCACAAGCTGCATTTCGAGCCGAGGGTGGATCTGAACAGCCCGGCGTTTCAGGGCATTCGCGCGCTGATCGATCTGGCCACCGGTGCGGAATTCGATCTGCTGTTGAACGCTGGCTCGCTGATGCCGTCACGGCTGCGGGAGATGCTGGTGGACGCGGTATTGGAGGCCTGGCCACACAACTTCAGCGAGGCCCTGCGCCGACCCGAGGCGTTGATTGCACCACGGCATGTGAAGCAGGCCATCGAGTACATTCAGGCGCATCCCGAGCGTATGGTCAGCGGGACGGATCTGGCGGGGTTGGTGAACGTCAGTCTGCGGGCGTTGCAGGAAGGGTTCCGGCGGTTCGTCGGCACCTCGATTGTCGCGTACCAGCGACAGGTCAGACTGGAGCGCGCCTGTGATGCATTGAAGCAAGGCCAATCGTCATCGGTGACCGATGTGGCCCTGCAATTCGGGTTCAGCAACGTCGGCCGGTTCTGCCAGTACTTTCAGGACGCCTACGGCGTGAGTCCTGCAGAAATGCGAAAAGGACTGCGCTGAGGCAGTCCTTTGTCTTAAACGTCAGTTGGTCAGAACTGATAACTGGCCTTGAGCCCGCCACTGAAACCGTGGCTGTCGCCGCCACCGCTGGCACCGACTTCGGCGCCCAGGCTCAGAGCACCGAGATTGGCCATCAGGTTGACGCCGCCGCTGAACTGATCGCGGTTGTCGAACGCCGCGCGCTGCTCGATATCCAGCCCCAGCAGATGGCCCTCGCTGTCGACCTGATGATCGCCCAGCACATGCTCGTAACCGACCCGCACGCCCGGCACCAGTTGCCACGCGCCCATCGGCATCGGGGCGAACGAGACGTCGAGATTGGCCACCGCACTGCGGCGGGTTTCTTGAATGTCGTCCACATTGAGCGCCAATTCGCTGCCCTTCTCCTGGAAGCCCGACAGGTCCAGACGGCTGACGCGCACGCCGAGGCTCGGCTCCAGAATCACAGTGTTCAGCGGCATCCGATAACCGAGTGCCAACGTGGCGCCGCTGAGATTACCGTTGGTGTCGCCCTTCGCCGAACCCAAGCCGCCGCCGAGGTCGCGCTTACTGTCGTAGTCGACGTAACCGGCGCTGAGGTTGGCATCGACAAACAGCCCACGTTGCAGGCTGGTGAATCCATAACGGGCGCCAAGGTCGAGGAAGGTGAAATCGGTATCTGCCTCGCCACCTGCGCCGCCCACCGAACCTTTGCTGTAACCGATGCCGCCGCGAGCGCTGAATTGTTCGGAGAAGCGCTGAGTGACGCCAACCATCAGGCCCTGACTGTGTTCGTTGCTGCTTTGCGCATGGGCCGAACCGTCGGTGCCCAGGTAACCGGCGAGCGCGGTGCTCCACAAGCGGTAATGGCCGACCTTGAGGTCAGTGCCGCTGGCGAACGGCGCGGCGGCCTGCTCGATCATTGCGTTTTGACGCAGCAGGTAACTCGCCGCATCGGCGTGCACCTGACCGCCGACCGTGGACTCGACACCGCCGAGGGTGCCGGCGTCGATGGCCGATTGCAGGTAGTAGTTGTAGGCGCTGTAGGTGCCCGAGAGTTTACTGTTCTGCAACTCCCGCAACAGTTGCGCACCGGCGGCAGCGTTGCCGATAAGCCCGACCTGACCCGGCAGGCTGTTGTACTCGACCATTTTGCCGCGCAGTACATAGATGGTTTCCTGGGACAGACCCAGCCCCTGTTTGAGGTAGTTGTCCATGCTGCCGTACTGCGCGGCCACCTGATCGAGGCCCGCTTGCAGATAACTCGCCTCGACACCCAGCAGCGGCGCGTAGATCGCGGCCATGCTCGGCGGCATCATCGCCAGGGTCTTGGCAACGCGGTCGGCGGTGTAGTCGTTGGTCGCCAGGTAGTTGCTCATGATCGTCGCGTTGTCGACCCCGGCGATGCTTTGCAGCACAGCGGCCGTCCAGCCGGTGCGATCCTTGCCGGCGGTGCAATGGAACAGCGCGGCGCCGTCGACGCCGGCCAGTTCGTTGAACAGCACGCCCAACTGCCCGCGCATGCCGGCGTCGCTGACAAACGCACGGTTGGTCTCTTGCATCATCGCAGTCGCTTCGGCCGCGTTTTTGAACGAGACCGTGGTGATGTTCGCCCCCGACGTGGTGGCGCCGATGATGTCGATATTCTGATAGGTTGCCCCGCTGATCATCGTGTCCGGCGTGGCCGCAATTTCGCTTGGGGTGCGCAGGTCGTAAACGGCCTTGATCCCCAGACCGTTGAGGGTCGCCAGGTCCGATGCTGTCGGCGTCAGCGCGTTGGAGCGGTAGAACACACCGGAGCGCATGGTGCCGTCATGGGTCGTCGAGTAGGCCGTGGTGATACCGGCGACATCGCGGAAGTTGTCGATGCCTTGCAGGCGCGGGGTATCAAGGTCGGCCGCGTGGACGGCGGCGATGGACAGACTCAACACGGACAGCGAACACAGAAAACGTGGAAACACGATGCAGCCTCATTGAAAACCGGTTGGGCTGCCCACTATCTGCAAGGTAATGTGACTGAATATGACAAAACGTCGAAGACAGCCAATCCCGGCGCGATCTGTCCTTCGGCTGCGCGTTCTGTCCGTCAAACGGGCTAAATCCCTGCCGATATTTGACGTTTTTTTTGCAAGAGGCAGGGTAAAGTGCCCTCTCCGGCCATCCTGGAAGCAGTCAATGAACCTCCAAAGCCCTCAAGACGCCGATGATGAAATCCTCAATCAAGCGGCGCACTGGTGCCTGCGTCTGCAAGACGACAGCTGCACCCCTGACGAGCGTCAGGCATTTCAGCAGTGGATTCAGATCAGCCCGCGCCACGCCTTCGAATACGCGAAGATGCTTGAGGTCTGGGAATTGAGCGATCAACTGCCGGACGAGCGCGAAAAGTCGAAAAAGCGCAAGGCCACGACCCTGCCGTGCAGCTTCGAAGAGTTTCAACGCAATCTGGCGCAGCGTAATTAGCCCTGCACCGGGATCGACGAAAACAGCAGTGCGCCCCACTCGAAGCAACGTTTTGTCCTTGAATCAAGGTTAGAATCCGCGCGGTTCGGCTAACAGTTTAAGGATGACCCCGCATGTCCACCCACGACACCTCCCTGCAAGACACCGCCGCCCCCGACGGCGTCTGCTTCGGCTGCGGCAGCAGCAACCCGCACGGCTTGCACATCAAGAGTTTCTGGCATGAGGACGGCGTGCACGTCATGGCCGAGCATGTGCCCGAGGCCAAATACTGCGGCTGGCCGGAGCTGGTCTACGGCGGCCTGATCGCGATGCTGGTGGACTGCCATTCCAACTGGACGGCGATGGCTTACCACTACCGCGCCGAGCAGCGCGACCCCGAAAGCCTGCCGCGCATCAACTGCGTCACCGGCAACCTCGGCATCAAGTTCATCAAACCGACGCCAATGGGCGTGCCGCTGACATTGAAGGCAAAAGTCGAAGGTGAAGTCGGGCGCAAGACCCGGGTGATCTGCGAGGTCTACGCCGGGGATGTGCTGACGGCGGTGGGCGATTCGGTGTTTGTGCGAGTGGATACCGAGCAGTTGGCAGCGGCGGCGCATGGACGGAATGAAGATCAATGAGTAACCGAGCAATAAACATTGTGGTGATTATCGCGATCAGCGTGATGGTGGTTGGCAAGCTGGAGTGGCTGACGAATTCGTATTTGCTGGCCCTGGCACAAGCGGGCGGTGATTTTGATCAGATGATTATCGACATCTGGTTTGGGGTGGCCTTTCACTCTCTGGTAGTGATCGTCGTGCCGCTGCTGCTGGCGTACTTCAAACAGACGCTTGCCAGTTATGTCGTGTTGATACTCGCGTTGTCGATCTACATTCTGCTCATCACAGGTGTCAATACTATTGCCCTGGTCATCGCCGGGCTAATGATCGCAGCAGTGGTATATGCGGTATTCACGCAATCGATCAACCTGATCCGGTACTTTCGCGCGAAGTGACCCGACTTACCGTTTACCTGGAGCCCCGGCCATGCCCGACCGCAAAATCATCATCCCCGACTCCATGAAAACCATTGTCGAACGCGCCGGATACGCGCCGGCGGTTCTGGTCGGCGACACGCTTTACTGCGCCGGCCAGGTGGGCCGGACGGCTGACTTGAAGGTCATCGAAGACCCCGAGCAACAGTTCATTCGTGCCTGGGAAAACCTCGACGAAGTGCTGAAGGCCGGTGGCTGCACCTTCGACGATGTGGTGGAGATGACCACCTATCACGTCGACATGAGCCAACACATGCCGGTGTTTCGCGAAGTGAAAAACCGCGTGTTCCCCAAGGGCTTCTGCGCCTGGACTTGCATCGGCGTCAGCGAACTGGCCCATCCGGGGCTGCTGGTGGAAATCAAATGCGTGGCCGTGCGCAGGCGCGCTATACCTGAGTAACGCCATTCCCCCTCATCGAGGTGTTGAACGATGGACTTGACCCTCTATTACCACCCGTTGTCGTCCTACTGCCACAAGGCGCTGATCGCCCTCTACGAACACAGCGTCGCGTTCGAAAAACGCTTGATCGACCTGTCCAGCGAAGCCGAACGGGCCGAGCTTCAAGCATTGTGGCCGCTGGTCAAATTCCCGGTGCTGCGCGATCACGCGCGCCAGCGCACGGTGCCGGAATCGAGCGTGATCATCGAGTACCTGGATCATCAACCGGGGCAGTCGCAACGACTGATTCCCGAAGACTGGGAGACCGCACTGGACGTGCGTCTATGGGACCGGTTTTTCGACCATTACGTGATGACGCCGATGCAGCAGATCGTCGCCGACCGCATCCAGTCCGCCAATGGCGACCTGAGCAGTCAGCGAGCGCTGCTGGCCACGGCGTACGGCATGCTCGAACAGCAACTGGCCGACCGCGAATGGATCGCCAGCGCGGATTTCAGCCTGGCCGATTGCTCCGCCGCACCGGCCCTGTTCTATGCCAGCACGCTGGTGCCGTTCGCCGCCGAACAACCGCGGCTGAGCGCCTATTTCGAACGGCTGGTGCAGCGCCCGTCGTTCAGTCGGGTCATCGAAGAAGCTAAACCGTGGTTCGACTTCTATCCCTTTGCCGAGGCCCTGCCCCAACGTTTCCGCTGAGGCTCGGCCTCACGCCGGCTGGTGACTGGTCACGCAGTGAATCCCGCCACCACCAGCCGCGATGGCGTCGATGTTGATCTGCACCACGTCGCGGTTCGGATAGAGCTTTTTCAGCAGGTCGAAGGCCTTATTGTCGGCGTCCTTGTCGCCGAACTCCGGGGCGATCACGGCGCCGTTGATCACGAAATAGTTGATGTAACCGGCCGCGAAGTCGTCGTTGTCCTTGTTGAATTTGGTGTTGCGCGGCTTCAGCGGTGGCGAAACGGTGTGGATCTGCAACGGACGACCGTCGGCGTCGGTGGCTTTCTTCAGGATTTCCAGGTGCGCCAGGGTGACCTTGTTGTCGTAGGAGCGCGGATCGGTGTCGAGGTTGGCGATCACCACGCCGGGCGTGACGAAGCGCGCATAGAAATCGACGTGGGCATCGGTGATGTCCTTGCTCTTGATGCCCGGCAGCCAGATGATCTTGCGCAGACCGAGGCGTGCTTTCAGTTCCGCCTCGACGTCAGCCTTGCTCCAGCCGGGGTTGCGGTTTTCGTTGATCCAGCAGCTTTCGGTCATGATCGCGGTGCCGTGACCATCGACTTCGATGCCGCCGCCCTCGCCCACCAGTTCGCTGCGCTGGTAGGTCGCCTGCGCATCGGCCGCCACGCGTTTGGCGATCTTCGCGTCCTTCGAATGCTGTTGCTTGTTGCCCCAGCCGCTGAAGTTGAAGTCCACGGCGCCGAGTCCGTTTTTGTCGTCGATGACGAAGTTGGCGCTGATGTCACGCATCCAGATGTCGTCGAGGTTGGCGATCTGGTAGGTGATGTTGGAGGTGCCGCAGATCTCTTCGGCCAGGCTGCGTTCGCCGCTGCGGCAATAGATGGTCAGCGGTTCGTAACGGGCGATGGCGCGGGCGATCCGGCCCAGCGCTTCCTGAACGTCTTCGGTGAAGTCTTCCCAGATCGCATCCTGCGCGCCGAAGGCCATGTAGGCGCGTTCGTGTTTGTCGCCCTCGTCGGGCATGAACCAGCGACCTTCGCCGGCCGCCAGTACCCGCGCCGGTGACAGACCGAGGCCCATGACGGCAGCGCCTACGCCGGCGGCGACTGAAACCTGTTTGATGAACTCGCGACGAGTCGGCATGTGTACGTTCCTGATGGGTAAGGGGCCGCCGGGGCGGCCCGGAAAAATCACTTGGCAGTGGCAGTCTTGAACTTGGTCCAGGTGCGCATGCGGGCGCGCATGTCGGCCTGGGGGATATCCTTGCCCGGTATCAGACGAGCATAGGTCGCTTCGTCGAGGTAGATGTCCGGGTTGTTGCGCATCGCCTCATCCACGTTTGGCCGGGCCTTGGCGTTGGAGGTCGGGTAACCGGTGAAATTGCTGATCGCGGCCATGTTCTCCGGGCGCATCACGAAGTTGATGAATTCGTAGGCGTATTCCGGATGTTTGGCATCGACCGGAATGGCCATGGTGTCCATCCACACCGTGGTGCCTTCGCGCGGCACGCGGTACTGGAAGCGGGTCTGCTTGCCGGCGCTGTCCGAGGTGCGCTGAGCCTGGGTCATGTCGCCGCTGTAGCCGAGGGACAGACACAGGTTGCCGTTGACCAGATCGGTCACCGGTTGCGACTGGAACTTGCGGATATACGGCCGCAGCTTCATCAGCAAGTCACTGGCCGCCGCCAGATCCGCAGGCTTGGCGCTGCGCGGGTCGCGGCCCAGATAGTTGAGCACCACAGCCAGTACTTCATCCGGCGAGTCGATCATCGAAATCCCGCAATCGGCGAATTTGGCCGCCAGTTCCGGTTTGAACAGCATGTCGAGGCTGTTGACCGGGGCGTCGGCCATGCGCTGTTTGATCTGCTCGGCGTTATAGGTCAGGCCGATGGTGCCCCAGGTGTACGGCACGGTGGCCTTGTTCGAATGCTCGTAATGGCTGCGCAGTTTTTGCAGGCCCGATTCGATATCGTTCATCGCGGTGATCTTCGAAGGATCCAGCGGCAACAGGCTGCCGGCGCGCATCAGCCGTTCGGCCACGGTGTCGCCGGGGAAGATCAGGTCGTAGCCGCTGCCACCGGACAGCATCTTGGCTTCCAGGGTTTCGCTGCCGTCCATCACGTCGTAGATCACCTTGATTCCGGTCTCGGCAGTGAATTTGCTCAACGTGTCTTCAGCGAAATAATCCGCCCAGTTGTACAGCCGCAAGGTCTTGTCTTCGGCGTGCACCGTCGACATCAAACCGGCCAGCGCAAGGCCCAGTGCACCCAGCAACCATTTGTGTGAAGTAGGCATATCAGACTCCTTGGGGATTCCAACGGGCGTTAAGGTGACGGCCGTCTTGGCTCAGCAATGCGCCGTACATTTCCGGACGACGGTCGCGGTAGATGCCCCAGCTCAGGCGATCTTCACGCATGGCTGCCAGATCCAGGCTTTGCACCAAAACACCGGTGCTGGCGCGGTCGGCTTCGGCGAGCATTTTTCCCTTGTGGTTGCAGATGAACGATGAGCCGTAGAAATTCATTTGCAACGCCGCATCGGTGCCGGCCACTTCGCGGCCAACCCGGTTGGAGGCGATCACCGGCAGCAGATTGGCAGCGGCGTGGCCGCGCATGGTCATCTGCCAGTGATCTCGCGAGTCCAGATCCGCGCAGCCCGGTTCCGAGCCGATGGCCGTCGGAAACAACAACACTTCGGCGCCCATCAACGCCATGCAGCGGGCAGTTTCCGGGAACCACTGATCCCAGCAGATGCCCACGCCGAGGCGGCCGAACGCGGTGTCCCAGACTTTGAAACCAGTGTCGCCGGGGCTGAAATATTCCTTCTCCTGATAGCCGATGGCGTTGGGGATGTGGGTCTTGCGGTACACGCCTAACAGGCGCCCGTCGGCATCGGCCACGCTCAGGGAATTGAAGTAAGCGTTGCCGGCCTTCTCGTACCAGCTCAGCGGTAACACCACGCCCAGTTCGCGGGCGAGCGCGGCGAAACGCGACAGCACCTGACTGTCGCGGTACTCCTCGGCCAGCGCCATGTGCTGATGGCTCTGCTCGATGCAGAAATACGGCGTGGCGAACAGTTCCTGCAACAGGATCACTTGCGCACCCTGCGCGGCCGCTTCACGCACCAACTGCTCGGCGCGGTCGAGGTTGCTTTTCAGGTCCCAGGTGCACGGCATCTGGGTGGTGGCGACTTTGAGCAACGTCATCGATCAACCCTCCACCGGCCAGGCTGGCTGTTGCTGGGTGATGCAGTGCACACCGCCGCCGCCATGGGCCAGATGATTGATCTGCACCGGCACCACCTCACGTCCCGGGAACGCCTTGGCCAGGGTTTCTGCCGCGATATGGTCGGCCTCGATGCCGTACGCCGGCATGATGATCGCGCCGTTGGCGATGTAGAAGTTGGTGTAAGAGGCGCAGAACACTTCGGCTTCGGTGTCCACCGCATCGGTGGCTTCGTACAGCTCGATCAGCTCGAATTTGCGGCCCTGAGTGTCGGTGGCCAGCTCCAGTGCGCGGCGGTTTTCCCGCACGACTTCGGCGTACACCGAGCTGCGATCGTGAGTGGCGTCCACCAGCAACACACCGGGACGGGCGAAGGCGCACACACCATCGACGTGACCGTCGGTCATGTCGCCGGTGACGTAATCCGGATCGCCCGGCAGCCAGATGGTTTTCTTCACGCCGAGCAGGCGGCCGAAGATTTCTTCCATCTCGGCCTTGCTCACGCCGGGGTTGCGGTTGGGGTTAAGCAGCACCGATTCGGTGGTGATCAACGTGCCCTCGCCGTCCACGTGGATCGCGCCGCCCTCGTTGCTCAGCGCGGTGCCGAAGCACTCGCCGCCCAACTGGTTGAGCACGCGGCGGGCCAGGCTTTCGTCCAGATCATGGGCCGACTTGCCGCCCCACGCGTTGAAGCGCCAGCTCACCCCGGCCAGACCTTGTTCCGGGTGAACCACGAAGCTCGGGCCGGAGTCGCGGCACCAGCTGTCGTTGACGGCCAGTGGAATCAGTTCGATGTTCGGCCCGCACAAGGCTTTGGCGCGGGCGATGGCCGACGGATCGACGACCATTTTCACCGGTTCGAAACGGGCGATGGCATTGGCGACTCGGGCGAAATCTTCCTGCACCAACGGCAAGGTGACGCCCCAGCCCGATTCCCACAGGGCCTGATTGTGTGGCCAGACCATCCAGGTCGCCGCGTGCGTCACCCACTCTGCCGGCATCATCCAACCGCTGTTGTTGTTTTTGTTCTGCTGCATGGTAAAAAGCCCTTTGAGTTAAGCCATTGTGTTCAATGAAAACAGCCTTGGCGGCGTTGACGTGCATGCTAATGGCGGCCTGAAGGGCAAACAAACGATGGATTTAGCGGAAAACTGATTAGAGGAACTTATCGATCATGCTGAAACACTGGCCACCCCTCAGCTCGTTGCGCGGCTTCGAAGCCGCCGCAAGGCTGGGCAGTTTTCACAAGGCCGCCGAGGAACTGAGCCTCACGCAATCGGCCATCAGCCAGCAGATCCGCAGCCTTGAGGCGTACCTCGAGCAACCTCTGTTTTTCCGCAGCGGACGCAGCGTCAGCCTGACCGACGCCGGCCACGATCTGCTCAGCACCACTCAGGCGATGCTGCAGCAACTGTCTGTGGGCATCCGGCGGCTGGGGCAATACCAGAAACCCAATCAACTGGTGCTCAACACCACGCCGGCGTTTGCCCGGCACTGGTTGCTGCCGCGACTGGGGGATTTCCGCCGTCAGCATCCGAATGTGGACCTGTGGATTTTCAGCACCGATGAAGTGCCGGACATGGCGACCCAGACCATCGATCTGGCGGTGCGCGACGACATCAGTTCGCAGGCTGAATGCAGCTTCAAGGTGCTGCATGCCGACCGCCTCTACCCCGCGTGTCATCCGAGCTTGTTAAGCGTGCCGAGCGCCCAGCGGACGACGCTGCACGGCGAGCGGGAAATGGACTGGAGCCATTGGGCGGTGGAATCGGGGATCGATGTCGGCCAGCAGGATCAGGGCCTGAATTTCTCTGATCCGGGCCTGTTGTTGGACGCGGCGTGTTCAGGTCTGGGGATTGCGCTGGTCAGTCAGTTGCTCAGCCGTCAGGCGCAGCAAAACGGGCTGTTGCAGCCACTGGTGGAGCAAACCATTCGCGGCCCGAACTGGGCGATGCTGACGCACCGCGACAGCGAGAACGACCCGATGGCGCGATGCTTCAGTCAATGGCTTTCAACTCAACTGGCAGAACCCGAGCCGCCGGCTCAGACGGCCGTCAAATGACCTGCGCCTGGCCGGCCTTCCAGTCGCCCGAACAGTACGTAATGCTGATAACCGCTGGTGAACGCCCCGGCGGAAATCGCATTTCTGACGTCCTGGTTCAGCTCCAGATATTGCGCTTCGTCAAAGTGTTCGGCACTGACTTCACCACTGCGCCCGAGCCTGTCACTCTCGATCGGCAAGCCCATGATCGTGCGTCGCTGGAAGTCGATTATCCGGTTGACAGCGTGGCTCTGCAGCGGTCCCTGATTGGAGTGCCCCGAGTAGATGTGCAATCCGTTGTTCGCACAGCGATTGCACATGTCGACGCAGTTCGGCTGGGTGGACTTGAGCCTGGTCAGTTGTGCCAGCGGCATATCAAGGTACTTGCCCACCTGATATTCGGTCTGATTGAAAATGGAACAACACAGGATGGTGTTGCCATTGCAGTCGAGCACCAGCCAGTCATCCTTGAGCCCGCATGCCTGCTTCGGATAATGGCGAACCAGATTGACCAGGTCGTCGAAGGGTGGCAACGCGAGTCGCTGCAGGGTCTCGCGATCAGTGTCGGTCACCGACGGGTCGCGCTCGATCAGCGCCAGCGTCTTCTCCAGCGGCATCATAACTGAATACCCGGTCGAGAACTCGAAGCCCAGACGCTGGCTGAATTCGCGCATCAGCCCTTCTTCTTCCATGTTGTCGAGGTAGCGGTGGTAGTAGACCTCGATCCGCGTGTTCAAGCCATGTTGCTGCTTGAGCTCATGCAGTTTGATCATGTTGGCCTTGACGACTTCAATGTCGCCGCCTACGTGCCCCTGCTCGTACGTCTGCTGATAAAACCCGGACAGCGAGATACGGAAGAACCATGGATTGGCGAGCATCGCTGTCTCCATGTTTTTCGCCAGATTCAAATTGGAACTGATACCGCTCTGCAAACCGGCGGCATTGATGATCTCGACAAACTCGCCGATGCGCGGGTGGATCAACGGCTCGGTCCAGTTATACAGAAAAATCGACTCGACCCCTTCGCTTCGGGCCTTCTCGACGATCTTCCTGAACATGTCAACTTGCATGGCTTTCTTGAAGTTGACGTTTTCCGAGTTGCCCATCGGACACGAGGGGCAGCTCAAATTGCACGCGCCGACAATATCGATGTACATATTCATTGCGAGTGAAGCTCCTTGATTGAATAGCGGTGCATCCAGACTTGCCGACTTTATTGATCGCCGATATTCGCTATTTTTTTGACAGTCCGGGAGCGCGGTCAGCAAGTTCCGCGCCATTGGCACGCGTGGCCATCAATTCCACGATCCAATCGATAAATACCCGTAGCTTTTGGCTGATATGCCTGTTCGGCGGGTACGCAACGTACAGCGGCATCGGGTCAAGCGCCCAGCCCTCGAACAGTGCAACCAACTCACCTCGGGCCTCATGCTCCGCCGACATGTAACTCGGCAGCCAGAGCACACCCAGACCGGCAAGGCCTGCCGCCAGATAGGCATTGCCATCATCGACCGCCAGAACATGCCGGCCCTTGATCAGCAGGTTCTCCGTGGCATTGCGCAAGGCGTAAGGCACCGGTCTGCCGGTGCGCGCCCAAAGAAAACCGACCACCCGGTGATGGCTGTTTTCCAGCTCACGGGGATGCATCGGGGTGCCGGCGCGGGCCAGATAACTCGGCGCGGCGTACACGCCAAGCTGAAGATCCGCCACCTTCCGGGCCATCAGTGACTGATCGCGCAGCTCCCCGCCACGGATAACGCAATCGACGTTTTCATCGATGATGTCGACGATCCGGTCACTGACGCCCATGTCGATCTGGATCTCCGGGTAGCGCGCGTAAAACTCGGGCAGCGCCGGCACCAGAATCAGATTGGCCAAGGGGCTGGGCACATCGACCCGCAAACGGCCCTTGGGCTGGGTCGCGGCGCCGGGAAGACTCGTCTCCGCGTCGTCCATGTCCGCCAGCAACTTGATCACCCGCTCGTAATAGGCCGCACCGTCCGCCGTGGCGTTGACCTTGCGCGTGGTGCGGTTGAGCAACTTCACTCGCAGCCGCGCTTCCAGTTGCTGGACGAGCTGGGTCACGGTGGTCTTGCTCATGTGCAACGTCTCGGCGGCTTTGGTGAAACTCCCCGCCTCCACCACCCGGGCGAAGGCTTGCATCGCGTCAAAACGGTCCATCACCCACCTCTGATAGCGGCTCGATTGTTTGGGATTTGCAAACAGTGATCGCCAAGGTTGCGCGTTTATCGTGCCGATGCAAGCGCCTAGAGTGGCTCCATCACAGGTTTTCAACCCATTGAAGGAGACACCCCATGACCCGTGCCCAGCCAAAACGCGACGTGGTTTTCCCGCCCGGACGCCATGCGCTTTACGAGCGCAATCGTTATTCGCCGGCGGTTCGCTCCAACGGTTTTCTGTTCGTCTCAGGGCAAGTCGGCAGCCTAGAGGACGGCTCGCCCGAGCCGGATCTGAAACAACAGGTGCGACTGGCTTTCACCAACCTCAACGCGATTCTCGGTGCGGCCGGCGGCAGCTTCGATGATGTGGTGGACGTGACGGTGTTCATGGTCGATCCGCAATCGACCTTCGAAACCATCTGGGAAGTGGTGCCGGAGTTCTGGGGCGAGGCGCCGCACCCGACGATTACCGCAGTCGGCGTGACGTGGCTGTATGGGTTTCAGTTCGAGATCAAGGTGATTGCCAGGTTGCCGGAGGAGACACGGGCGTAGGCTTGCGGCAATTGCTCACAATCCGTGTTCAACGGCTTCACCGAAGCGCTCTTGATGCCATTTCTGCGATCAATATTCTGTCCTCATGTTGTTTTTGCCCCGGACAGAAAAGAGCGCAAGCCATGCCCAGCCCGAGAACGCTGTACCAGAAGCACATCGACAGTCACACCGTCTGCACCCTCGACGATCAGGGCCACGTGCTGCTTTACATCGACCGCCAGGTCGCCAACGAATACACCAGCCCGCAAGCCTTCAGCGGCCTGCGCGAGGCCGGGCGCACGGTGTGGCGGCCTGCGGCGACGCTGGCGGTGGTCGATCATGTGAACCCCACCGCACCGAAACGCATCGCGACCATGCCTGACGCCGGGGGCGCGCGTCAGGTGTCGTACTTCGAAGAAAACTGCCGCGACTTCGGCATCGAGCTGTTCGATGTGCTGGACAAGCGCCAAGGTATCGAACACGTCGTGGCGCCGGAACAGGGTTTCATTTTGCCGGGCATGGTGGTGGCGGCCGGTGACAGCCACACCACCACTTACGGCGCACTGGGCGCGTTCGGTTTCGGCATCGGCACTTCGGAAATCGAGCACCTGCTGGCAACCCAGACGCTGGTCTACAAACGTCTGAAAACCCTGCGGGTGACGGTCAACGGTGAGCTCGGCGCAGGCGTCACCTCCAAGGACATCATCATGGCGCTGATCGAGAAGATCGGCGCTTCCGGCGCCACCGGTTACGCCATCGAGTTCGCCGGCCCGGCCATCAGCGCCCTCAGCGTCGAGGCGCGCATGACCATCTGCAACATGGCCGTCGAGGCCGGCGCCCGGGGTGCGTTCATGGCGCCGGACGACAAGGTGTTCGCTTACCTGCAACGCAAGCCGCGTGCGCCCAAGGGCAAGGTCTGGGAGCAGGCAATCGAGCGCTGGAAAACCCTGCACAGCGACGAGGGCGCGGTGTTCGATCGCGAAGTCATCCTCGATGTCGCCGCGCTGGAGCCGATGGTGACCTGGGGCACCAGCCCCGATCAGGCCGCGCCGATCAAAGGGCACGTGCCGGACCCGGCCGCCCAGCCCGATCCGATCCTGCGTCAGGGCCTGCAGCGCGCCCTCGACTACATGGGCCTGACACCCGGCATGCCGCTGAACGAAGTGACGATCAGCCATGCCTTCATCGGTTCCTGCACTAATGCGCGGATCGAAGATTTGCGCGACGTTGCCCGCGTGGTGCGCGGCAAGCGTGTGGCGGCCCATGTGCGGGCGATGATCGTTCCCGGCTCGACGTTGGTGCGCAATCAGGCCGAGGACGAAGGCCTGGCACAGATTTTTCTCGACGCCGGTTTCGAGTGGCGGCAATCGGGTTGCTCGATGTGCCTGGCGATGAACGACGACGTGCTCGCACCGGGCGATCGCTGTGCGTCGAGCACCAATCGCAACTTCGAAGGCCGTCAGGGCGCCGGTGCGCGCACCCACCTGATGAGCCCGGCGATGGTCGCAGCGGCGGCCATCAGCGGCCATTTGACTGACGTGCGCACCGTCGCGCTGGAGGCTTGAACCATGCAACCTTTCGACACCGTCAGCGGCAGCGCCGCGCCGTTTCTTGCATCCAACATCGACACCGACGTGATCATGCCCAAGCAGTTTCTCAAGGGCATCGATCGTCAGGGGCTGGATCGCGGGCTGTTCTTCGATCTGCGCTTTCTCGCGTCCGGCGAACCCAACCCTGAATTCGTGCTCAATCAGCCGGCCTGGCAGGACGCGGCGTTTCTGGTGACCGGCCCGAACTTCGGCTGCGGTTCCAGCCGCGAACACGCGGTGTGGGGCTTGAAGCAAGTGGGGATCCGGGCCTTGATCGGCACCACGTTCGCCGGGATTTTCTACGACAACTGCCAGCGTAATGGCGTGCTGGCGATTCAACTGGATGACGCGCAATTCAAGCGCGTGGCCGAGGCGATCAGCGTCCCGGAAACCGCGCGGATCAGCGTGAACCTGGCGCAGCAGACCCTCGAGCTGGCAGACGGCACGCAGATCGAGTTCGAGATCGATCAGTTGCGCAAACAGTCGCTGCTGCTGGGGCTGGATGCCATCGGCACCACGCTGCAACGCACCGAGCAGATCCGCGCCTTTGAAGCGCGGCATCTGGCGGACAATCCCTGGCTGGGTTGATGGCAAAAAAAACGGGCGGTTCATTGAACCGCCCGTTTTCATTCCACAGACAAATCGCGGAAGTACTCTTCCAGAAACTCCACGCACACCCGCAATTTCGCCGACTCGCTGAGCCGGGTCGGATAGACCGCCCAGACGTTGGCGCTCTGGGTGTAGCCGTCCAGCACCTGCACCAGCCTGCCCTGCTCAAGCATCGGTTTGACGTCCCACATCGAGCGCAACAGGATTCCGCCGCCGCTCAAGGCCCACTCCAGCACGATCTCGCCGCTGTTGGAGGACAACGGGCCATTCACTCGCACCGTCTCCTCTTGCCCGTCCTTGCTCAGGGTCCAGATGCCGAATGCGTTGTTGCGTTCCTTGAGCACCAGACAATCGTGGTCTTTCAGGTCTTCAAGAGACTGCGGCGTGCCTCGGCGTTCGAGGTATTCCGGCGTGGCGCACAGCACGCGCCGGTTGCTCACCAGTTTGCGCGCCAGATGCTGGCCCGGCAGGTCATCGCCGACGAGGATCTCCAGGTCGAAGCCCTCGCCCACCAGATCGACCACCCGGTCGAATACATCAAGCCGGATATCGAGTTTCGGACACGCCCGCGACAACTGACTGATCGCCGGCGCCACATGATTGCGACCGAAACCGAAGCTGCTGCAAATGTGCAGCGATCCCGCCGGCTGGTGCCGGGCCTGGGAAATCTCGCCGAGAAACTGATCGAAATCCCCCAGCAGTTTCTCGGCCCAGATCCGCACCCGCTCGCCATCGTCAGTCAGCGCGATGCGCCGGGTCGTGCGGTGCAGCAGCTTGGTGGCCAGCGTGGTTTCCAGCACCGAGATGCGCTTGCTGACGTAGGCCGGTGAAAAGCCCAACTCGTCGGCGGCGCTGGCAAAGCTGTTCTTGCGGATGACGGTGAGGAACACCTTGAGGTCTTCGGGCAAGGGAAATTGGTCACGATTCGTGTTCATAGGCCGCATGCTTCCGCTGTTTATCACGCATTTTGCGAAGGATACCATCGAATCACCGCCTCACCACCCTAGCCCGGTGCACCGTGGTTTCCCGTCAATCCTCGATAAAAACAAACATGAGGACATGCGTCATGAGCGACTCCCTTGAGCAATCCCTGAACGTCGACGGCCCGCGCGCCGGCGGGTTCATCCAGCGCCTGTGCAGCTATGAGATCGGCGTGATCCCGCTGCCGATCTTCCTCGGCATCGCCGTGATCGTGTTTCTGTCGGCCCACCTCGGTTTTCTGCCGAAGAACATGATCGGCGGTCTGGCCGTGATCATGACAATGGGTGTGTTCTTCGGCCAGATGGGCTCGCGTCTGCCGATCCTGCGGGAAATCGGTGGCGGCGCCATTCTGTGCCTGATGTTGCCGTCGGTGCTGGTGTTCTACGGCTTCTTCGGCGCGCCGACGATCGACGCGACCAAAATGCTGATGAAGGAGGCCAACTTCCTGTACTTCGTGATCGCCAGCCTGGTAGTCGGCAGCATCCTGGGCATGAGCCGGTTCATCCTGGTCCAGGGCATGATCCGCATGTTCATCCCCTTGCTGGCCGGCACCCTGGCCGCCGTCGCGAGCGGGCTGATCGTCGGCAAACTTGCCGGCTACAGCGTCTACCACACGTTCTTTTTCATCATCGTGCCGATCATCGGCGGCGGCATCGGCGAAGGCATCCTGCCGCTGTCCCTGGCCTATTCGACGATCCTGGGCGGCACGCCGGACATCTACGTCGCGCAACTGGTCCCGGCGGCCGTGGTCGGCAACATTGCAGCGATCATCTGCGCCGGTTACCTGGCGCGGCTGGCGCTGAAACGCCCGGCCATCAACGGTGAAGGCGCCCTGATCCGGTCGAAAGTCGAAAACGATAAATTCAAGGTCAAGGATGAGTCCGCCACCGCCATCGACCTGCGACTCATGGGCGCTGGCGTGCTGGTCATCTGTGCGTTCTTCGTCCTCGGTGGCCTGCTGGAAAAGGTCGTCGGGATTCCGGGGCCGGTGATGATGATTCTCGCGGCGGTGCTGTTCAAATACGTGCGTGTGCTGCCGGAGAAACTGGAAAAAGGCGCGCAGTCTTTCTACAAACTGGTTTCCGCCGCCTTCATCTGGCCGGTGATGATTGGCCTTGGAATGTTGTATGTGCCGCTCGACAGCGTGGTGAAGGTGTTTTCGATCGGCTATGTGCTGGTGTGCCTCAGCGTGGTGGTGTCGATGACCGTCGCCGGTTTTTTCATCGGCAATCTGATGAAGATGTACCCCATCGAATCGGCCATCGTGACCTGCTGCCACAGCGGCCTGGGCGGCACCGGCGACGTCGCGATCCTGTCGGCCTCGAACCGGATGTCGCTGATGCCCTTTGCCCAGATCTCTACCCGTATCGGCGGCGCTTCGACGGTGATCCTGGCGACGCTGTTGCTGGGGTTAGTTGCCTGAACAGAATCGGCTTGTTGCCGGTGAGCTTCCGGCGGTTCATCAACCCGGCTCCGCAGTTTTCCGCACGGTTGCCGCTAAAAAACTAGAACTCGCGCCAAAGCGCTGCATCCAACGTTTAAGCCAACGGAGGTCAGCGCCATGAACAACGACAGTAAAGCCCCACCTACCGATACGTCCGGCAAACCGGTCAATGTGGTGAAACGCGATCTTGAAGACCCGGACGACGACACGCGCGGCGTGGATGAGGTCATCACGCCCTCGTCGACCCGCACCAAGGAGCAGGACGCTGAGGAGTTGCAACGCAAGGTCGACGAAATCGAACGCAAGGTTGCGGACGGTAATTGATCGGTTCGTCGAGGCAGGTCTTTGCCAGGTTTTCGGGCTACATCGGTCGCGCCGGTTTTCATGACGATCGCTGAAAAGCCCGAAAAACCTGACCGGCGATACCGTCCGGGAAATAAGTAGCTGTTTTGCCTGAAATTTATTGGCTTCAGGGGTTCACAGATCGCAAGAGCGCTGGTAAAGTGCCGCCCACTGTTGCAGAGGTCCTCCCGGGACTGAAACCAATAGCTACAGGGGCGTCGCCAAGCGGTAAGGCAGCAGGTTTTGATCCTGCCATGCGTTGGTTCGAATCCAGCCGCCCCTGCCATTTTTTCCTCGTTTCACCCTCCTCCGCGTCACCTCCGCCTCAACGGCAAATCACTTCTTTGAATTCAACGTAATTGCCGAACGCACCAGCGCTTTCAGAGCCTTGGCATCGATCTTGTCGTCTTCGTGAACATCAATCGCCCGCCGGGTATTGCCTTCCAGACTGGCATTGAACAGTCCTGACGGATCCTCCATCGCCGCGCCTTTGGCAAAAGTCATTTTCACCACGGCCTTGTAGGTTTCCCCGGTGCAGATGATGCCGTTGTGTGACCAGACCGGAACGCCGCGCCACTTCCACTCCTCGACGACCTCCGGGTCAGCCTCATGAATGATCGCGCGGATCTCGGCCAGCTTCTGGCCACGCCAGTCATTCAGTTCCTTGATTCTTGCATCGATCAGCGCAGAGGGATTCTCAGTCGCCGCGCCGCTGCTGTCCTTCTTCATATCCTTGTTCTCCCGAAAACCTTTTCCGCTATCCAGCGTAGCGCCGACTGCGCCAAACGCCGGGCAAAAAAAAGCCCCGCAAGGTGCGGGGCAAAGAATTGGTTGGTTGCGGCCAACCAAAGGAGCATCGTCAAAAGCGTTAACCGTCAGGCGTTACAGGCACTCCTGGGCAGCCCGTTCAAAACTCGACGGCAGGAAACTCGACGCCAGCAAGTGGCGCTCATATAAAAACACCTTGCCGCCGTCCTGTGCCTTGTAGGCTTCCAGGACGTTGTCTGCCGAAACCTTGCTCGGCACCACTATCCGGTAGCTGCGCTGGGTCTGCGAAACCGTCGGGTTCAGCGCACTGCCCTGCAGTTTCGGCACCACGCATTCGGCGTACTGGGCGGGCGTCTTGTGCGTCTGCAGGGTCAGCGTCGGGTCGTTTGGCGCAGAAGCGCAGGCGGTCAGCAACAAACTGGCAGAAGCCATGGCAGGGATAAAAAAGGCACGCATGGATAAAATCCTGAAAATAAAAAGTTCGGTTCTTCGGCAACGTTCAGTGTCACGGGCACTGCCGTTGCCGTTTTGCTTTAGGTGTTCAGCCTGCACTTACCAAGGCTTTGAGCGAGTCATCGAACTGCTTCAAGGCACTCAGTTGCAGGTCGCGCTGCTGTTCGATCCCGGCAGCGATTTCGGGCGCTGCCTTGTTGTGTACCCACACTGACGGCAGTTGCTTCTCCACCGCGCCTTCGGCCTTGCCGATGTATTGCAGGTTGGCGTCGTAGAAGCGTGCAGCGAACCGCGCTTCGACCTGACTGTTGCGTTGGGTCAGCAGCCGGTTGTGGGTGTCGAGCATCACCACCACGTCCGGATGAGCCTGCACCAGCGCATCGAGGCTGTCGTAGACGGTCACCGAGAGAAACTGTTGTTGCAGCGAGCTCATCAACCAGTCGATGGCCAGTTCCGGATCGGAGCTGTCGACAAAGGCATCACGGATCCGCGCATCGAGTGCATCCTTGGCACCGTTCACCGCCACATCGTGGTAACGCTCGAGGTATTGCAGGTTGTCCAGGGTGTTTTCGCTGTACAGCACACCAACGTTTTGCGAGTGCTGCAGCGCGGCGCTGCTGCCGGCGACGGGCAGAAAATGGCACGATTTGGCGTCGTCTGCGTAAGCCGGGGCTACGGTGGCGGCCACCCCGCCCATCAGCAGGGCGACTACAGCCAGTCGGGTCAAAGTCTTCATCGCGCAATTCCTTCAGCAGCGTGTTCGATGGAGGCGATTTTCCGCCCATCGGCGCCAAAGCAGAACTTGCGTTTCTTGATGGTCACTATTACTTGAACCAATAGTTGCGCGGCGTGCAGACTGCTGCACACTCAATCACAACGAAAACAGATGAGGATTACCCGTGCGAACCTTTGATCTGATCCGCGATGCCGTCCTGCCCGAATTCCGCGACCGGGTGGCCGAATACCTGGTCGAATACGAAACCGTGCTGGGCCAGTCAGCGAACGATTCAGAGTCGGTGCGGGCCGTGGCCAATCAGTTGCGCGGTTATCTGCGCGGCCTCAATACCACCCGAGTGCTGGGCATGGCGGATTGGGAAGAGCTCGACCGGCGCGTGCTGAATACCTGGCTAGCGCCCGCTCGATGACACGCTAGACTCTTCAGGCTGCGCCCGCAGCGCCAGACCTGGAGGTGTCCCATGAGCAATAACACCGAACCCACGACATTCACCGGCTGGGCCGCCACCTCGGCCGGCGCGCCGCTGGAGCGCTTCAGTTACGACCCCGGCCCGCTGGGGGATGAGGAAGTCGAAGTCGCCGTGGAATATTGCGGCGTCTGTCACTCCGACCAGTCGCTGATCGACAACGACTGGGGCATCAGCCAATACCCGTTCATTCCCGGTCACGAAGTGGTCGGCCGCATCGTGCGCACAGGCCCGCAGGTACGCGGTCTGGAAGTCGGCCAGCGCGTGGGGATCGGCTGGTACAAGGGCAGCTGCATGCATTGCTCGTCCTGCATCGGTGGCTCCCATCACCTTTGCGCCACCGCCAAACCGACGATCATCGGCAGCCATGGCGGATTCGCCGATCGGCTGCGCACTCACTGGGCGTGGGCGCTGAAACTCCCGGACAACCTCGACCCGGCCCTCGCCGGCCCGTTGTTCTGCGCCGGCTCCACGGTCTTCAATCCGCTGGTGGAATTCGACATCAAGCCGACCGACCGGGTCGGCGTGGTGGGCATCGGCGGGCTCGGTCACCTGGCGCTGCGCTTTCTCAATGCCTGGGGTTGCGACGTTACCGCGTTCACCTCTTCCCTGAACAAACAGGACGAAGCCAAACGCCTCGGTGCCCACAAAGTCGTCGCCTCCACCGACAGCGAAGCGCTGAAAGCGATTGCCGGCACTCTCGACTTTCTGCTGATCACCGCCAACGCCAACCTCGACTGGACGGCGATGCTCGCCACCCTGCGCGGCAAGGGCCGGCTGCACTTCGTCGGCATCGTGCCCGACGCGATTCCGGTGCACGTATTCAATCTCATCCCTCAACAGAAATCCCTGTCAGCCTCCCCGGTCGGCTCGCCTGCCACGGCGGCGACCATGCTGGAGTTCTGCGCGCGGCATCAGATCCTGCCGCAGGTCGAGGAATTTCCGATGAGCAAGGTCAATGAAGCGGTTGACCATCTGCGCAGCGGCAAGGCGCGGTACCGGATTGTGTTGAACGCCAGCAAATGAACCCAAAGGCGCGTGAGTCAAAAACTCACGCGCCTTTTTTTGCGCTTGCTGAAGACCCATCAATATTTTTATACCTGCACGCCAAAAACAGAATTTCATTTATAGATACGCAATCCCTAGCCTCTCGCCATCGTCCACTTGCGAGAGGCTCCCATGCCATTTGTCATTTACATCTTCACCCTCAGCGCCTTCGCCCTCGGGCTCGCTGAATTCGTGCCGATCGGCCTGACCGAGGTCATGGCGCAAAGTCTCGGCGTTAACGTCGAGGCCACCGGCGCGACCATCACTGCCTATGCCTTGGGCGCTACCGTTGCCGCACCGATCTTCAGCGCACTGACCGCCAGTTGGTCACGCAAGAACGTAATGCTCGCCACCGCATTGGTGTTCAGCGCCGGCAGTCTGGCGGCGGCGTTTTCCAGCACCCTGACGCTGATGCTGATCGCCCGTTTCATCGCCGGTATGGGCCACGGCCTGTTCCTGGCCGTGGCGTCGAGCACCGCCGCGCGCCTGGCGGGTCCCGGCCGGGCGGGCAGCGCCGTCGCCGTGGTGTTTTGTGGTTTTACGCTGGCAATGGCCATTGGAGTGCCGATCAGCACCTATCTGGGTGGCGTGATGTCGTGGCGTCTGGTGTTGGCCGCCATTGCGGTGTTCGGTGTGATCGGCTTCTTGGGCCTGCTGTTCGGCATGCGCGATCCACTGCCGACCGCCGCCGACAGCGGTTCGGCACTCGATAGCCTCAAGGCATTGTTGAACCGGAAACTGTTGGCCGGTGCGCTGGTCACGGTGCTCGGTTACGCCGGCTCTTTTGTGGCCTACACCTACATCGCTCCGGTGCTGACGGATGTCACCGGCACCACCGCCGCCACCGTCGGCGTGTTCATGTTGCTGTACGGCGTGATGGCTGCGATCGGCAACGTGCTCGGCGGCAAACTCACCGACGCCTGGGGCGTCGACCGCGCGAGCGCCACGCTGATTGCCGGCATTGCGCTGGTCACCGCGGGCATGTGGGCGTTTTCCGGATCGTCGGTGTTGATGGGTGTGCTGGTGGCGTTGCTCGGAATGTTCAGCTTCGCGGCCGTACCGGCCTTGCAGGCGAGACTGATCGGGATTGCCGAACAGCATGCGCCTCACGCCCACGGCGTCGCTGCCGGCCTGAACATTGCCGGGTTCAACTCCGGCATTGCCCTCGGTTCGGTGGCCGGTGGCGTGACAATCAGCCAGATAGGCCTGAGCTATGTCGGCCTCACCGGCGCCGTGGTTTCGGCACTGGGCCTGCTGCTGATTCTCGGGCAGATGTCCGCGAGCTCCGCGCCGCGTTATCGTCCGGCTGACAACGCCTGACGAACCTTGCTTCGGGAAACGCTGCAACGGCGTTTTCCCGAGGCGAGCACGCCTGCCGCACGCCATGGTAAAAACCAGATTCAGCCCCCCGGACATCGCCAACCCATGAGCCATCTCACGCACCTGCGAACCTTCCTCGAAGCCTACCGCGCCAGGTCGTTTTCCAAAGCTGCCGAGCATCTGGGCATCACCCAGCCGGCGGCTTCGATGCACGTCCAGGCTGTGGAAGCGCTGGTGGGCAAACCGCTGTTCCATCGACTGCCACGAGGTGTCGAGCCGACCGAAGCCGCCGATGAGTTGGCCCGCTCGGTCGCGCCTTACCTGGACGGTCTGGAAAACAAGATCGCCTCGCTGCGCCCCGGCCTGCTCAAGGGCGGCACGATTCATCTGGTCGGCCCTTCGGATTTCATTCACTCGCAAGTCGCCGCCCGCCTCGCACCGTTGATGGATGAAGGATTCCTGCTGCGTTTTCACACCGGCACGAAAAAGCGCATCTACGAAATGCTCGAATCAAAACAGATCGATTTCGCAATCACCGCTTCCCTGCCCGACGAACAGACCCATGGGTTCGCCCATCTGCTGACCGAACGCATGCTGCTGGTCTACGCGCCGAGCCTGCTGGATCGCTTGGGCCAACACCCGACTCAGGAGCAACTGACCCAGGTGCCGTTGATTGCCTTCGACGAAGACCTCGCCCTGGTGCGCCCGCTGTGGTCGTCGATGTTCCAGATCGCCCCGCAACTTCAAGCGTCGCTGACCATTCCGGATCTGCGGATCATCAAAGACCTCGCCATCGGTGGCCACGGCTGGACGGTCCTGCCGGATTATCAATGTGCCGATGCGATTGCCGATGGCCGCCTAATTTCCCCGACCGTATCGGCTGAAGCGCCGGTCAACGTGCTGTACCTGGTGTGGCGCAAGAGCGCGTTGCAGAGTCCGAGCCGGGTGTATGTGCGGGACTTTCTGTTGAATGCATTCTCCCCGATGTGACAAACCAGCAAATAACCAGAAAGAATTAATAAATAAACAATCAGTATTTATCGTTATAAAAATCTCGGCGTACTCTCACCTCATCCCGTCATTGAACACAGTGAAGTGCGCCATGAAACCGACTGACAACCTGATCGACTTCGCCGCCTACCGCAAACGCCGTCACGCCCAGCAACAGGCCCGGCTGATGTGGGAAATGTATGCGCGCAATGCCGGTTATCAGGCTTGGCAGTGGGTGCAGGCCGCTCGTTCCGGCGAGACGCGTCAAGCGTGAACGCGCGTGAACCCTCGCGCTTTCTGGCGAGCGCCGATGAACCTGTGGTGGACCTGAACAACCTCGATTCCCTGGAAGAAGACCCGATCTGTGAACGTGTCGCGCAGAACCTGCAACGTCTGCGCGGCAAGCGGCATCTGTCGCTCGATGCCCTCGCCCGCCAGTGTGGCGTGAGCCGGGCGATGCTGGCGCAGATCGAATCCGGGCGCAGCGTGCCGTCGATCAAGGTGCTGTGCAAAATCGCCAAGGGTTTGAAGGTGTCGGTGGCGGCGTTTCTCGAACATCGCGCGTTTGAAGGCGTGGCCGTGTTGTCGGCGAGCCAGAGCAAGCGGCTGGTCAGTGCCAGTGGCGCCTTTGTCAGCCGCGCGCTGTTTCCCTTTGATGTGGCGCGCCAGTCGGAATTCTATGAACTGCGCCTGAGCCCCTTGGGCGAAGATCAATCCGAAGGCCACGGCCCCGGCGTCCAGGAAAATCTGGTGGTGGCTCAGGGCGTGCTGGAGATCAGCGTCAACGACGAGCGCTATCTGCTGTCGACGGGCGACTCGATTCTGTTTTACGCCGACCAGCCCCATCGTTACCGCAACCCCGCCGACAGTGAAGCGGTGGCGTATCTGGTGGTCACTTACCCCGAACGCCTGGACTGACAAACAGACAACAAAAAGCCCGACCGGGAATCTCCCGGTCGGGCTTTTTCATGCGCTGGCGAAAATCAGCAGGTGCAGCACATCATCGGCATGCCGTTGCAGCTCATCATCATCGGCATGCTGCAGTCGTTCATCATCTTCATCATCAGGGCGCAGCAGTTCTTCATCATGTCCATGTTCATGCCCGGCATCGGCATGATTTTGCACATCATGCAGTCGGCCATCATGGTGCATTCCATCACGCACTTCATCGATGGCATCGGCATGCCCATCATCGGCATTGGCATCATCATGTTCATCATCGGCATGGCCATGGCCGCCGGGGACATGCACATCATGCTCATGTTGCCGCAATGCATCATCATCGGCATGCCGCAGTCCATCATCATCTGCATCATTTCAGCGCTGTTCTTGAACATGGCCATGTCCATGCCAGCGGCCGGCATCATCTTGCACATCATGCCGTCGTCCATCATGTCGCAGCTCATGGTCGCCATCATCATCGGCATGCCCGTCATCGGCATCATCGGCATGTTGGCGTTCATCGGCATTTGCATCTGCATGGCGTTCATCATGGTGTAGCTCCCTGAGGATTTAGAACTGGATGAGAAGTTGATGGAGCGGATTCTAAGGATTGGGAAATCCGCAACAAGCTGTCCATCGAGCAGCAAAAAGTGCTGTTCAAACGCTTCAAGTGCAGCGTTCCGTGCGACTCGAACCGTTGCAGCAGCAGAGTAGACGCCATGACAGATCCGGCAAATGCGGAAGCAGGCTTTTAAATGTCATGGATATGCGATCCAACACCAAGTAAATAACTTAAAGAAATAATCGTTCTAACCAGCGGGCATTATTTTCACTGTGTTTGCTTATTCCATTAGTTCAGCAACGATCCACTTTTTAATCTTTTATTGCTATTAACCCTCCCCTCTATAATTGGGGACAGTTCTTAACAATAAGGAAGTTCCATGCCGCAACGTTTACTACTGGCAGCACTGTTCCTGGCAGTCACCGGATGTGCCAGCTCTCCTCCGGTTTCCGTGCATACCAAGGATCCCGCCAGTTCGACCCTGCAAGGCGATGCCACACGACCGGCGCAGGCGCAGTGGGTGCGCACCGAGTTGTACTTCTCGGTGGGGCCGCTGGAAGGCAAGGAAGGTGTGGTGAGCCCTGCGCGCTGGCGCGAGTTTCTCGATCAGGAAGTGACGACGCGGTTCCCGGACGGGTTCAGCGTGTTCGATGCGTATGGGCAGTGGAAGGACCACGACGCGAAAGTGCCCGAGCGGCTGGCGACCAAGGTGATTGTGATCCTGCACGAAAGCAGCGCGAAACGTGAGAGTGACATCGAGGCGATTCGTTTGGCGTACAAGCGGATTACGGGGGATTTATCGGTGTTGCGGTTGTCGCAGCCCGCCGCGGTGTCCTTCTGATCGCCTGCCCTCACCCTAGCCCTCTCCCGGAGGGAGAGGGAACTGACCGTGGGATGCTTCAGAACTACGCCGACCTGAACCTGCCCTTCTGAATCCATAATCGACTCAGTGTTTCAGGTCGATGGATAGCGTCAGACAACCCGGTCGGCCCCCTCTCCCTCCGGGCGGTCCGACGTTTCGGGAGGGCTGGGGTGAGGGCCTGGCGTCAGTCGCCCCACCACTGCCAAAAGCAGAGCCCCCACCAGCAACACCACAATCCCCAGAAAAGCGCCGAAACCAACCACCGTCACGCTGGAATACAGCATGTACACGCATAGCCCGAAGAACAACAGCGGCAAAACCGGATAAAGCGGCACCCTCACCGGCCGGGGCACCTCGGGAAAGCGCCTGCGCAGAATGATCAACGCGAGACTGCTCAAACTCAGAAACAGCCAGTACACCGGCGTCAGATACTCAACCATGGTGTTGAAACCGCTCTGGGTAAAACTGCCAAACACCACCAACACCAACGCCACCGCCCCCTCCGCCAGCAACGCCTTGCGCGGTACACCGTCACGCTCGTCCCATTCGCCAAATCGTCGCAGTTGCGGCACATCGCGGGCGGCGGCGTAGGTGGTGCGGGCGCCGACCAGCAAGGTTGAGTTGATAGTGGCGATGGCCGCGATGCCAACCATCAGCAGGATCAGCAGCACGCCCGGGGCACCGAAGGCGCGGTTCAACAATTCCACCGCCGGTGCATTGCTCGCTGCCAGGCCTTCGAATCCCAGCCCCTGGACGAACGCCCAGTTCAGTGCCAGATAGATCGTCATCAGCACCGTCAGCGCACCGAGCATGGCGATGAAGATCCCGCGTCGACCATCGCGCACTTCGGCGGACAATGTCGCTGCATCGCTCCAGCCGCCGAAGGCCAGAAACACAAAGATCATCGCCGCAGAAAACCCTGCCGCGCCGGTGTGTTCGGGCACCACCGGATCACTGGGCAGCGTCGGCTCGATCCCTTGCCACGCCAGCCAGACTCCGGCGCTGGCAATGCTCAGGAACCCGAGAGCAAGCAGCCCGACCAGCACCGTCTGAGTCATGAAACCAATGTGCTTGCCCGTCAGATTCAGCAGCACCAACGCAGCAATGATCGCACCGGCAAACACCCCGGATCCGTAATGCCCCAACGGCACAACCGCATTGAAGTAGTCGGCAAACATGAACGCCGACAACGCGATCCACCCGGTGTGCATCACCGAGAATCGCGACCAGGCAAACAGGAAACCCATGCGCTCGCCATAAGCGGTGCGCAGGAAATGATAGTCACCGCCCGGATGCGGGAACGCGGTGGCCATCTCGGCAAAGCACAAGGCCCCGGCCATCGACGCCAGTCCGCCGAGCACCCAGACCCAATAGAAATGTTCCGGCCCGACGTTCAAGGCAACGGTCGGCGCGGTTTTGAGAATGTCGGTGGTGATGACCATGCCCAGCGTGATCAGCAATGCCTGGAACACCGGCAGGTGCCGCTTGGGGCCATTGGTTTGAGTCATGAAGGTTCCCGCTGATGATCCGCCATCCATGGCGGAAAAGACTCAGAAGCCGTAGGTGGCGGTGGCGTAGTAATAAGCGCCGTTGGTGCCGATCGGCGAGAGCACGTCGTACGGCAGGTTGCCGCCGTAGTTGATGGCCGAGCCGGAGCGTTCCGGGTAGTTGTCGGTCAGGTTGTTGCCACCCAGGGCGATGCTGAATTTCGGGGTGAATTTGTAGGTCACCTCGGCGTCCAGCTGCCACACCGCGCCATAGGTTTGCTCAGGCTGCGAGTCGCCGAAATCGAACACCCGAGTGGTCTCGCCCTGACGAGTCAGACGCCCGAGCAGGCCCCAGTGTTCGCTGGTCCAGTTGGCGGAAAACACGAAACGATCCTTGGGCGCGGCGTCGGTCAGGGTGTTGCGTTCCTCGACGCCGACCAGCGCGTCATTGCCAATCCCTAAGGCGGTCAGCTGCGACGGCGTGCCCTTGGTGCTGGTGACCTTGGTGTGGTTGTAGGTGTACGCGGTGGTCAGCCCCAGTTGCCCGTCGTAGAACGGCTGATGGTAGTTGAGCACCAGTTCGGCGCCGTCAGTGCGGGTGTCGGCGGCATTGGTGAAGAAGTTGACGTCGTGCACGCCCGGCACGCCGAAGTTGTCATTGATGTAGCTTTCCAGCGCGTCGCTGCCGATTCGCTGCGACAGGGTGATGCGGTCTTTGACGTCGATGCGGAACACATCGAGCGACGCATCGAAGCGTTCGTTCAACTGGAACGTCAGGCCGAGGCTGAAGTTCTTCGAGGTTTCCGGATCGAGTTTTTCCGCGCCCAGGGCACGGGCAATCGGATCGTTGACCGACAGCACGCGGATATCGGTGAGCGTGCCGCCGTCGCCGAAGTTGCTGGTGGTGTTCTGGAAGCCGCTCTGGGCCAGCGACGGCGCGCGGAAGTTGTTCGACACCGCACCGCGCAACGCCCATTGATCGGTCAGCTTGTAGCGACCGCTGAGCTTGCCGGTGAGTTTGCTGCCCGCATCGTCGTAATGTTCCCAGCGCGTGGCGGCATCGACGAAGAAACGGTCGGTGAGATCACCGGACAATTCGGCGTAGGTGCCGAACACGTTGCGATCCAGATCCGACTCCTCACTCGGGCGCAGGCCGTTTGCGCCATCGGCCCCGGAACCGATGTAAGAGGCTTCGTCTCCGGCAAAGGTCAGGTAGTTTTCGTAGCGATATTCACCGCCCACCGCCAGCACGAACGAGCGGCCACCGAGGCGCAATTCGCGGCTGAAATCGAGGTTGGTGGTGGTCTGGCGCAACTCATAGTCGCCAGTGTCGAAGCGGGTCGGCGAGTCCGCGCCGAGACTGACGTTGAGGGTGCGACGGGTCGCCGATTCAAAGCGGTTGCGACCGTGGGTGACGCTGCTGTCGAAATCCCAGTCGTCGCCGATCAGGCCCTTGTAGCCGGCGGTAGCGGAGATGTCGGTGTTGTCGCCCAGCGATTGCGGCAAGTAGCCGTTAGGGTAGAACTGCGGCTGCTCGGACGGGTAGCGATAGAACTCGGCGCCGGTGGTGTGGCGTTCGTTGTAGGTGCCGAAGCTGTAGGCCTTGCCGCCGGCCAGCGGCAATTCGCCGTTGAACCAGGCGTTGACGTCCCGCGCCACGCCGTCGCCCATTACGTAGTTGCGCTGGCCCGGGGTGTCGGCGAAACCGTCGTAGCCGGCGCGGTTGGTCGGGTTGCGATCCTTGTACTCGGTACCGCCGCGAATGAAGCCGCCCTCCTCGCCCAGCCGCGTGCCGATCTTGGCGGTGGTCACGCTGTTCTGGCCGTCGGTGGTGGTTTTGCCGATCGCGTCCTGATGGGTATGGTAGGCGCCGTAGCTGGTGGACACTTCGCCGCCTTCGGGGGCATCGTCGAGGATGATATTGATCACCCCGGCAATCGCGTCCGAGCCGTACTGCGCGCCCGCGCCGTCGCGCAGCACTTCGATGCGTTTGATCGCGCTGATCGGGATCGAGTTGAAGTCCACCGGCGCCGTGCCGCGACCGATTTTCGACGAGTCGTTGACCACCGCCGAGGTGTGGCGGCGCTTGCCGTTGACCAGCACCAGCACCTGATCCGGGCTCATGCCGCGCAGCTGCGCGGCGCGCACGTGGTCGGCGCCACCGGAGTTGGACTGGCGCGGAAAACTGAACGACGGCAACAGCGTCTGCAACGCCTGGCCCAGCTCGCCGCCACTGGCGCCGGCGGTCTTCAGGTCCTCGGCGGTCAGCACATCCACCGGCACCGGCGAATCCAGCACCGTGCGTGCGGTGCCCCGGGTGCCGGTGACCAGCACGGTGCCCAGCCGTGTGTCATCGTCGACGCGCGCGGAAGTCTCTTCGGCTTGCGCAGGAAGTTGCCAGATTGCACTGACAACAGCAATGGCGAGTAATGAACGCGAACGGTGAATCATGCGACAGCTCCTTGAATCGCAGTTAATAACCGGCCGCTGCCGAATCATGAAGTATCGGCAATCGGTGCACGGCAATTTCTGCTGTAGTTTTGATATTCAGAAAGGCAGCCAAGTGTGCTGAACAACTATCGGCTGTTAGAGCGCAAGAACCCCAAAGTTAGTAGAACCCCCTGTTTACCGATCCTAGACGAGCGGTCGCACGCCGCAAAAGAACCAATAACGCTTAGGTTATGCCCGACGAACGGAGTGTTGCCTGAGCAACACTTGTGTTTGCGAAACAACATGAACACCCAACTAACCAACAACTAATCACGCACAAAAACGCAATCCACGTTGTTGTAGAGAGCGTTATTAATCAGTGTTTTTTCGGTGCGAAGTTAGATGCCGTCAGTCGAAGTCCTTTTCCCGCCAGGCATCTTCGGCAATGTCCAGCGCATCGCCGCTGAAGCGCTGCTCAATGAACGGATCGGCGTGCAAATGAAAGCCGTTGCGCTCCCAGAAGCCCGGTTGTTCCTGATCGGTGAATTCGAGCCCGCGCAGCCATTTCGCGCTCTTCCAGAAGTACCGCCCCGCCACCACCAGCCGCAGCGGCCAGCCATGCTGCGCGGTCAGCGGCTGACCGTCGTAATGGGTGGCCAGCAGGCTGTCCGGGTGCAGCAAGTCATCGAGATGCAGGTTGGTCTGGTAATCGTGATCGGCGTGGGCCATGACGAAGGACGACGTCGGCCGGATGTCCAGGGCCTGCAACAGATCTTGCAGGTGCACGCCGCTCCAGCGGGTGTCGAATTTCGACCAGCGTGTCACGCAATGAATGTCGCATTGCAACGAGCGTTGCGGCAGCGCTTGCAGATCGGCGTAGGTCAGCTCGACCGGCTTGGCCAAGGTGCCGAACAGGCGCAGCGACCACGTCGCCAGGTCATACGCCGGCACCTCGCCCTCGTGCAGGATCGGGAAGCGCTCCGTCAGCACCTGCCCCGGTGGCAGCCGTTCGCCCAGCGCCACATCGGCTTTCGGCGAACGGCTCTTGCGCAGGCGCGCAGCCTTGTCGTGCATGTCGGTTCCTCAGTTCGCCACGGGAATCCACGGTGCCCGCGCGACATTGGCGGTGTCACCGAAGGCCGGCAGTTTCTGCCCCAGATCCCGTACGTTTTTCACGTCCAGATCCAGCAGTTGCTGACGGGTAATGAGAGTCGGCGGCACCAGCACCTTGTGCCCCGGATTTTCCCCGGCAATCAGCATCGCCAGACTGCGCACGCTGATCGCCCCGGCCACTTGCGGATTGACCGCAGCGGTGGCGGCCCAGGCGCTGTCCGGTTCTTTCATGATCTGGATGTCGGCAGTGGAAATGTCGGCGCTGTAGATCTTCACCTTGCGGCTCAGACCGGCCTCGTCCACCGCGATCTTCGCGCCTTTTGCGAACTCGTCGAACGGCGCAAAAATCACGCTGATCCCCGGATTGGCCCGCAACACGGCGCTGGCCTGATCGGCCACCGAGTTGGCAATCGGCGGATTGAGCGTGCCGAAACGCGCCTTCTCGACGATCCCCGGATTGCTCGCCTTGACCTGGCTCCAGATCTCGTCGCGGCGCTCCATCGGCGTGAAGCCGCTGATGTAGACATACCCGGCGTCGAAGCGGGTGCCGTTGTCCTTCACCGCTTGATCGAGTGCCAGACGCGCCAGTGCGTGGTGATCCTGCTCGACCTGGGTTACTTGCGGCGTGTTCAGATCGACGTCGAACGCGACGACCTTGATGCCTTTGGCGAGCGCCCGGTCAATCGGGCCTTTGAGGGTTTCCGCGAGCCCCAGTTGCACGATGATGCCGTCGACGCCGAGGTCGGCGGCCTGATCGATCATCTCGCCCTGGCTCGCCGCCTGTTGCCGCGCGTCGAACACCCGCAGGTTGGCGCCCAGCGCTTCGGTCTGTTTCTCCACGCCGCGCAGATAGGCTTCAGGGAAATCCCCGGAAAACAGATAGCCGACCAGCGCAATCTGTACCTGACCTTTATCGAACGGCGCCGGTGCGCCGGGCAGGGCCTTGGCCTGCGCATTGAGGGCCAGCGCCGAGAGCAGCGCCCCGGCGAGGCAATGACGTGCGAACTGCTTGATTGAACCGTGCATGGATCTTTCCTTGAAGCATCAATGAAACGGCTCAGCGCGCCCGATGCGCGAGGCCGAAGGTGAACATCAGGGCCAGCACCAGCACCAGTCCCTTGACGAAATCCTGCGCGTAATACGGCGCGTTGAGCATGGTCAGGCCATTGAGCAACGAAGCCACCAGCAATGCGCCGACCAGCGTGCCGAACGCGTTGGGCTTCTTCGCCCCGAGCACGGCAAAACCGATCAGCGCAGCGCCCAGTGCATCCAGCACCAGGCCATTGCCGGAGCTGACATCACCGCGCCCCAATCGCGCCGCCAGTAACAAACCGCCGAGCGAGGCCAGCAGCGCCGAGAGCACGTAAGCCAGCAACTTGAAGCGCTGTACCGGCGCACCGGCCAGACGCGCCGCCTGCTCGTTGCCGCCAATCGCATAGAACAACCGGCCGATGCGCGTGCGTTCGAGAAACAGCCACACCGCCACCGCGACCACCGCCGTGATCAACACCGGAACCGGCACGATGTCCCACAGTCGTCCTCGACCCAATGCCAGAAACACTGCGCTGAACGAACCCTCGGCTTCATCGCCGTTGGGTAAAGTCATGCCCACCGCAATCGAGCGTCCGCCCGTGGGAATCAGTTGCACGCCGATCACCAGGAACATGCTGCCGAGCGTCGCGAGAATGTCCGGCACACGCATCTTCACGATCAGCCAGCCGTTGAGCAGCCCGACCAGCGCGCCACCGGCCAGGCTGATCAGCACTGCCGGCACCGCGCCCCAGCCGAGCACCACCATCACGTAACTGGCGATCATCAGGCTCATGGCGGCCACCGCGCCGATCGACAGATCCAGCCCGCCCACGGCCATGGTCAGCGTCACGCCCAAAGCCAGCAGCGCGACAATCGACACCGATTGCAGAATGCTGAACAGGTTGCCAACGCGCAGGAACGCCGGTTCCGCCACACTGAAAAACACCACGATCAACGCCAGCACCCACAGCAGGCCGTATCGGATCAGCGCTTGCACGAAGCGCTCGGTCGGCGCCGGGGCGGATGACAACAGGGAACTCGAATCAGGCACTCGCTCTACTCCTTGGCGCGGCGTGAACAATAGAATTTTGCGGATCGCTGCCGGCCAGCGCGGCGACCAGGGTGGCGCGATCCAGCCCGGCACGCGGGTACTCGGCCACCACCGCGTGATCGCGCACCGGAAGGATCCGGTCGGCGATCTCCAGCGCTTCATCGACGTCCGAGCAGATCACCAGCGTGGCGCGGCCAGCGGCGCTGTCGCGCAACAACTGGCCGATCTCGCGCCGGGCACGCACATCAACGCCCTGAAATGGCTCGTCGAGGATCAGCACCCGGCCCTCGCCAAGCAGCCAGCGACCGAGCACGACTTTCTGCTGATTGCCGCCGGACAACGCACTCATCGGCACATCGATGCCGGTGGTCTTGATTCCCAGCGCGGCGACTTGCGCCTCCACCGCTGCTGCTTCGGCACGGTTGCGGATGAAACCGCCACGGGTAAAGCGTTCGAGGAAGGGTAAGGTCAGGGTTCGGCGCAAAGAAAAATCCGGCACCAGTGATTGGCTCGCGCGATCTTCGGCGGCGAAGAACACGCCGCTCTGGATCGCCTGGCGGGGCGAGCCCGGTTGCCACTCGATGCCGTCCAGTTGCAGAGAGCCGGACACCGGTTTGCGCAGCCCGAACAGCACTTCGGCGATCTCGCTTTTGCCGGCGCCAAGCAATCCGGTCAGCACCACCACTTCGTTTTCGTGCAAGGACAAATCAAAGGCGCGGGTGCGCGGCAGGACTTTTATGTCGCGCAGTTTCAGCACTTCACGCCCCGCCGCTCGCGGTGTGTAGACGTGAGCTTCCAGCGCCTGACCAAGCATCGCTTCCAGTGCCTCGGGCAATTGCCGGGCACTGAACTCACCGGCCAGTTGCCCGTCACGCAACACCACGGCGCGGTCGGCCACCCGTTGCAGATCGGACAGCCGATGGGAGATGTACAAAATCGCCACACCATGGCTGCGCAAGGTGTCGATCAGCCCGAACAGGCGCTGCGCCTCGGCATTCGACAGGGCCGCTGTCGGCTCGTCGAGAATCAGCAGGCGCGGTTGCAGGGCAAAGGCGCGGGCCAGCACCACCAGTTGCCGTTCAGCCTGGCCGAGGTGTTCGATCGGTTGCTCGAGCGGCAGCACCAGACCGAGGCCGGCGGCGATGCTTGCGGCGCGCTCCAGCAGACGTTTGCGGTTGAGCCAGAAGTCGGCGTCGGGACGGCACAGTTCATCGAGCAGCAGATTTTCCGCCACGCTCAATCCGGGCGCGATGCCTTCATTGATCTGTTGATGAACCGCGACGATGCCGAAGCGGCGCGCCGACAGCGGCGAACTGAAATGCCGGGGCTGGCCATCAATCCGGATCTCGCCGCCATCGTGGGTCTGGCTGCCGGCGAGGATCTTCACCAGCGTCGACTTGCCCGCCCCGTTGGCGCCGAGCAGCGCCACCACTTCGGCGGGAAAAATATCCAGGCTGACCCGGTCCAGCGCCCGGTTCGAGCCAAAGGTCTTGCTCAGTTCACGTACACGAATCAGTGGTTCGGAGACCACGGCGACAGGCGCACCCATAAAATTCCTTAACGTCGATGAGCCAGCGAACGCACCAGTCGATCGCCCAGGCTTTGCACGCCCTGGACGAGGATGACCAACACCACGACGGTGGCGACCATCACTTCATTGTTGAACCGTTGATAGCCGTAGCGGATCGCCAGATCGCCCAGTCCGCCACCGCCGATGACCCCGGCCATGGAAGAAAAACCGATCAGCATCACCAGCGTCAGGGTGATGCCCGCCAGCAAGGCCGGCAGCGCTTCGGGCAACAACACTTTGAAAATCACGTGGCGGATGTCACCGCCCATGGCGAGGATCGCTTCGATCCGGCCCTTTTCGACTTCGTCCAAAGCGTTCTCGACGATCCGCGCAAAAAACGGGAAGGCGCCGATGGTGATCGGCACCACGGCGGCGGTGCTGCCCAGCGTGGTGCCGACCACCAGCCGGGTCAGCGGGATCAGGGCAATCAGCATCACCACAAACGGCAGCGAACGGCCGAGGTTGATCACCGCGCCCAAGGCCTGATTGAGCCTCGGCAACGGGTACAGACCCTGACGGCGGCTGATGAACAGCAACACCCCCAGCGGCAAACCGATCAGTAACGTGAACAGCCCGGCGAGCAGCACCATGTACAGGGTTTCGCCAGTGGCGTTGAGCACCAGTTGCAGGATTTCATTCCAGTCGATCACGCGGTTCATGAGTGGGCCGCCCGTACGCCGTATTGCCGCAGAAAACTCAAACCGGGCGCGTCATGCCCCAGCGGCAAGCCGCAACTGGGGCGCAGTGAAGCACCGAGGGCGGACTGCGGATCGGCGAGCAATCGGGCCACCGGCCCCGCCTCCACCAGTTTTCCATTGGCCATGGACGCGGCGTGATCGCAGATCGACTTGACCACGTCCAGCTCGTGGGTGATCAGCACGATGGTCAAACCGAGCTGGCGGTTGATGTCGCGCAACAGCTCCAGAATCGACGCGGTGGTTTCCGGGTCGAGGGCGCTGGTGGCTTCGTCCGACAGCAGATACGCCGGGCGCGCCGCCAGGGCCCGGGCGATGCCCACTCGCTGCTTCTGCCCACCGGACAGTTGCGATGGAAAGGCTTCGGCCTTGTCGCTCAAGCCCACCAGCTCCAGCAGCTCGCGAACCCGTTCATGGCGCTGTGGCTTGGTAACCTTGGCGATTTCCAGCGGCACCGCGACGTTGTCGAACACGTTGCGCGAATGCAGCAGGTTGAAGCCCTGAAAGATCATGCCGATGCGCTGACGCTGGCGGCGCAACTCACGGTCGGATAGCGCCGTGAGGTCTTCGCCGTCCAGCAGAATCCGCCCGGCATCCGGGCGTTCGAGCAGATTGAGGCAACGCAGCAGCGTCGATTTACCCGCGCCGCTGCGCCCGAGAATCCCGTAGATCGCCCCATCGGGAATGCTCAGCGACACCTGATCCAGCGCCGGGGTCGACGCTGACGGATAGGTCTTGCTCAACTGCTCGACGACGATCATGGCTTGACGTCCGCCACCGGGATCACCGAGCCCTTGAAATTCTCGGCGATGTATTTGGCGACTTGCGGCGAGGTCAGGTCCTTGGCCAATTGCTGGATGCGCGGATCGTTTTCCAGTTTCGGCGTGGTCACCAGAATGTTGGCGTAGGGGTTGTGCTCGGCCTTCTCCAGCCCCAGCGCATCCTTGGCCGGCACCAGCCCGGCTTCCAGCGCGTAGTTGCCGTTGATTACCGCCAGGTCCACGTCATCCAGCGCACGGGGCAATTGCGGCGATTCGATTTCGAGGATCTTCAGGTGTTTAGGGTTTTCCGCGATGTCCTTGGGCGTCGCCTGATCGGCCGCCGGGTCATTGAAGCCGGCTTTGAGCTTGATCAGGCCGTTGTCCTGCAACAGGTACAGCGCACGGCTCAGGTTGGTGACGTTGTTCGGCACGGCGACCGTGCCTTTGTCCGGCACCTGGGCGAAGGTTTTGTGGCGATGGGAATAAATCCCCAGCGGTTCGATGTGCACCGTGGCGGCCACCGCGAGTTTCTCGCCGAGGGCCTTTTCCTGGGATTGCAGGTACGGCAGATGCTGGAAGTAGTTGGCGTCCACATCGCCGTGCACCAGCAACTCGTTGGAGTTCACGCCCTGCGGGATTTCGATCACCTTGAGGTTGAGCTGCGGATCGAGCTTCTGGATGTACGCCAGAATCTGCGCGTGGGGCACCGGGTCGGCGGCAACGCGCAATGGTTCCAGCGCTCGAGCACTGAACGAAGTCACCAACGCGCCGAGGACGGCCAGGGTCAAGCCTGCTTTTTTCAACATGGGAAGAGTCCTTAAGCGAGTGATGGATCAGGCGTTGGCGGTCTTGCGAAGCGGTGTCTGGGTATTCGACGCATCGGCGTAGAAGCGCTGCGCGACATCGGGATGGGAGCGCAGTCGGCCCTTCAGATAATTCCAGCCGACATCGCGAAACAGCGGGTTGAGCGGATCGCTGGCCGGGCCGCGAGCCTCACGCAGCAACGCCGTCGGCAAGGGATAAAGCGGCACCACTGCATCCAGTTGCGCGCCGAGGAAAAACGCGATGGACAAGCGCTCGCTGCCCACCGGTGGCGACACCACCCGATGCACCGTGGCACGCAGATAACCGTTGGTGGCCAGCTCCAGCAACTCGCCGATGTTTACCACCAAGGTATTGTCCCGAGGCAGCGCATCGATCCAGCGCCCCTCTTCGATCTCCACTTGCAGACCGGCCTGCCGGTCTTGCAGCAGGAAGCTGAGAAAACCCGAATCCTTGTGCGCGCCGACGCCCTGATTGCTCGCCGTCGAGGCTTGCCCCGGATAGCGCATCAGCTTGATGTGTTCGTTGGGTTTGTCGCCGTACAACCGATCAAAAGCGTCTTCCGGCAAGGACAGCGCCTGAGCGAATGCGCGCAGCAGACGCAGCGACATTTGGGTCATCGCCTGCTGCCAGTCGAGCAGCAGCGGCTTGAGTTGCGGCAACGCTTCGGGCCATTGATTCGGCCCTTGCAGCCGCGCCCACAACGGACTGTCGGCGTTCAATGGCAAGACGTCGCGCTCGGCGCCCAGATCGAATTGCTCACGTTGATCGGGCTGGCCTCGAGTGATCTCGGACGCGGCGCGGTTATAACCGCGAAAGTGCGGCGAATTGATCATGCCGACGGCGGCTTTCTCGCTGTCAGGCAAGGCGAAGAACTGGCGCGCGTAGTCCTGCACTTGCTCAAGCAGGTTGGCGTCGATGCCATGGCCGGTCAGGTAGAAAAAACCCACATCGCGGGCGGCATGGCGCAAGTCATCAAGAAATGCCTGGCGTTGCGACGGCGTACCGTCGAACTGGGACAGGTCGAGGATGGGTAATGCGGTGATGTCTGAGGTGTGCGGCATGATTCACTCCCGTGTGAATCAAACCTGAAGAGTCCGTGATCGATTCAGCGTGTGCCGTCATGGCAATCGGGAGGTCTATCGGTTTGATGCTTTTGATTCGTCTATGAAACAAAACTAAACGATATTAAAAACACCGAACAAATATCTTTTTTGCATTAGCTTAGGTCTGTATTACTACAGGACTCAGCTGACCACCGCGCCCTTCGGGCCGCTGGCAATAAGCGCCGCCCCACACGCAGTTTTCATGCCGTCGAGCGCGATGGGTACCCCATCGACGGTGTAGGTGCTGCTGCCCTCGGCAATCGGGAAAATCCCCTTGCACAATGGGCAACTGACCTTGTGACCGAGCCCGGCAATCGGCTTGCCGTTAAGGTCAGTCCGGGAGAAGGCTTCGAGGACCTTGCCACCGTGGGTGGTGGAGTCGCCGAGGCGGATTGCGTCTTTCATGTTGTCACTCCTTTGACCTGACTTCTGGCATGCCAAATGGGGCCGTGGAACCCATCAAACGTGAAAACGGCGGGCCTTGAGTCGTATCAGGGGAAGTAGCTTTCGATCTCCGGATACTCATCCAGGAACTCATCACTTCGAATAAAGGCGTCAAGATCCGGGGACTTCTTCGCAGCCGCGACAATCGCCTTGATCTTCTCTGCGTTGTCCGAGTTCACGACACGACCGATCAGAACAAGAGGCCATTCCTTGCCACTTGCCTGTCTTTGCAACGTTGAGAAGTTCACCGCAAGCCTTTCAGCAAAAACGCCCGCTTCAGCATGATCAAGAACACCCACCACGCGCTCTTGCACACCGTAGTCGTCTTCATCGCAAAAGGTCGACAGTAGTACATCAATGGTTTTTGCATCGAGTTCGTCGCGGACACTGCTCACGAGCGCCGAGAACTCACGAGCATCTTCCTGGTTCTCGTAGCGATCCAATGAAACCAGTTTATCTCGCCACACTTTGAACGCTTGATCATTCATGGTTTCTCTCACTTATCCAGAAATTTACGGCACTTGGCATACGCCAGCATTTCTTGCATTGCTTCATTGTACTTTCTGGGTTGTCCGACCTGAGTGGCTACACGGCGCACATCTCTGATCTCCATCGCCATTGCACCTCTCATGTCTCCCACTTCGATTTTTGACTGAACCTGAGCTCGATAGGCTTTTCCGGGATTACCCTGGTGGCCGTGACTCATTGTTTGGCTATGGTCATAGGGCTCCATTTCCTTTGAAAAATCTGCAGCCCAATCTTCACGATCCCAGTGATCGAATTCGACCTTTGACTCCTTCACCGATTTGATCCGCGCCAAACCCACGTCTATCCACTTCAGCGAATGTATGAGCTGGCAGCCGCCATCATCGGTCAGGATGCAGGACAAAAGGCTCGTGCCATCCTCGTTCACGACGTCTGAACTACAGTGCGGAAACAAGTCGCCGAACGCTTCTTCCCAGGAGAATCGCAATTTCATTTATTGGTTCCATGCACCAGAGGAAACTGATCGATAGGGTTCGACACTCACACACCAGCGTCAGAGCAAACTCCACGACACCCCGACATACATCGCCATCCCCTCACCCGGTGTGGAGCGTGCGGCGTCCAGGCCTTTATCGTCATAGCCCGGCGTAACGGTAGCCGCGTAGTGCTTGTCGGTCAGGTTGCGCATGTCCAGCCAGGTCTGCCAGTCGCCTTTCGGTGCGTTGTAGCCCAACGTGGCGCCGAAGGTGGCGTAAGGATCGGCGTAATAGCTGTTGGCGTAATCCACTGCGGTTTTCGAGACCAGTTGCGTGTTGACGGCCGCGAAGAAACCTTGTGGAAAGTCGTAGCGCAGCTCGCCCTGGTAGTAATGCATCGGCAGGCCCGGCAGGCGGTTGTCGCCGAAGCGGTCGTCGTCGCGGTAGTGGAAGTCGCTGAAGGTGTAGGCCTGACGCAGGCTCAACTTGCCGCCATCGTTTGCTGACCACAGGTTGCTGTTCAGGCTGGCTTCAATACCTTGGTGCACGGTCGGGCTGGCGTTGAGTTCGTAAGGCGTGGTCGCGTTGGCGTCTGGCAACACCGAAAGCAATTCGTGGCGCACCTGAGCGTAGTACCACGCCAGGCTCCATTCGCCGAGCGCGCTGTCGCCGCGGCCGCCGAGTTCCAGGGTGGTCGCGGTCTGGTTTTGCAGCTTGACCGGATCGCGCTGGGTGCCGGTGGCGGCGCCGCTGCCAGCGGGGAAGCGTACGTTGGAGCTGTAGATCAGCGACCACGGATGCGGCGCTTCGACCGAGCGGCTGAGGTTGCCGAACAGTTGCAGATCCGGCGTCACCTGATAGCGCAGACCCAGACGTGGCGCGTAATCCCAGTCGCCAAGGCTGGTCTTGCCGCCACCTTCCGGGTAGGTGACCGCGCTTTCGCGTCGGGTGTAGATCGCGGCGAGGCCGGTGGTCAGCCACAGGTCGTCGGCGATTTCCAGGTCGTTGCCCACATGCAGGACAGAATCCGAACCCTGATAAGTGAAGTTGCGCATGTGAGTGCCCGGCGCATAACCGGCGGTATTGCCGGTGGGAATCCGCACCCGTTCGCTGGCACCGTCGTTGGGCAGGTGTTTGGTCACTCGCAGGCCCACGGTGCTGTTGCTCTCCATCCCCCAGAGCGTGTCGCGGCGCTTGTAGTCGAACGTGCCGCTGACATCGGTGTAGGCGACCTTCAGGCGATTGGGGCCTTCGCGCAGGTCCATCGGGTAATCGTGATAGACCAGACCGGTCTGAATGCTCGAATCGTCGTCGATGTAGTACGTGGTCTTGTTGCCGATGAAGGTGCTGCCGGGCTGATCGCGGCTGTCGTTGCGCGTCACGTAGGCCGGGTTGGCTGCGCGCGGATCGTGCTCGATGGAATGTTTGGTCACCCGCCCGGCGAGGTCGTTGTCGGTCTCGCGGTGACGAATGTAGAAGCGGGTTTCCAGATTCGGATTGAAGCGATAACCGAAGTTGGCGATCACGCCCTGGCTCTTGCTGGCGGTGTGATCCTGATAACCGTCGGAATGCGCGTCGGTCATCGACAGGTAGTAATCGAAGTCGCCCAGCACCTGACCGGAGCTGACTTGCCGCTGGGCATAACCGTGGCTGCCCATGACGTAACGCACATTCAGCAACGGCGCGTTGTAGCCGGTGTGGCTGACGTAATCGACGGCGCCACCGAGGGCCAGCGCACCGCGATCAAAACCGTTGGCACCGCGCAGCACCTCCACATGGTCGAGCCACAGCGGCTCCAGCAGTTCATAAGGCGTGCCGCCGGGGCCGGTCAGCGGCAGGCCGTCGAGCATCGTGTACAGCCCTGATGCGTGGGCGCCGGGAGCGCGGTTGATGCCCGAGCCACGGATCGAGATTTTCGTCCCTTCGTTGCCCGCCGACTGGGCATAGACGCCGGGCTGATACGCCAGCACGTCCTGATTGCTGGCGACCCGGCCCTGCAAAGGCTGGCGCATATCCACCACGTTGCTGCCACCCGGCACCTCGGCCAGACGAGCCTTCGCCTCTTCCACCGACGCATCTTCACCGCTCTGATCCTCGGCCCCGATCAGCACTTGCCCCAGTTCCAGCCCCTGGGATTGCGCCTTGAGCGGACAGACAAGGGCCAGTCCCAGCAAGGCAGCGGGCAGGGTTTTGAGCGAAGGCATCGGGTGAACTCCAGACAGGCGGGAACGGACAGTGACAACTGCGACGTATGAAAGAACGAAGGAAACACATGGCGATTTTGTTTTTTGTCAGGTAAACAGGCGGCTGAAATTCGGGACATTGATTTGAACAAGGGAGATGCAGGGATGGCCGAAGAAGTTCTGAAGTCGAAGATGGTCAACTTTCTGGTGACCGATGCTGAACTGAACTACGAAGATGTGGGCGAGTTCTACGAGGTCGTGGGGAACGGCAATGTCGGCGTACTCGCCGGGGTGCTCGAGGGATTCAGAAATCACTATGGCGGATTGTGGGTGGGCGGCAGAGTCACCGTCACCGAAAACGCCGTTTTCTTGAATGCCAATGCCATGAACCGCATGGTTCAGGACGGGACACTGGATGTCGAGATACCAATGCCGGCGATCCGCAAGGTCACCGTCGAAGGCGGTTTCGTGACGAAGATCGTCCGTCTCGACACAGACGCCTACAGTGTCAAATTCCGTTGCTATGGTGCCAAGGACGTTGCCTCACTGATCGCCAAACAGGCCCTTTCGCAATCACTGAAACGCGCGCGGTAGTTCTGCTCTGAAGGCAACAGCGCCACCGACCTTTGAGGTGGCGCCTGGATCACCCCGTCAATTCTTGCACTTGGCCAACACCACCTGGCAGGTGTCCGGCGTTCCTCCGGAGCGCCCGGCGTAACGCATGCAGTTGGCCATGGATTTTTGCCGGGCCATGTTCAGGCTGGAGCCCCAGGCCAGGCCGCCCTCGCCAACCGTCGGCAAGGCCTTGGCGTAACAGCTGTCGCCAACGCCTGATGGCGGGTAATGCGTTCTGTTTGAGCATCCCGAAGCCAGCATCACGCTGAAGGCGATCAAGAACCACGACGAGCAGTGAAGCGCGACTGGTCTGCTCATCCCGTTTCACTCCTCGAAAGACAACCGTGATCCATGGAGTCTAGTCGCTCCCGCCGGACATTCACTGGGTGGTCGCCTGCCGGTACTGACGCGGGGTGAACCCGGTCGATGCCTTGAACTGGCGAGTGAAAGCGCTGTGATCGGTGTAGCCGCATTGCAGCGCCACCTCGGTGATCGGCAGTTCGGTGTGCAACAGGCGATGGGCATGTTCCAGCCGCACTTTCTGGATCATCTGCCTCGGCGTCAGGTGGAAGACCCGTTTGCAGTAGCGCTCCAGTTGCGCCACCGAGATACCGGCGATCCGGGTCAATTCGCCCAAGGTGACACGCCGATTGAAATGCGCGCGGATGTGTTCGTCGACCGCCGCCAGGCGCTGGAACGCTGGATGTTTTTCGCTGGCCGATTGCAGGTCCACCGAAATCCCCGCGAGGCCGATGATCTCGCCGTCACGGTTGTACAGCGGACGCTTGTGCGTCAGGCACCAGCCCGGTTCACGACTGCCGTACAGGTGCAGTTCCAGCTGATCCTCCAGCACGAAACCCTCTTCCAGCACCCGCCGATCCTGCTCGGTATAACCCGGCCCGAGTTGCGCCGGAAACACCTGCGCACTGGTTTTGCCGAGTAGCGGTTTCAGGTCTTTCAAGCCGCAGCGCTGCACCAGCGTGCGATTGGCCAGGACGTACCGCGCCTGCACATCCTTGATGAAGATCGCCGCGTTCGGAATCGCATCCAGCATCGGCAACAGCGGTGCAACGCCGCCCAGCAGTGCATCGAGAGTATGCGGCCGATGGCGCTCATCGCCCTGACAGAGGATCGCAAACGCGTTCTGCATGTGAAGGTCTTCCCCGGTGAGTGGATCGGCCTGAAAACGAGTCCGCCCTGAGGCGTGCGCGTGCAGATTGCAGCAACGTTTGCGGCGTGTCGAGCGCCGCTGTCTTTCTTCGCAACTGTGCCGATTTCGTCATCCGCAGCTGCGCAAAACATCAATCGCCCGACGCCTGATGAGTTCACTGTTTAGCCGTTCCAGTGACTCACACCTGCCTATCCAATAACTCACAAGAAGGCGATGCCATGTCAGGCCAAGGCAAGTTCAAAAAACAACTTTCATTGATCGACCTCACCTTTATCGGGCTGGGCGCGATCTTCGGTTCCGGCTGGTTGTTCGCGGCCAGTCACGTGTCGGCGATTGCCGGGCCGGCGGGGATTTTTTCCTGGTTGCTGGGCGGGTTCGCCGTGTTGCTGCTGGGCATCGTCTACTGCGAACTGGGCGCGGCATTGCCCCGCGCTGGCGGTGTGGTGCGTTACCCGGTTTACAGCCACGGGCCGCTGCTCGGTTACCTGATGGGTTTTATTACGCTGATCGCGTTTTCCAGTCTGGTGGCGATCGAGGTGGTTGCCTCCCGCCAATACGCGGCGGCCTGGTTTCCGAGCCTGACCAAGGCTGGCAGCGGTGATCCGACCCTGCTCGGCTGGCTGGTGCAGTTCGGCCTGTTGTGCGTGTTCTTCCTGCTCAACTACCGCAGCGTGAAGACCTTCGCCAAGGCCAACAACCTGGTCAGCGTGTTCAAGTTCATCGTGCCGCTGCTGGTGATCGGCGTGCTGTTCACTTTCTTCAAACCGGAAAACTTCCAGGTTCAAGGCTTCGCGCCTTTCGGACTTTCGGGCATCGAGATGGCCGTCTCCGCCGGCGGCGTGATCTTCGCCTACCTCGGCCTGACCCCGATCATTTCGGTGGCCAGCGAAGTGAAAAATCCCCAGCGCACCATTCCGATTGCGCTGATCCTGTCGGTGCTGCTGTCCACCGCGATTTACGTGTTGCTGCAAACCGCCTTTCTCGGCGGCATCCCGACCGAATTGCTCGCCAATGGCTGGGCCGGAGTTTCCAAGGAATTCGCCCTGCCGTACCGCGACATCGCCCTGGCGCTGGGCGTGGGCTGGCTGGCGTATCTGGTGGTCGCCGACGCGGTGATCTCCCCCAGCGGCTGCGGCAACATCTACATGAACGCCACGCCTCGGGTGATCTACGGCTGGGCGCAGACCGGCACGTTCTTCAAGGTCTTCACCCACATCGACGCGAAGTCCGGCATCCCGCGTCCGGCGCTGTGGCTGACCTTCGCCCTGTCGGTGTTCTGGACCCTGCCGTTCCCATCGTGGGAAGCGCTGATCAATGTGGTGTCCGCCGCGCTGGTGTTGAGCTACGCCGTCGCCCCGGTGACCGTCGCCGCGCTGCGCCGCAATGCACCCGACATGCCGCGCCCGTTCCGGGTCAAGTGCATGGGCGTGCTGGGGCCGGTGTCGTTCATCATCGCCGCGCTGATCGTTTACTGGTCGGGCTGGAACACCGTGTCCTGGCTGCTCGGCCTGCAAATCCTGATGTTCGTCGTCTACCTGCTCTGCGGCCGTTTCGTGCCGACCGCCCACCTCAGCCTGTCTCGCCAAGTGCGCTCGTCGGCGTGGCTGATCGCCTTCTACGCGGTGACCATCGTCCTGTCGAAACTCGGCACCTTCGGCGGTCTGGGCATCCTCACCCATCCGTTCGACACCCTGGTCGTCGCCGCCTGTGCGATGGGCATTTATTACTGGGGCGCGGCCACCGGCGTACCGGCACACCTGCTGCGCCTGGAATCGGAAGAGGATGAAAGCGAAGTCGCTTCGCCGTCCCCTGCCTCCGCTGCCAACCCGCGCGCTGCCGGCGCTTACTGAAATAACTCAACGGGACCTGTCCATGAAACGAGTACACGTCATTGATTCCCATACCGGCGGCGAACCCACGCGTCTGGTGATGAAAGGTTTTCCCGACCTGCCCGGCCACACCATGGCCGAGAAACGCGACGCCCTGCGCAACCAGCACGACCAATGGCGCCGCGCCTGCCTGCTGGAGCCGCGTGGCAACGATGTGCTGGTGGGCGCGCTGTATTGCGATCCGGTGTCGCCGGACGCCACCTGCGGCGTGATCTTCTTCAACAATGCCGGTTACCTCGGCATGTGCGGCCACGGCACCATCGGCCTCGTTGCATCGCTGCAACACTTGGGGCTGATCGCGCCGGGCGTGCACAAGATCGACACCCCGGTCGGCCCGGTCAGCGCAACGCTGCATGAAGACGGCGCCGTGACGCTCGGCAATGTGCCGGCTTATCGATTCCGTAAACAGGTGGCGGTGGAAGTGCCGGGGTACGGCCGCTTCCTTGGTGACGTGGCCTACGGCGGCAACTGGTTTTTCCTGGTCTCCGAACACGGCCAGACCCTGACGATGGACAACGTCGAAACTCTCACCGACCTCACCTGGAAAATGCTCAGGGCCCTCGAAGACCAAGGCATCCATGGCGAGGACGGCGCAATCATCGACCACATCGAACTGTTCGCCGATGACGCCGAGGCCAACAGCCGCAACTTCGTGATGTGCCCCGGCAAAGCCTACGACCGCTCCCCTTGCGGCACCGGCACCAGCGCCAAACTGGCGTGTCTGGCCGCCGACGAAAAACTCGCGCCGGGCGAGCGCTGGGTGCAGGCGAGCATCACCGGCAGCCAGTTCGAAGGCCGCTTTGAATGGGAAGGCGAGCGCATCCGCCCCTACATCACCGGCCGCGCCCACATGACCGCCGACAGCACGCTGCTGATCGACGAAACAGATCCGTTCGCGTGGGGCATCTGAGCCGCTGCGCTTTTTTTCAAACCCCTCTGAATGACCGTTCCAAGGAGAACGATAATGAGCGACAACATCTTCACCGGCTGCATGCCCGCCCTGATGACCCCGTGCACCGCCACGCGCAAACCGGACTACGATGCGCTGGTGGCCAAGGGGCGCGAGCTGATCGACATCGGCATGAGCGCCGTCGTGTATTGCGGCTCCATGGGCGACTGGCCGCTGCTCACCGAAGCCGAGCGTCAGGAAGGCGTGGCGCGGCTGGTGGCCGCCGGGATTCCGACCATCGTCGGCACCGGCGCGGTCAACACCCGTGAGGCGGTGTCCCACGCGGCCCATGCGGCGAAAGTCGGCGCGCAGGGTTTGATGGTGATTCCTCGAGTGTTGTCCCGTGGCGCTTCGGCGGCGGCGCAAAAAGCCCACTTCGCGGCGATTCTGCAAGCCGCGCCAAACCTGCCGGCGGTGATCTACAACAGTCCTTACTACGGCTTCGCCACCCGCGCCGACCTGTTCTTCGAACTGCGCCGTGAATACCCGAACCTGATCGGCTTCAAGGAATTCGGCGGTGGCGCCGATCTGCGCTACGCCGCTGAAAACATCACCTCCAAGGAGGATGACGTGACCCTGATGGTGGGTGTCGACACCCAGGTCGTGCACGGTTTCGTCAACTGCAACGCCACCGGCGCCATCACCGGCATCGGCAACGCCCTGCCCCGCGAAGTGCTGCAACTGGTGGCCCTGAGCAAGCAGGCGGCCAAGGGTGACGCCAAGGCCCGGCGTCAGGCCCGCGAGCTGGAATCGGCGCTGGCGGTGCTGTCGTCCTTCGACGAAGGCACGGATCTGGTGCTGTATTACAAACACCTGATGGTGCTCAACGGCGACAAGGAATACACCCTGCATTTCAACGAAACCGATGCGCTCAGCGACTCCCAGCGTCGTTACGCAGAAGCCCAGTACGCGCTGTTCCGTCACTGGTACGAAAACTGGTCGGCGGAACAGAACTTCGCCTGACCTGCCACTGCGCTCAAGCCCGCCGCCCCCCACGGTGGCGGGCTCTATTCGTGACCTGTTTTATTGATAAGGAATGCGCCATGACTCTGACGGGCCAACTGCTGATCGGTCAGCACACCCTCACCGGCGACCGCGACGTCATCCACGGAATCAATCCCGCCACCAACACGCCTTTGCAACCGGCCTACGCCGGCGGTTCTGCCGAGCATGTGGAGCAGGCCTGCGCACTGGCCTGGGCGGCGCTCGACCGTTATCGCGAGACATCGCTTGAGGCACGGGCCGAATTCATTGAAACCATCGCTTGCGAAATCGAAGCGCTGGGCGACGAACTGATCGACCGCGCCCTGGCCGAAACCGGCCTGCCGCGCCCGCGCCTGCTGGGCGAGCGGGGCCGCACCTGCCAGCAACTGCGTTTGTTTGCCCGCACCATGCGGGCCGGTGAATGGCTGGATGTGCGAGTCGACAGCGCGCAACCACAGCGCCAGCCGCTGCCGCGTTCGGATCTGCGTCAGCGGCAGATTCCACTGGGCCCGGTGGCGGTGTTTGGTGCAAGCAACTTTCCACTGGCGTTCTCGGTGGCGGGCGGCGATACCGCTTCGGCCCTGGCCGCCGGTTGCCCGGTGATCGTCAAGGCCCACGGCGCCCATCCCGGCACCAGCGAACTGGTTGGTCGCGCCGTAGCGCGGGCGGTCAAGGCCTGTGGGTTGCCGGAAGGTGTGTTCTCGTTGTTGTACGGCTCCGGCCGCGAAGTGGGGATTGCGCTGGTCAGCGATCCACGGATCAAGGCCGTCGGCTTCACCGGTTCGCGCAGTGGCGGCCTCGCGCTGATCAAAGCGGCCCAAGCCCGGCCCGAGCCGATTCCGGTATACGCTGAAATGAGTTCGATCAATCCGGTTTTGTTGTTCCCAGCAGCGTTGCAGAATCGCCCCGAAACATTGGCCCAGGGTTTTGTTGCTTCGCTGACCTTGGGCGCCGGTCAGTTCTGCACCAATCCCGGTCTGGTCATCGCCCACAAGGGGCCGGCGCTGGACGCCTTCATTGGCGCCACCACTGAATTCGTTCAACGCAGCCCCGCGCAGACCATGCTGACGCCGGGGATTTTCAATGCCTATGAGTCCAGCGTGAATGCTCTCGCGGAAAATACCCGGGCGCACATTGCCGCCGTCGGCCAGCGCGCGACGGAACCGAATCAGGGCCAGGCTCATGTGTTCGTCACCAACGCCGCCGATTTCCTTGTTGATCATTCGTTGCAGGCCGAAGCCTTCGGCGCCGCGTCCGTAATCGTGCAATGCGCCAGCGACGCTGAAATCCGTCAGGTGCTCGAGCAGCTGGAAGGCCAACTGACCGCCACGCTGCATCTCGATGACGAGGATCTGCAACAGGCCCGCGCATTGCTGCCAACGCTGGAGCGCAAGGCCGGGCGCCTGCTGGTCAACGGCTGGCCGACCGGCGTTGAAGTCTGCGATGCGATGGTGCATGGCGGGCCGTTCCCGGCGACCTCCGATTCGCGCACCACGTCGGTGGGCACGGCGGCGATCCTGCGTTTCCTGCGCCCGGTCTGCTATCAGGATTTCCCCGACAGCCTGCTGCCGACCGCGCTCAAACACGCCAATCCACTGTCGCTGCGTCGCTTGCTCGATGGCCAAAGGGAAACCGCGAAAAATGCCGAATAACCCGCACGACATCGCCGTGGTCGGCGCCGGCATCATCGGCGTCGCGAGCGCCCTGCGCCTGGCCCGTCAGGGTTTGCGGGTGGTGGTGATCGATCCGCAGGAACCGGGCCACGGCGCCTCGTTCGGCAACGCCGGGCACCTGGCGACCGAGCAAGTATTTCCGATTGCCGACAGCTCGATCCTCAAACGCCTGCCCGCCATGCTCATGAACCCGATGGGGCCGCTGCGCCTGGACTGGAAATACCTGCCCCGCGCCTTGCCCTGGTTTGCGCGGCTTTTGCTGAACCTGCGCTCGGCGCCGTTCCAGCGTACCGTCGCCGGGTTGAGGGCGCTGAATGAAAGCTCGCTCGACGCCTGGCAGCGCTTGCTTCATGACATTCAGCGCCCCGACCTGCTGAAGATGGAAGGTTCGCTGCTGGTGTTCGAACGCCCCGACTCGCGTCCGGCCCTCGAAGCATTACAGCGACGCATGCAACAGCAGCAGGTGCCGGTCGATTGGTGGCAGGCCGGTGCGGTACGCGAGACCGCGCCGCAACTGAGCGAACAGATTCAAGGCGGACTGTTTTTCCCGAACACCGGGCACTTCATCGATCCCTACCGCGTCGTGCGTGAGTTGGTGGACGCGGCGAAAGCCAGCGGCGTGCAGTTTGTGAAACAGGCGGTTCAGGGCGGGCAACTGCATGAGCATGGCGTCAATCTGATGACCGGAACCGGCACCCTGTCAGCTCGCCAGGTGCTGATCGCCTGCGGCGCCCACTCGGCAAAACTCACCGCCGCACTGACCGGCAAAAACGTCCCGCTGGATACCGAGCGCGGCTATCACCTGATGCTGCCTCACGAACACAACCGACTGCCCTTCCCCGTCACCTCGCTGGAACGTAAATTCATCATGACACCGATGTCCGACGGGCTGCGCCTGGCCGGCACCGTCGAATTCGCCGGCCTCGAAGCCCCACCGACCATGGCCCGCGCCTGGCAGTTGCATCGGTTGAGCAAAGGGTTGTTTCGTGATGAGTTGAGTGTCGAGGCAGCCACGCCATGGATGGGATTTCGGCCGTCGCTGCCGGATTCGTTGCCGGTGATTGATCGGGTGTGTGACGGGAGGGTGTTCCTTGCGTTCGGGCATCAGCATTTGGGGCTGACGCAGGCGGCGGTGACGGCGGAGATGGTTGGGGGGATGGTATTGCCGTCGGCGCAGGACACGGCGCGTATTCTCCCGTCGAGCGAGCGCTACCGGCTGGATCGTTTTTGAGTGGCCGGCTATCGGGCGCCCTGCTGATATTCCCGGGGCGTACACCCGAACTCTCGACGGAACACCGTGTGCAGGTACTGTGCGGATTTGAAACCACAGGTGCGGGCAACATCCGCAATCGGCGTGTCGGTTTTTTCCAGTCCGCGAGTGGCCGCCGCCAGTTTGAAACGCAGAATCTCGTCATGCACGCTGCAACCACGCACCGCGCGAAAGTGCGACTCCAGCGAGGAACGCGACACGCCGACATAAGCCGCCACTTGCGCGGTCTTGATGCCCTGGCAGGCATATTGGCGGATGAACAGCAGCGCCTGCATCACGTAGGGGTTGCCCAAAGGTTGATGCAGGCTCGACACCTGGACGTTGATCGCTTCAGGCGGGATCAGGAAATGCGCACCCGTTGACGGTTTGCCGTGGAGCATCTGGTGCAGCAGTTGCGCGGCGGTGCGGCCCATGGTTTCAGTGCCCTGGATCACCGAACTTAGCGGGACCCGGGTCAGGCTGCGGGTCAGCGGGTCGTTGTCGATGCCGATCAACGCCACCTGCTCCGGAACGGCGATTCCGGCGGTCAGGCAAGCTTGCAGCAACTGCCGGGCGCGAGCGTCACTGACCGCGATGATGCCAATCGGCTTGGGCAGGCTTTGCAGCCAGGCGATCAGTTGTTCGACGGCGCTGTCCCACAGCGGCGCGCTGGTCCCCATGCCGCGATAGACCTCGGCGTGCAAGCCGTCCCGCTGCATCAATTTTAGAAAAGCCTTTTCGCGCTCCTGGGCCCATCGGTTCGCCTGCGCTTCGGGCAGGCTGAAGCAGGCGAACCGTTGCAGCCCGGCCTCGATCAAGTGCTCGTAAGCCATGGTGATCAGCGCGTTATTGTCGGTCGCGACGTACGGGATGCCTTTGGGATAGGCGCGCTCATCCTGGTAAGAACCACCCACCGCCACCACGGGCAACTTGATGTCGGCCAGCGCCTCGCCAATCAGCGGGTCGTCAAAGTCGGCAATGATTCCGTCGCCTTGCCAGCGCTCGATGCCCTTCAAGCGGCAGAGAAAATCCTCCTCCAGAAACAGATCCCAGGACGCGCGCGTGCTGCTCAGGTAGTTGCCGATGCCGCTGATGATGCCGCGGTCATAGATCTTGCTCCCGTTGAACAACAGGGCGATGCGGTGAACAGGCGGTACGGTTTTCATTGTTTTCAGGCTTGTTCCGGGCCCCTTGCCGTAGAGGCGGTCTGCACAGACTAGGCGCGCAGAGGGCGAATCTCAATACGCAAAATCGCACTCCGTGTTGGTGATTTTCGTAATCGGCAGGCACAGGGCCGTTGCTAGTATCGGGACACGCCCCAAGAACAACAACCGAGAACAACAACCAAGAACAACAAGGACATTGCCAATGCCGTACTTCCCCGATGTCGAGCGGATCCGCTACGAAGGTCCTGCCAGCGATTCTCCCCTTGCCTTCCGTCACTACGACGCCGACAAGATCATCCTCGGCAAGCCGATGCGCGAACACCTGCGCATGGCCGCCTGTTATTGGCACACCTTTGTCTGGCCGGGCTCCGACGTGTTCGGCGCAGGGACGTTCAAGCGCCCATGGCAACACGCCGGCGACCCGATGGAACTGGCCATTGGCAAGGCGCAGGCCGCGTTCGAGTTTTTCTCCAAGCTGGGTATCGACTACTACTGCTTTCACGACACGGATGTCGCCCCCGAAGGCCACTCGCTGAAGGAGTACCGCAACCACTTCGCCCAAATGGTCGATCACCTGGAACGCCATCAGGAAGAAAGCGGAATCAAGCTGCTGTGGGGCACCGCCAACTGTTTCAGCAATCCGCGCTTTGCCGCCGGTGCCGCCAGCAACCCGGATCCTGAAGTGTTCGCCTGCGCCGCGGCCCAGGTCTTCAGCGCCATGAACGCGACTCAACGCCTCAAAGGCTCCAACTATGTGTTGTGGGGCGGTCGCGAGGGCTACGAAACCCTGCTCAACACCGACCTGAAACGCGAGCGCGAACAACTGGGTCGCTTCATGCGCATGGTGGTCGAGCACAAGTACAAGATCGGTTTCAAAGGTGACCTGCTGATCGAGCCCAAGCCGCAGGAGCCAACCAAACACCAATACGATTACGACAGCGCCACGGTGTTCGGTTTTCTCCAGCAGTTCGGTCTGGAAAAGGAAATCAAGGTCAACATCGAGGCCAACCACGCGACCCTGGCCGGTCATAGTTTTCATCACGAAGTGGCGACGGCCGTCTCGCTGGGGATTTTCGGCAGCATCGATGCCAACCGGGGCGACCCGCAAAACGGCTGGGACACCGATCAATTCCCCAACAGCGTCGAGGAAATGACCCTCGTCACTTATGAAATCCTCAAGGCCGGCGGGTTCGGCAATGGCGGGTTCAACTTCGACTCCAAGGTGCGCCGCCAGAGCCTCGACGAGGTCGATCTGTTTCACGGCCACGTCGGTGCCATGGACGTACTCGCCCTGTCGCTCGAGCGGGCCGCCGCCATGGTCCAGAACGACCAGCTTCAACGGCTCAAGGACCAACGCTACGCCGGCTGGCAGCAGCCGTTCGGCCAGGCGGTTCTTGAAGGCGAGTTCAATCTCCAGTCACTGGCCGAGCACGCCTTCGCCAACGAACTGAACCCGCAGGCCGTCAGCGGCCGGCAGGAAATGCTCGAAAACGTCGTCAACCGTTTCATCTATCGCTGATCGCCAATGGGGACTGCGGGCGCTGTGACATTTGCGCGACAAATCTGTAGTCCGTTGCGCCAGCTGATTCTCTACAGTTCCATCAGCCCGATATTCATCGTCAGGCCGTGTCTTTCAAACAAAAATAAAAGGACGCACCACCATGAAGAATGTAAAACGCACGCTGCTGGCCAGCGCCCTGGCCCTGTTGTCGCTGCCGGTTATGGCCGACGCTGCCCACCCGAAAATCGGTTTCTCCATTGACGACCTGCGGCTGGAACGCTGGTCCCGTGACCGGGATTACTTCGTTGCGGCAGCGGAGAAAATGGACGCCAAGGTCTTCGTGCAGTCGGCCGATGCCAACGAGCAAAAGCAAATTTCGCAAATCGAAAACCTCATTTCCCGCGGCGTCGATGTCATCGTCATCGTGCCGTTCAACGCTACCGTGCTGACCAATGCGGTGGCCGAAGCGAAGAAAGCCGGGATCAAGGTCGTGTCCTATGACCGTCTGATACTCAACGCCGATATCGACGCCTACATTTCCTTCGATAACGAAAAGGTCGGCGAGATGCAGGCCAGCGGCGTGCTGCACGCAGCGCCCAAGGGCAATTACTTCCTGCTGGGCGGTGCGCCCACCGACAACAACGCGAAAGTCCTGCGCGAAGGTCAGATGAAAGTGCTGCAACCGGCCATCGACAAGGGCGATATCAAGATCGTCGGCCAGCAATGGGTGAAGGAATGGAACCCGACCGAGGCGCTGAGCATTGTTGAAAACGCCTTGACCCGCAACGACAACAAAATCGACGGCATCGTCGCCTCCAACGACGCCACGGCCGGCGGCGCCATTCAGGCCCTGGCCGCTCAGCAACTGGCCGGCAAGGTGCCGATCTCCGGACAGGACGCGGACCTGGCAGCGGTCAAGCGGGTGATCTCCGGCACTCAAACCATGACCGTTTACAAACCGCTGAAACTGATTGCCTCCGAAGCCGCCAAACTCTCGGTGCAACTGGCGCGCAACGAGAAGCCCGCCTACAGCTCGCAGTACGACAACGGCAGCAAAAAAGTCGACACCATCCTGCTCACCCCGACCCCGTTGACCAAGGACAACATCGACCTGCTGGAACAGGACGGCTTCTATACCAAGGCGCAGCTCGCCGGAAAGTGACACTCAGTGAGTGATGCCCCCGCAGGCGTTTTGCGCCTGCGGGTTCAGTCCTGTATCTGCCGCTTATGAGTCTCTGCCATGTCCGACTTTCTGCTGCAAATGAACGGCATCGTCAAAACCTTCGGCGGTGTCAAAGCACTCAATGGCATCGACCTCAAGGTCAGGCCAGGCGAGTGCGTCGGGCTGTGCGGCGAGAATGGCGCCGGCAAGTCCACGCTGATGAAAATCCTGTCTGCGGTCTATCCCCATGGCACCTGGGACGGTGAAATCCTGTGGGACGGTCAACCGCTCAAGGCGCAATCGATCAGCGAAACGGAAGCCGCCGGCATCGTCATCATCCATCAGGAACTGACGCTGGTTCCCGACCTCTCGGTGGCCGAGAACATTTTCATGGGCCATGAGCTGACGCTGCCGGGTGGGCGGATGAATTACCCGGCGATGATCCACCGCGCCGAAGCCCTGATGCGTGAACTGAAAGTGCCGGACATGAACGTGTCGCTGCCGGTTTCGCAGTACGGCGGCGGTTATCAGCAACTGGTGGAAATCGCCAAGGCCCTGAACAAGCAGGCACGCCTGCTGATCCTCGACGAACCTTCTTCGGCCTTGACCCGCTCGGAAATCGAGGTGTTGCTGGACATCATCCGCGACCTAAAGGCCAAGGGCGTCGCCTGCGTTTATATCTCGCACAAACTCGATGAAGTGGCCGCCGTGTGTGACACCATTTCGGTGATCCGGGACGGTAAACACATCGCCACGACCGCCATGGAAAACATGGATATTCCCCAGATCATCACCCAGATGGTCGGCCGGGAAATGAGCAACCTCTACCCCACCGAACCCCACGACATCGGCGAGGTGATTTTCGAGGCGCGCCACATCACCTGCTACGACGTCGACAACCCCAAACGCAAACGGGTCGACGACGTTTCGTTCAGCCTCAAACGCGGGGAAATCCTCGGCATCGCCGGGCTGGTCGGTGCCGGCCGCACGGAGCTTGTGACCGCGCTGTTTGGCGCCTACCCCGGTCGCCACGAAGGCGAAGTCTGGCTGGACGGCCACCCCATCGACACCCGTACGCCGCTCAAATCAATTCGCGCCGGCGTGTGCCTGGTGCCCGAAGACCGCAAGCGTCAGGGGATCATTCCCGACCTGGGTGTCGGCCAGAACATCACCCTGGCCGTGCTGGACAGTTTCTCGAAACTGACCCGCATCGACGCCGAAGCCGAACTGGGCAGCATCGATCGGGAAATTTCGCGCCTGCACCTGAAGACCGCGAGCCCGTTCCTGCCGATCACCAGCCTGTCCGGAGGCAATCAACAAAAAGCCGTGTTGGCGAAGATGCTGCTGACCAGGCCCCGGGTGCTGATCCTCGACGAGCCGACCCGAGGGGTGGATGTCGGCGCGAAGTACGAGATCTACAAGTTGATGGGGATGCTGGCCGCCGAAGGCGTGTCGATCATCATGGTGTCTTCGGAACTGGCCGAGGTGCTCGGCGTTTCCGACCGCGTACTGGTGATCGGCGAAGGCCGGTTGCAGGGCGATTTCATCAACCGCGAACTCACTCAGGAACAGGTGCTCGCCGCAGCACTCAGCCAGCCTGACAGCCATAACAATAAAGATCGGAAATCCGCGTAAATGAATCAGGTCAAACAACTTTTCACCCGCTACAAGATGCTCGCACTGGTGTTTGCCGTGGCGCTGATCTGGCTGTTCTTCAGCTGGCAGACCGAGGGCGGATTCCTGACACCGCGCAACCTCTCCAACCTGCTGCGCCAGATGTCCATCACCGGGATCCTCGCCTGCGGCATGGTGCTGGTCATCATCAGCGGCGAGATCGATCTGTCGGTCGGCTCATTGCTGGGCCTGCTCGGTGGCGTGGCAGCCATTCTCGACGTTGTCTATCACGTACCACTGCTGGCGAACCTGAGCCTTGTGGTGGTGTGCGGATTGCTGATCGGCCTCGCCAACGGTTACATGGCGGCGTACCTGCGCATTCCGTCATTTATCGTGGGGCTGGGCGGGATGCTGGCGTTCCGGGGGATTTTGCTGGGAATCACCGGAGGCACGACCATTGCGCCGGTGTCTCCGGAGCTTGTTTACATTGGCCAAGGTTATTTGCCACATGCAATCGGCGCCGGCCTGGGCGTCCTGCTGTTCGCACTGACGATGTTCCTGACCTGGAAACAACGGCGCAATCGCGCCCTTCACGGCCTCGCGGCACACTCACTGGTGCGTGACGTGGCACGCGTGTTGTTGATCGGCGCAGTGCTGGCCGGGTTTGTCCAGACCCTCAACAGCTATGACGGCATTCCCGTGCCGGTCCTGCTTCTGTTGATTCTATTGGGCGGATTCAGCTACGTGACCAGCCAGACCGTGTTCGGCCGACGCGTCTATTCCGTGGGCAGCAACATGGAAGCGACGCGCCTGTCCGGTATCAATGTGCAGGCCGTGAAACTCTGGATTTTCGGGATCATGGGCGTGATGTGCGCCCTCGCCGGCGTGGTCAACACTGCGCGCCTGGCCGCCGGCTCCCCCTCGGCCGGCAGCATGGGCGAACTCGACGCCATCGCCGCCTGCTTCATCGGCGGCACCTCGATGCGCGGCGGTTCCGGCACGGTCTATGGCGCCCTCCTCGGCGCGCTGGTCATCACCAGCCTGGACAACGGCATGTCCATGCTCGACGTCGACAGTTACTGGCAGATGATCGTCAAGGGCAGCATTCTGGTGTTGGCGGTTTGGGTGGATGTGAGTACGCGGACCGGGCGGCGTTGAAATGAAGGCATCTCTGAAAATGCGAAAAGCCTGCTTTTGAAGGCAGGCTTTTCGTTACGCCTGGAGCTTTCCGATATCTAGGAAGGCATCAGCCAGTGCCGTTCAGTGGTCCACCCAAGAAAAACCTTACTTCCCTCGCGCTCTTGGTGAGCCGAAGTCAACCGACACCCAGATACCGCCATGCGCAACCCGATCATGGCGGGAAGAAATCGTCCCTGAAATGCGCCGGATTGAGCGGCGAAGTGCACTTCAATGTTTCCAAGCACGCTCTCCAATCGAGACTGATCCAGCATCGACAGATAAAACATCATCTGGCGCCACGCATACGCGGTGTTTTTCAACATGACCAGACGTGCATGGTAGAACTTGATCTGCATCTGCTGCCGACTGCATATCCATTTGAAACATGCCTCGGCCATTGAACCCAAGCGATCATGTAACAGCGTCTTCAGGTCCAGATCATCAAACAGGATTGCCAGATTTTGCGTGGTCAATATCTGTTGCTGTTCGATGATCGTGCCGTTGTTCGCCGGGCTCCATCTACCGATATCGGCATTCGCCCGCCGCGCGCACAAACCAGCCAGCACACCACTGTTGCTTCGTGAATTCCGCTGCTTGGGTAGTGCAGCCAACTGATCCATATCGATATCGTAATAGCGTGCGTAAAGAGATCCGGCCATCAGCCGGACTGAACGCTTGGCAGCCTTCACGAACTTGCCGGAGAAAGCGCCCATGAAAATGTCAGCCGCGATCTCCTCTACGAAGGGAAGATCCAGCTTGGCCAATTCGGCAAGCGAGGAAAATTCCTGAAGCAACTTGTTTGGCAGAATGGCCTGAGGAAATGCAACAAGGGTCAATGCGGACGCCTCGACCAAAGCCTGTCTGGCACCTTCAATCGCCAGAGCTCCCGCCTCGTACTCGGTCTCCAGGGCTTTCACCCAAGGTAAATCATCGACTCTCACCTGACGCTGCATGTTCAGCAGTAATAGAGAGCGTCGACGCCTGAACGCACAATAAGTTGCGACAGACAGTGCCCGCAGCGCTACGTCTCGATATCCGGCGCTACAGATTTGCGCCGTCATCGCTGGCAGCACTTTCGCCACGGTATCTGCGGATGTAATGACCCCATGTTCAATCAACTCTGCAACCGTTCCCTTTCGGCAGCGTTCGAGGCGTCGACGAATCGAAGGAGGAATGGTCTCCCCCTCCTTCAATGAATAAGCCTTCGCCTCTTCGTTGGTGATGGGCGTCAGTAACGGCGCGAAATCAGAGATGCCTTCCGAGACTGGATATCTCGCCAGTCGCGCGGAAGCAGCCTTGGCAATCAGATGGTGTGCCGAGGCTGATACGTGATGGCGCTGCTGTGCGCGCTTGCTGGAATGTTCTTCGGACTCAGGGTGTCCATGCTTGGCTACAAAGTCGTCGACGATTCTGCGAATGCGCCCAACCTGGCGCCCCGTTAGCGATGCAGGATCGATAGAGCATTGCTTGAGCAATGCCAGCAACTCCGCCGCCCGATCACTGGAGTTACCCGCGCGGCGGGGATCAGCCTCAGTGGCGATATCAAATTCTTTACCGAGCACCGAAGCGCGCTCGAACCAGCCTTCAGGGTAATGCCTGCAAGGCCAACCATCGTTGTACGTCAGCAGGAACAGCGAGACCGCCGTGTCGTAGAGGGGCAACCTGTGTTCAACAACATGCTTTTGGACGGTAAGACGAGGCTGGGGTAAGAGGTCGGACAGCCGCAGGCTGATTTGACCAGCATTGAAAACTTCAACTTCAGCCATCGAGAGTGGGCGCTCGTTGGCTGCCGCGGGAAAGAAACGCACTCGTTCGAAGAAAGGCGCGATCTGCTCGATCAACGTCCTGGCTTCTTCGACGCGTTGTTGCCCCAGAAACCAGGCCACTGTCAGCAAAGCGGCCTCTTCCGGTACATCGATCCGATAGTCTTCGTTCGTCAATCGCTCTTGCAGCGTTCTGACGCCTTCGTCTGAAAGATGCCACCTATTCAAATCGAGTCGTTCGTAACCCGCTCGAATGCCAGGAATCGATGACGCCAACAGGCGCTCATGAGCGGTCAACTCGCCACCGGCCAGAAGGTTGCCCGTTGCAAAGCCGCCAGTGGCCACTTCCAGCGTGATCCATTCTGGCAGGTCGGCAAACGGCGTCCGCGAGCCATAAAGTGCACGGCCATGCATCAGGTTTTCGAGAACCTTTTGCCAGCGTTCGATCCGGGCAAGTGCTTGCGGACTGGCGTCGTTGTCGCGTGCAGTGAGCGCGCGAGACAGTTGAAAGTGCGCATAACCGGCGTTTATTTCGCCGAGCGCACCCGATTCACCCTCAGGCCTGGACATACTTCCTTGTGACCTACTATGTAGTGGGTCCGGGGGCTGGATTCGAACCAGCGCCCACCCGGTTAAGAGCCGAGTGTTCTACCGCTGAACTACCCCGGAACAGAGCGCGCATTGTCGATGAGTCGCGAAAGTATGTGAAGCTCGGATTCAGGGATTTTGTTGCGACAAATCTCTGATCGTTAAGCCTTCATCACTCAATGCAGCGCTTATCCAAACGCTACGCGCACAAAATCAATAAAACTCCTCAACTTCGGCGTCAGCCTCGGATCCGGCGCATACAGAAGATTCATCGGCTAAACCGGCACCTTGTACTGCGGCAGCAGACTCACCAGTGTCCCGCTTCTCAGCGAATCCTTGACCAGCTCCAGCGGGAGCATCACCACCCCCAGCCCCGCCACTGCTCCGGACAGCAACGGATCGCCCTGATTAATCGTCAATCGGCTTTTAATCGGTACATCGATACAGCCTTCCGGGCCTTCGAATCGCAGGTGTGAGCGGCCGTCCGAATAGGCGAACGCCAGACATTCATGCTCCTGAAGGTCCCAAGGCGTGGTGATGGTTGGGCGGCGTGCGAGGTAGGACGGTGCCGCGCACAGCACCATTTGATAGGGCATCAGCGGCAGTGCCTTCAGGCCGCTGTCGGCGAGTTCGCCGATGCGAAATACAGCGTCGTATCCGCCGTCCACCAGGTCGACCAGTTCGTTCGACAGCGTCAGGTCCACCGACACTTGCGGATAACGAACCATGTACTCCAGCAGCTTCGGCGACAGCGTGCTGACGCCGAACGTGACGGGCGCATTGATCCGCAACCGGCCGCTGGGCACGCCCCGGGTCACGGCGGCCATTTCTTCGGCGGCGTCCATGTCGGCCAGAATCAGCTTGGCCCGCTGATAGAACGTGCGGCCGAAATCCGTGAGGCTTTGCTTGCGGGTGGTGCGGTTGAGCAGCGAAACGCCCAGATGCTGCTCGAGCATCTTCACTTGCTTGCCGACCATTTGCGGGGACAGGTTGAGTTCGTCCGCCACCGCGCTGAAGGAGCCCAGCTCCACCGCTTTGACGAAGGTGGCCATGAGTGTGAGGCGATCCATTGGAAACTCGTTGTTTCTAGTGTTGCGCCATCCTAGGCCTTTATCCGGAGCAGGCCAAAGCCTAAATTGGCGTCCATGGCACCGGCTCACGTCGGTGCAATTTCATCGATAACCGAGGAAGTACAGATGGCACGCATTGTCAGGATTCATGAATACGGTGACGCGAGCGTCCTGAAACTGGAAAACGTCGACGTCCCGGCGCCCGCTGCGGACGAAGTGCAGATCGAGGTCAAAGCCTTTGGCCTGAATCGCGCCGAAGTGATGTTCCGTAATCACGCCTATCTGCAGGAAGCGGAGTTTCCCAGCCGTCTCGGCTACGAAGCGGCCGGTGTGGTGGTGGCGGTCGGCGCCAACGTCAGCGAGTTCAAGATCGGTGATGCCGTCAGCCTGATTCCGCCGCTGGACATCGCGCGCTGGGGCACTTACGGCGAACTGGCCAACGTACCCGCCCACCTCACCGTCAAACACCCGCAGAACCTGTCGTTTGAACAAGCGGCGGCGTCCTGGATGCAATACGTCACCGCGTGGGGTGCGCTGGTCGAACAGGCCAAACTGCAAAAGGACGATTTCGTGATCGTCACCGCCGCCTCCAGCAGCGTCGGCCTGGCAGCCTTCCAGATCGCGAAAATGGTCGGCGCCACCTCGATTGCCGTCACCCGGACCCGCGCCAAGAAACAAGCTTTGCTCGACGCTGGCGCCGCACACGTGATCGTCAGCGACGAAGAAGACATGGTTGCAGCCGTCATGGCGCTGACCGACGGCAAAGGCGCGCGGGTGGTGTTCGATCCGGTGGGCGGCCCGTCGTTCGAACCGCTGACCCAAAGCATGGCGCGCGGCGGCATCCTGCTGGAGTACGGTGCCCTGAGCCCGGAGCCAACGCCGTTCCCGCTGTTCACCGTGCTCGGCAAATGCCTGACGCTCAAGGGTTACCTCTACACGGAGATCGTCTCCGACCCGGCCATCCTGACACGCGCCAAGGCTTTCATCGGCGACGGGCTGGCATCGGGTGCGCTGCAACCGATCATCGCCAGGACGTTTGCCCTGGATGACATTCAGGAAGCGCATCGTTTTCTTGAGGCCAACCAGCAGGTCGGGAAAATTGTCGTCACGGTTTGAGGTGACGAGTCCCCTGCACTGCTGTTTGCGGTAGAAACGACGAAAGCCTGCTTTTTTCAAAGCAGGCTTTCGTCTATCCGGCATCCGGTTATTTCTGATGCGCCGTCAGTGCCGCATAACCGTTCATCAAGTTGCGGTAGTTCGGGATGCGCTGGGACAGCAGGTTGCCCAGGCCTTCGATGTCGTTGCGCCAGTCGCGGTGCAGTTCGCAGGCTACCGAGAACCAATTCATCATCTGTGCACCGGCCTGGGTCATGCGGTTCCACGCCGCTTGCTGCACGGTGGTGTTGAAGGTGCCGGAGGCATCGGTCACCACGAACACGTCAAACCCTTCCGCCAGCGCCGACAGGGTCGGGAACGCTACGCACACATCGGTCACGACACCGGCAATGATGATCTGCTTGCGGCCGGTGGCCTTGATCGCCTTGACGAAGTCTTCGTTGTCCCAGGCGTTGATCTGGCCTGGACGGGCGATGTACGGCGCGTCCGGGAACATTTCCTTGAGTTCCGGCACCAGTGGGCCGTTCGGGCCTTGTTCGAAGCTGGTGGTGAGGATGGTCGGCAACTCGAAGAATTTGGCCAGATCGGCCAGCGCCAGCACGTTGTTCTTGAACTCGTTTGGCGAGAAGTCCTGAACCAGAGAAATCAGACCGGTCTGGTGGTCGACCAGCAGAACCACGGCGTCGTCTTTGTTCAGGCGGTTGTAGGTTGGAGTGCTCATGTGTGAATCCCTTTTTAGTTGTGGAAGTGCGTTTGCGTTCAAGATGGGCACAGATTACTGACTCGCCTGAAAGCGATAAATCGTCTGAAAAGCGTTTCACCGTCAACTCAAAACGGACAATTCGCTCTAACTGCCGAGCAGATCACACAGCCAGCCCGACCTTCCCTCCGATCCTTGTCATACTGTTCACTCGCTCACAACGACAGCCAGGGAATGTTGATGCCCGGACGCAAGACGCAAGCGCCCACCCCAGATGAAACACCGCGCGCGCCTCGCCAAGGCGTGAAGGCCGGCTCGACCTTTCGCCTGACCGTCAGTTTCATGCTGATGGTGGTTGTGGCTTTTCTGACCGTCGAGAGCTGGAGGACGTGGCGCGATTACCGTTCGGTGTTTGCTTCCGCACGCGATTCGGTGACCAACCTCGCCCGCGCCACGGCGCAACACGCCGAGGACACCATCCGTCAGGTCGATGTGCTGACTGCGGGGCTGGCCGAGCGGGTCGAAGGCGATGGTTTGCAGAACCTGGATGTGGCGCGGATTCACAAGCTGCTCATCCAGCAATCGAAAATCATGCCGCAGCTGCATGGCCTGTTCATCTACGGCCCGGACGGCCAGTGGATCGTGACCGACAAGGAGGTCACGCCTGAGACGGCCAACAATGCCGACCGCGATTATTTCCAGTATCACCGCACCCATGAAGACCGGCGCGTGCGCATCGGCCAGGTGGTGGAAAGCCGTTCCACCCATGACCTGATCATTCCGATCTCGCGGCGTTTGAATAACCCCGACGGATCGTTCGCCGGCGTGCTGCTGGGGACGGTCAAGGTCAGTTATTTCGTCGACTATTACGGTGACTTCCGCATCGATGACAAAGGCGCACTGGTGCTGGCGATGCGCGACGGCACGATCCTCGTGCGCCGGCCGTTCATTGCCTCCGTGGTCGGCAAAAGCCTGGCGAACAGCGAGATCTTCAAGACCTACCTGCCCAACGCCAATCAGGGCATTGTCCAGATCCGGGCGGTGGTCGACGACACCGAACGCCTTTACGGCTATCGCGCCCTGACCACCTACCCACTGGTGGTCGAGGCTGGTTTGTCCCGGGATTCCATCGTTGCGCCGTGGCGCCAGGACCTGCTGAAAAACGGCTTCGTGCTGGTGTTCCTGATTCTGGTGCTGGCCTGTTTCGGGCTCATCGTCCTGAGCCAGTTGCGCCAGCGGATGGCGATGGAACGGGAGATTCGCTCGGCGCACAAAACGATGCGCGACATGGCGCTGACTGACAGCCTCACCGGCCTCGGCAACCGTCGGCGCCTGGACGCGGCGCTGACGGATGAGATTCGCCTGGCCCGACGTCAGGGTTCGCCGCTGTCATTGATCATGCTCGATGTCGACTACTTCAAGCGCTACAACGACCAGTACGGCCACGCCGCCGGCGATGACTGCCTGATCGCGGTCGGCGACGGCATCCGCAAAGCAGTCAAGCGGCCTTCGGACCTCGCCGTACGCTACGGCGGCGAGGAATTCACCGTGCTATTGCCCAACACCGACAGCGCCGGGGCAATTCAGGTGGCTGAAGATATTTTGCAGACCATTCGCTCGCTGGAACTTGAACATGCCGGGCATCCGCTGGGGTATGTCACTGCGAGTGCGGGGATTACCACGCGCTTTCCGGTTGACGATGCGGTGACCCCGGCCACTTTGCTCAAGTCCGCCGATACCTGTCTGTATCAGGCCAAGCAGCAAGGGCGAAATCGCTGGTGCTCGGCGCAGGCATTCCGGCAGATCCAGCCGATTGCGGCGATGCCGCGGACGGATCGCTGAATGTGACTAAAACCAGCCAATTCCTGCGTCCTTCACGCACATAAGCAGCGTCCTACAGCAGCCGTCCCTCACGCCTGATTACGTGGGCACCCTCGCCTTCGATACCGTCTTCTGCCTGAACCGGACAGAACACAGACGATGCGAAGAAAAGGCAAAGGTACCGAACTCCGAAACCAAACGCTCAAATCAGAAGCCCGCAAACTTGCGCACGAAACGCTTTCCATGGATCCAGGAGCTCTGGCAGCCGGGATTGATGCTCAGTTGCTCAGGATCGACCCGATCACGCCCTTGGCAATCAACGCATACCATCAGTGGAGCGGGCCCATTGGATACCCATGGGATGATGTACTTGAGTGGAAAACAAAAGATGCAAAAGGTCTGGACTTGGCTTTCTGGTACGAAGATGAGCTGTGCGGTTTGTGCTATGCAACGCCACGAAAAAAGCACAATCTGCATAAAAATCGTTCTTTTGCAGGGTCACACCTACAAGGCCCATACCCTGCGAGGCTGGATCGCACCAATGGCACTACTGACAACAGAGTTCTATGCCCGAAAGCTGGGATGTACCGAAATTGAAGTACAAGAACCTGACTCAGGTGCTATCTCCTACTACCAAACGCTTGGATTTTATTTTGACACGACTGACCGCCTTGTCTTTCCACTGGTCCACCCATAAGATCGACTCAAGCAACCCGGCACGAGAGGTGTCCATGAAACACAAGAAGCCAAAAGCCCAATCAGCGCCTGCTTCCAGACTTCGTGCCGAAGAACCCTGTTTGCCCAACAGGGTCTCCGCCAGTCAGCGGCATTTTTTGAAAGTAGCCGCAGCCTGTGGCAAAGAAATGGAGCCTGATGGTTGGCTCGCCGGTGGCAGAACCTGAATCCCGCTTTGAAAAAACCGCCTGATTGGCGGTTTTTTTTCGCTTCAATATTGGCGTGCCCCGCGCCGGGCGCTCCAAAGACAGTGACGTGAAGCAAAAGCAGGAGAATTCCGAAAGCCCGCACTTCATGGTTTATTTACCGGTTCAACCTTGGAATCGGCCCACACTCCCTCATATCAAGGAACATCTGCGACCCATTCGAGAGGAAGGACATGCCATGACCACTCAAACCGAAACTGCGATTCTCGCCGGCGGCTGCTTCTGGGGCATGCAGGATCTGCTGCGCCGCTACCCCGGCGTGCTGCAGACGCGGGTCGGTTACACCGGTGGCGATGTGCCGAACGCCACTTACCGCAACCATGGCAACCACGCCGAGGCCATCGAAATCGTCTTCGACCCCGCCGTGATCAGCTATCGGCAGATCCTTGAGTTTTTCTTTCAGATCCACGACCCGAGCACACCCAACCGTCAGGGCAACGACCTCGGTCCGAGCTATCGTTCGGCGATCTATTACCTGAACGAGCAGCAACGCGATATCGCCGAAGACACTGCGGCTGATGTCGACGCATCAGGTCTGTGGCCAGGCCGGGTGGTCACCGAAATCGAACCGGCGGGGCCGTTCTGGGAAGCGGAGCCGGAGCATCAGGATTACCTCGAGCGCATTCCGAATGGCTACACCTGCCACTTCATTCGCCCGAACTGGAAGCTGCCGAAACGCGGTTGAGGTCGAGAGGGGCTCGGTGCTGTAACCCGTTCATCTATTGCTGCAGCGACACCTGACTGCTTGTATCCTTGCGCGCGATGAGGACGAACGGCTGCCGTTATTGCCTTGATCCAATAGCCTCTGGAACGGAAAAACGGACTTTCCATAAGGTAGTGACGTGAAGCGAGATACGCACCTGGTTGTGCTTTTGCTGTTGGTTATCGGCTGTTCCCTGGCCTCACTGACTGTCTGGAAGGTGCTGGCCTCTCGAGAGCGAGCGCTGGAGGAAGTGGACGTTCACGGGTTGAACCTGACCCAGGCGCTTGTCACCTATTCCGAAGGCATTGTCCGCCAAAGTTCGGCGCTTTTGCTCGGGCTCGTCGAACGCCTGGAAACCGAAGGCAGTGGCCCCGTTCAGATCCAGCGGATCAGATCGCTGATCGACCGGCAGGAACCGCTGATGTCACAGCTCAGCGGCATCACCATCTACGACAGTCAGGGACGCTGGCTGATGTCGTCCAACCGGCCGATTCCGGCCGGGGCAAATAGCAGTGATCGGGCCTATTTCATTCATCACCGCGATGATCCCTCCCCCGAGACCTTTATCGGTCCGCCCATTCAGAGCCGCTCCAATCAGGAATGGGTCATCACCGTCAGTCGACGCTTCAATGATGCTCGCGGTGAGTTTGCCGGAGTGGTCGCGGTGACCTTGGGCATCGAAAACTTTCTGCGGCTGTTTGGAAAGATCGATGTCGGCCAGGAGGGTGCCATCGGGTTGTCTTATACCGATGGTACGTTGTTGGTTCGCTACCCCTTCCGCGAGCAGGACATGGGGCGCAATTTTTCAAAATCACCGATCTACGCCAAGTATCTGGTGGATCGCTCTGTCGGCACCGCCTCGTTCACCTCCAGCCTGGACGGTGTGGAAAGGCTCTACGCCTTTCGCAAAAGTGACCGGCTGCCGCTGATCACGACCGTCGCACTCGGGAAACGCGAAGCCCTCGCCGCGTGGCGAACGGAGGCGCTGCTATCGGCCGTGGTGGTAACGGGCCTTCTCGCGCTTACCGGTCTCATCGGTTGGTTTTTGATACTGGATATCCGACGCAGAACCCAAGTAGAAGCGGAGTTGATGGGCACTCAGCAGCAGTTGCTTTCGTCAAACAGGCAACTCGAGTTGTTGGCGATGAAGGACGCCCTGACCGGTCTGGCCAATCGACGCTGCTTCGATGTGACGCTGGACCTGGAGGCGCGACGAGCGCAGCGCGACGGCACGTCCTTGGCACTGCTGATGATTGATATCGACTACTTCAAACTGTTCAACGATTCCTACGGGCATGTTGCCGGCGACGATTGCCTGCAACGCGTTGGCAACGTCGTGGAGACGTGCGTGCGCCGTCCCTCGGATCTTGTGGCGCGGTATGGCGGTGAAGAGATGGGCGTCATCATGCCCAATACCGACAGCGAAGGTGCGCAGATCGTGGCGCAACTGATCCTCGACCGGTTGCAGCAAGCGAACATTTCCCACGAATCCAGTCCGTTGGGGCGAGTGAGTGTCAGCATCGGGATTGCCACTGCCGCCGGTTCCCGACTCACCCCCGTGCAAGGTTTGATCGAAGCCGCCGATCAGGCGCTGTACAGTGCCAAGGCCTTGGGGCGAAACAGGTCGGTGAAACTGCCGGGCTTGATCTAGCCTTAAGTGAAACCACGCGGGAGAAAACCACCATGCCCCTCCCCGAGCCACTCGCGCTGACAACCCGTAGATGGAATGACTATGTATGGGGCAACGCAAAATGAAAGGGTCGTACACCGAGGGGCCTTTGGCGCGTCCTCCTTTTTGTCCTTGGTCCTTTGCTTGACGCTTGCAGCACCAGCCCAGGCTGACACCTGCCCTGCCGGCGAAAAACAAGTATGCCTCGACAGCTGCATTTGCCTGCCGGACCCGGAACGTCTGTCTGAAGACCTTTTCCGGATGGCGGCACCGGTCCTGGCGCAGGGCTTGACTCAGGCCCGCGCCGAAGCCGCCAGTACCGACATCAAACCGATTCCACCGCACATCCGGGAGCAACTGCTGCGCTGGTATGAACCCGGCGTCCTCGATGCCGTGCACTACAAAGTCACCGATGACGGCCAATACAACGCCGCCACGGCCATCCTGCAAAACCCGGATGTCGGCGCGGTGACGCTGATCGACATCATCCTGTTCCGCGACGCTGAAACCGCAGAGCAGAACGTGGCGCTCTGGGCGCACGAACTGAAGCATGTGCAGCAGTTTCAGGAATGGGGAGTCGAAGGGTTTGCGCAGCGGTATTCGCAGGATTTCAATGCGGTCGAGGCTCCGGCGTATGCGATACAGGGCGAGGTCAGACGTTGGCTGCGAGCCGAAGCCCGGTGATCGGACATCCCCTGCGTCCATGCCGGGGCCAGCCCCACCTTTCAAGCACCAGAAAAACCTAGGCCTTGCCCGCTGAAACCGCCACCCTCGCCTGTCCATGCTGGCGCGTGGTCACCAGCCCGATAAACGAAATCGCCAGCGCCAGCCCAATGGTCGACGTCACTTCCAGACGATGCTCGGGCGTCACCATCATCACCGCCAGCGCAGCGCAGATGAACGCGATCACCAGCCACGTCAGCCATGGAAACAGCCACATGCGAAACGTCAGCTCGACATTCTGCCGACGCAGCATCCGGCGCATGCGCAATTGCGAAACCGCGATCACCAGATACACCAGCAACGCAATCGCGCCGGAACTGGCGAGCAGAAACTGGAACAGCCCCGCCGGCATGAAATAGCTGAACAGCGTCACCCCGGCACCGATCACGGTGCTGGCAATCACCGCTGCCCTCGGCACGCCCGCTGCAGAGGTAACCTTTAACGGTTGCGGAGCATCGCCGCGACGACCCAGCGAGAACAGCATCCGCGAGGAAATGTAGATCGAGGAATTCATGCAACTGGCCACCGCGATCAGCACGACCACATCGACCAGGAACTTGGCGTTGGGAACGTTCATCAGCTCCAGCGCGCGCTGGTAAGAGCCAACGGACGCCAGCAGCGGATCGTTCCAGGGCACCACGGAAATCACCACGAAAATCGACAACAGATAAAACACGCCGATGCGCCAGATCACCGAGCGCGTGGCCTTGGCGATGTTCTGCGCCGGGTTGCTCGATTCGGCGGCCGCGATGGTCACCGCTTCCGTCCCGATAAAACTGAACATGATGGTGATGAAAGCCCCGACCACCGCCGACAAACCATTCGGGGCGAACCCGCCGTGCTCTTCCATCAAACGGCTCAAACCGCTGGCCTCACGCTCCGGAATCCAGCCCATCAACACCGCAAAACCCAGCCCGATGAACCCGATGATCGCCACCACTTTGGCCATCGCAAACCAGAACTCGAACTCGCCGTACTTGGACACGCTGAACAGGTTGGTCACCACCAGCAAAATGATCGACAGCAACGCGAACAACCACGCATCGACTTGGGGAAACCACTGGTTCAAGACGTGCCCGGCGGCCAGCGCCTCAATCGGAATGACCAACACCCAGAACCACCAATACAACCAACCAATGGTGAACCCCGCCCAACGGCCGATGGCCTGATCGGCATAGGTGGAAAACGATCCCGTGTCCGGGTGGGCCACGGCCATTTCACCGAGCATGCGCATGACCAGCACGACCAGCAGACCGGAGAAGAGATAAGCGAGCAAGACGGCCGGGCCGGCGGCGGCAATGGCGTGGCCGGAGCCGACAAACAGCCCCGCACCGATGATGCCGGCAATGGAAAGCATGGTGACATGACGCGGCTTGAAGCCCTGCGCCAACTGACCGTTCGAGTCCTTCGAGTTCAGGCTATTCATTGTTTTTGTTGTTCTCTGGTGATCGACGTTTGGGCGTACTGACGACGTGTCAGGCGATCATCATTTCTTCCTGTTGCCCTGCTCCAGAGCGGCGCACCTCAAGCGCTGCAGCGTTACAAATCGGTCGGACGACGACGCAGGGCGATGAAATGATGCGTCACCTTACGTGCCTGGAGTTGATCGCAAATAGCCTGGGAGCGGCACGACGGTGTCTGATTTCGACATGGTGAATGGCATTCGGGCCCGTTCGAGAGCGCCATCACAGAATAAAAAAGGGGCGCTGATTTATTCAGGAAAAATAAATCAGTCCCCCCTTTTTCTGGCCGGTGTCAGCCCTTGGTCAGATCAACCAACGGTGTCTGCCGCACCTCGGTCTCCCGCCCGCCCTGAATGTCGCTCACCTGCTTCAAGGCCTTGTCCACTGCCGCCTTATCCGCCAACAAGCTGTAACTGATGCGGAACTGTTTGTGTTCCTTCGGCCCGATGGTGGGTACCAGGTTCAGTGGTCGCTGATAACGGCGGTTGTAGGAAAAACTCGTCCCCGGCTCCAGCCCGGTGACATAACCCTGACCTTGGGTATCGGTGTTCTTCCACAGAGAAAACACCGGCAATGTCTGCGTATTGAAGCCAACTGAAACGCCCAGGCTGCCGGCCTTGTTATGCAACACGGTCAACGTATCGCCCTTGGCATCGGCATACGGCACGACGTTGTAAACCGTTTCGTCGTAGTCCTTGGTCGGTGCGCGGTAGGTTTGCCATTCAGCCAAATCGCCCTTGGCCTTGTCGTTGAACGGCGACACCTGTTTCACCGGCGCGGCAAAACGAGCGCCCTGCTCCAGGAACGGGGTGCTGAAGTTGCTGTGGTACAGCGCCTGATATTCCTTCGGATAGTCACCGTTGTTGGTCAGCGTGTCGTTAAGGGCGAACACTGCGCTGCCGGGTTCGGTGACCAGTTCGGTGGCGACGGAGAAGTCGACTTTCTTGAACGCCTGCTCTTTCAGCTCACCGCGCAGGGTAATGGCGTACGGTGGCTTTTCATCGATGTGCAGGGTGACTTTGTTCGCCGGAATGTTGGCGGCCCGACCGTGCAGGGTCAGCAGTTCGCCGTTGTCGACGCCGGGGTGACCGACCCATTCGTATCCGCAGCGGGTCACCAACTCATTGAAACCCTCCAGCCAGCCCAGACCACCGCGCCCATTGAGTTCGATGAAGGACGGATTGACCACCTCCCTGACCGGCGAATCCCAGCCCATACGCACATTGCCGACCGAGGCCTGCAAGACGTTCATTCCCCGCGTCGGCACCACCGAGAGTTTCATCGTGCCGTTATCGATGTCGACAATGCTGACGCCCTCCTGCCGACCACCATGCAAGGTGCGCAGGCTGACGCTGAAGGGTTTGTCGGTTTTCACGCCCAGTTGCTGGCTGGTGATCTGCCAGTTTTGAGCAGCTTTATCGGTGTCGAGCAGAACGTAATCCCAGGCCATGGCATGGGAGGCAGCAGACAGTGCGCTGAGGGCAACAACGAGTTTGAGCGGGGTCATGGGAGCAGCCTTTCTTGGAGTTGTGCCGTTTTTATAAACCTGCTGAAACGTTTCATCAAGCTATGTTTCCAGCCAGTCAGAATGAAGCTGCGGAAAACGCTTTTGCAGCCATTCGATAAAAACCTGAACCTGGGGTGCCAAATGCGTCCGACTTGGGTAGAGCAACGAAACAGGGCGAGGAGCTGGCCGATAGGGCTTTAGAATTTCCACCAACCCGCGACTGGCCAAATGCTCGGCAACGGTAATCCCAGGCGCCTGGATTATTCCGAAACCCGACACACCACACTGGACATACGCATTCGACTCGGTGACGGTGATGCCGGCGTTACTCACAAAGGATCGATCCTGACCTTTTAACGTGAAATGCCAAGGCAATGTCCTGTTGTTCTGACCGGACAAGAAGTTGACGCCTCGATGGGAGACCAGATCGTCGAGTGTCGCGGGTTCCCCGTACTGGTGCAGATACTCGGGCGCGGCACAGGTCACCATGGTCGCCATTGCGATTGGGCGAGCGATCAAGGTCGAATCCGGTAGATCACCAATACGCAACGCACAGTCGACGCCCTCGCCGATCAAGTCGACAGCCCGGTCAGTCACGCCCAGAACCATGTTGATACCTGGGTAGGAGGCGGTGAATTCTTTAAGGCTTTTGATGAATTCCAACTGCGCGAAAGCGGTCGGGATATCGACACGAAGTCGGCCCGTGAGCGTTGCTCCGGATCGGTCAAACATTGAGGTCGCAGCAGAAATATCCGCCAAAATCTCCTGCACCCGCTCATAGAACCTCTCGCCCTCGGCGGTAAGGGCCACCTTTCTCGTGGTGCGCTGAAACAGGCGCACGCCCAATGACGTTTCCAGCTCCTGGATATACCGGGTGACCTGGGGCCGCCCGATGTCCAGCGATTCGGCGGCTTTGGTAAAACTGCCGAGTTCCGCAAGCCTGGCAAACAGTCGCATCGATTGAAGCAGTTCCATGTCGCTACCCTATGAACCCCGCTTGACCGCGAGTTGAACATGATTGTTGCTCAAGGATAGAACAATCATGTCTTTTGCCACGCATTTATTGCGCATCGTCAAAAGCGAAAAATGCATCCAAGGCAGAACCTGCTCTGGTTCAAGGCCATTAACGTGTATTTGGAGATTCGCGATGAAAGCGTGGTTATTGAAAGATTTCGGACTCGACAACCTGCAATTGGAAGAGGTCGCGACGCCGCAACCCAAGGCGGGCGAATTGCTGGTCAAGGTCGGTGCTGTCTCGCTCAACTTTCGCGACAAGGCAATCGTCGACGGCATTTATGAACCGCACATGGTGCCCAAACCACTGATCCCGGTGAGCGATGCCGCCGGCACGGTGGTAGCGATCGGTGACAACGTCACGCGCTTCAAAGTCGGTGATCGGGTCAACTCACATCTTTACTCACGGTGGCTGGATGGCGAGCCAGGCCCGAACGAACCCGATTACTGCTTCGGTTCACCGCTACCCGGCGGCTTGGCCGAATACATGATCATCCATGAAGACAGCGCCGTCGGTGCCCCGGACAACATGAGCGACGAAGAGGCGGCCACACTTCCGATTGCTGCGCTCACAGCCTGGTATTCGCTGGTGGACTTTGGACAGATCCAACCGGGCCAAACCGTATTGGTTCAAGGCACGGGAGGTGTGTCGATATTTGCCGTGCAGATCGCAACTGCACTTGGCGCGAAGGTCATCGCAACATCGAGTAGCGATAAGAATCTGCAAACCGTCAAGGGGCTGGGGGCCGTGGCAGGCATCAACTACAGAACGACGCCGAACTGGGCGGACGAAGTGCTGAAGCTGACCGAAGGCAAAGGCGTGGATTTACTGCTCGACGTAGCCGGCGGCAGTGGCATCAATCAATCGGTCGCCGCAACCAAGGCATCGGGGCGCATTGCGCAGATCGGATTTTTAACGGGGCAAACCGTGGAACTCAATCTGATGCCACTCATCTTCCGCCAGACGACCATTCGCGGAATCGCCGTGGCGCCGCGCTCATCATTCGATCGAATGAACACATTCCTCAACCAGCACAAGATCCGCCCCGTGATCGATCAGGTGTATCCGTTCGAGAAAGCACGTGAGGCTTATGAGCATCTCGCAAGGGGAGCATTTGGGAAGGTTGTGATCAAAATCGCTTGATAACCTCAAGGCGCCAATTCGGCGCCTTTTTTGCCTGCCTCAGCGCTCAGAGGTGTGTCGAATTTCGACATCGCGAGCCGCGATCAGACCTCTGCAGCGCAGCCGATGCTTCACACAACAGATTACGGCTGGTTTCCAGAAACGAGTAAACCGGGCAGAAAGCCGCCGTGTTTAAAGCCTTTTTTGATTTGTGTTTAGAAACGCCCGGCATTACTTCCCCACGGCTACAGCGTCTTGCGTCATTGCCTACGACTACGCCAGAATCCGCCGGCTTGTGCGTCTGGGGTGCGGGTTTTATCGTTTCCGGGTCACTGAAAAACAGTGATCGGGTTTGGTAGCCCGCAGCGCTGACGCATTGCGTCACCTCATGCAGTTGCATTCATGCGACTGGATTTATGGTGGCCATGCTCAGGGCTTCTTCGGAAGCGCCGGTTCCAGTGCTCCGGTCTACCAACCTGCGTATGGTCGCCACCCCTCGTTTGGTAGCGAGAGTGGATGACTCCCATTTAATAAGTGCTGGAGATTCATCTATGTTCAAACCAACACCGAACCCACCGGAAAGCGATCCGGTTTCTCCCTACAAATTTCCCGATTCCCGAACGCTCAACGAAGCGGCAGAACGCGCGCTTGATCACTACCTAACTCCGCAGCAACGGATCATGGGCAGCCACCATAAACACGACCCCATGTACATGGCCAACCCGGCCTACAACACTGAATCCCTCTTGGCCAACGCCAGCGAATCATTGGGATCCGCCAGTGAAATGCTTAATAACTTTGCGGCGACTCTGGAGCCTGCCCATCGCAAGACTGCGATCGGGATTGCGCAGTTGGTGATGTTGAGTGAGTTGGCGGTGAATCAGGCGTTGGATCATGTTGAGGTGAAGACCTGAAAGCTAAGCCGTCCGTCATGACGGCTTGAGAAAACGATGCCAGCCGAAGCTGCCACACTAAATGGCAGCTATCGGCCATAAGCGGACGTTCATGAGCGACAGCTTCCGGCCATTAGCTCCCGCTCATGCCTCAATAAATAGGGAGTAAAGTTCACCAACAGAGATGAGCCACGATTCGTTATGACTACCGCTGTGCATGATTGAGGAAAGAAATCGCTAGCGGAGACTGGTTGTTCGCCGGTGGGAGAAGCGATAGCGAGCACTGTACAGGTGAAAGGGTTATGGCAATATGACTTCATACGTCGTTGAGAATGCCTCATGCTGGCGTACACATAGGACGTGCAATGACATCGCTGGCAGCCCACCTCACTTGGCTTGAGCACAATGAAACCTATACCTCGGCGTGTGGGCGCTCAATCAAAGTTTATCGATTCAATCATAACGCAATGGATAGTTCCATAATGTCCGATTGGGCGAGACATTTTAGAAATCACTATTGCAACGACCAAGAAATACGTTACTTAAAAAATCCCACAAAGACCAAGTCTGAATATTTAATAACCGAAAAATTTCCCGGTGAATCGATTGCTCCAGGCCCTAGCATTCGAGCCGGGGATTTTGCAGAAATTCTAATAGCCGATTATCTTCAATACATTAGAAATTACGCAGTCCCTCGAACGCGCTATGATCGTAAGATCATTGCAAATGAATCTATCAAGGGGTCAGACGTAATCGCGTTTAAAAAAACGCCGAACGTAATCAGTGAAAACGATGAGTTATTGATATTTGAAGTCAAGGCAAAAGTAACTGAAAAGACAAAAGTCAACGTACTTCAAAATGCAATTGATGACTCCGTTAAAGACGAAGTCCGTATCGCAGAGTCTTTAAATGCCATGCGTCAGAGGTTGTTTGATCGACGAGATTATGATGGGGTCGATTTGATAGAGCGCTTCCAGCGCGAGCCTGATTTCCCTTGCAAGCGTAAGTATGGCGCTGCTGCAGTTTACACCTCGTCATCGCTGCACGAGAGCGTCGTAAGTGCCTCACATGCTGGCAATCATCCTAGCGCCGATAGCTTGGAGCTACTCATAGTGAGTGGGGCTGAGCTGATGTCACTGATTCACGAGCTGTATCGGAGAGCGGCAGATGAAGCTTGAAAATAAGGGACGTGAAATCCTTGATATCACACGTGCTAAAGCAAAACAGTATGAGTTTGGGATTGAAGAGGAATATCACGTTGACCTTCCTCAGGATCCTAAGCGATTGCTAGTATTCACAATTGGAGTGCTCGGGGAGTTGGCTGCACTTGAATCCCGCCCTTCAGATGAACGCGAAGGACATAAACAAGAACTGAAGCAACAATTAGTACTTGCTGGACAGTTTTTTGAATCCTTAAGTCTGTCTCGGCTGACAACTGAAATAGATGAATATTTAAAGATTTTGAGCTCCGCTTCCTATTATCTTGCCGATATGCCTGGTAGTTCATTGGTTTTAGCCAGGGCAGTTGCAACAAATCCCCCAGAGCTGACAAGCAGCAGACTGGAATGCTTATTAGTGTGGTTGCTAAAATCCGAACTGAACCAAAACTTCGCTCTTGCTTCATTGGGGAGCTATAACGACCAGATTCGCAGATTAGCAATGGCTTACCGCGCATTTATAAATACGGAGGCAGATCTATCAGATGTAGAAGACGAGCTGAATGAATTTCGAAGTACTGTCTATGCGAGCGGCTCAGATCGTGAGGTGTTGCTGGTCGACACTATCAATGCTCTAATCAAAAGAAAAATCAATAATTCGTCATTGATTTGCTTACCTAAGTATACCGGATTGGAGCAGAATCGATGGCATCAAACGCTCGCTAACGAAAAGTTTATGAAGGAGTTCTGGCCTGCGCAGCGCTTAGTGGGACGCCTGGGAGTGTTGAAGGGCGAGTCAGCAGTTATGCAGATGCCCACTAGCGCGGGTAAAACCAAGTCCATCGAACTTATAATTCGGAGCGGTTTTCTATCAGGCCGTGCAAAACTAGCGGTGATAGTCGCCCCTTTTCGTGCATTATGCCGAGAAATTACTCAGGGGTTCATGGAATCCTTTGAGCATGACTCTGTAAACATCAACGAGCTTAGAGATGTAACAAGTGTGGATGAGGATGAGCAGGAATTTCTTAAATTTTTGCTTGGTGAAGATTTTAAAGGAAAACACGATCATACTGTGATTGTTTCAACTCCGGAGAAGTTAGTTTATCTACTTAGGCATGAGCCTAGTCTCGCAAAAAAAAATCGACTTGTTGATATTTGACGAGGGCCATCAATTTGATAGCGGGAAAAGGGGGGTAACCTACGAGCTCTTGATTGCTTCGCTGAAAAAAACAATACCTGAGAATGCGCAGAAAGTATTGATTTCAGCGGTTATGTCTAATGCAGGAACTATTGGCGACTGGCTAAATGGGGAGTCCAGCCTAAGTATCCAAGGTAGTAATTGGCTGCCATCTATCAAAAGTGTAGCTTTTCTGAGCTGGTTTCACGATATGGGCCAACTGAGTTACCTCCGGCCAGACAATAAACGCGATAGCGGCTTATATGTCCCAAAGATAATCCAACAGTCAAGCCTTGCTCTGCGGGGGAAAGAATGGAGGCCTCGGTTGTTTCCAATAAAGACCGAAGTTCAGTCCATTTCTTGCTATCTGGGACTTCGACTGTGTCAACAAGGGCCAACAGCTATATTTTGCGGCGATAAAAGAACAGTCATTAGTCTATGTTCAAATGTTGTAGATGTGTACAAGCGAGGATTATCACTTCCTACACCAAGCTCAGTTTCAGACGCCGATGAACTACAGAAAATTGCGTTCCTGTCAAATCTACACTTTTCAGATCAACACATTTTTTCTGAATCCATTCCGTTGGGAGTATTACCTCACAGTTCAGCCATTCCAAATGGACTCAGAATCGCGGTTGAATGGGCTATGAACAAGGGGGCCGGACACCTCGTCGCTTGCACCTCGACTCTCGCTCAGGGTGTGAATCTTCCTATCAAATATCTTCTAATCTCAAACTTGATGCAAGGTGGTAAAAGGATTTCCACTAGAGAGTTCCAAAACCTGATCGGTCGAGCTGGACGAGCTGGCTATCACACTGAAGGAATTATAATTTTTACCGATCCAAAAATTTACGACAATCGCTTTCATTGGAGTGGAGGTAAAAAATGGGAAAGAACACTAAAGCTTTTGAATTTTAATAACGCTGAAGACTGCATGAGCAGCTTGATGGAGATAGTTCAGCCATTCCCTTTGATAAAAGGTGAAAATGACGTTCTCGACTTTGTTTTAAATCCGCTGAGCGAAAGATTATTATGGCGTAAATGGTGCGAGGAAAACGCAATTCCTGAGGATAGCTCAATTGAGCTAATGCAAGATTTCGATAAAAAGGAGGAAGTCCTTCATTCCATTGAAAGCTATTTCATGTCAACCTTGAAGGATGACAGCACTTTGCTGTCGACGGAGTACTTTCTAGACCTCGCTTACGAAACACTTGCTTACTATCTTGCCACTGACGTCGCTAAAGATCAGTTGGTGGCGATATTTTCTGCGATCCATTCAAGGTTGAGCGTGATACCTGTAGAAAAATTCTCCTATTATGGGCGAACCTTACTTGGGCTTGATCAGCTTATTTACATTGAGAGTTGGATAGAGTCTCAATTGTTTGAACTTGAATTTTGCGACTCTCCTCAAGACTTTCTTGAAGTGTGCTGGCCCTTAATCACAATGTTTTCTAGAAAGAAAATTACTTCTAATATCTATCCGCAGGAAGAGGCGGTAAAAATTGCCGCTCAGTGGTGCAATGAAATCAGTTACGCAGAGATCCTGGCTTACGCCAAATCAAACAGTTTTTCTTTCAGGGCAAAGAACACTTACTACTCTATTACTCAAGAGCATATTGTAGACTTTTGCTCTTCTCTCTCTTACGATGGGATGTTAATAGTTGGAGCTGTCGGAGATATCGTCGAAGGCAAGGCTATGAATGAAACATTGCTTAACCATGCAAGATTGCTTCAAAATCAGCTTAAGTTCGGCCTATCAGACGAGTTCAAAATTTGGTTGCATGGGCAAGGCTTCCCTGATAGAGAGGTATGCAAGTTCGTCAGCCAGAAATTAGAAAGCGTTCGAGAAAACAAAAATATCATTGATTACAAAATATTAAAAAACAACAAGGAAGTTTTAAAGGATGCTCTGTCAATGTTGCCTAGCGCGTTTTTAGCGCCAAGTTTTTTTGGCTGATCTGTCCTGACGAATAGGAGCGCTCAGCGAATTTGAAGGCTCTTCTTGCTTAACCCTGACGATCTCGGATCGGCTGTGTAGGAAAAGGTAATTTCTGAAGATTTGAGAAGGAACTTAAACCGCTCTTGCCCAAAACACTAAGTGCGAAAAATCATGGTGAAGTCGTGGTTCGAGGGTGCAATTTGAGTGGGTGATTACGTACCTGCTACTCCCAGCAATCCTAGCCGCTTAGCTTCCAGATGTGACATGTATTTTATGGGCTGAAATTCAACTGAGAAGTTAGAATTGCTACGCGAACCCTGGAAGAGCTGGACATGTTCATTTTGTCCTGCGAGAACTAACGCGATAATCTCAATCGCAGTGTGGGGCATGTCTGGGCCGAAGTAGATGCCGGTGAGTGCTTCTGAAGGATACCGATACGCCGTGCCAGCTTGGCTATGAATAGCACGCCACTCGTGCTCGTAAGCCCAATCAATCGCTTTTGTACAATAGAGATCGGATACAGGGTCGGAGTCTTCACCGCATAGGATTGGAACGATGTCGATAATAGGCATGTCTTGTGTGTAGCGGACCTTCTTAATCTTGTGAAATGGATCGGCCGAAGTTGAAAATTGCAGACAGAAACCTTTGCAATGATCGCCGTAATGGGACCACATCAACAAGTTGTCCTTCTTCTCTGAAAAGCTGCTGACCCCACGTTGTGAAAGAAACCTTTTGATCATGTCATCTAAGGTTTTTCGACCTATGCGAAGGAGCATATCCCGAAGTACAGCAGGAGATGCCTTCTCGAACTCTCGCCGAACTCCATTTTCGATTTCGGTCTTCGCTAAGTAATGGCTTCGTAGTTTCTCAACATCGGCGTCAGTTGGCTCCTTGATTCGGGGTGAAAGCGCGCAGTCGTAAGGGTCGTTGAAAGCGAGCGGGGAAGCGAAATAAATTATTTGATCCTTCAGGTTCTGAAGCGACTGTGCGGTAAAGCGCTCGTACTTGTAGAGGTGCAGCGGCGATGACATGGGTTCAAATTCCTAGATAAAACCTGACGCTACTGCTTCGCCATCAGTCTGTCCACTATCCGCTGCTGGCATTAGCGACCGTTTTAACGTCCGCTTATGGCCGAAAGCAGTCACTTGCAAGCACCGTCACTCCCCCTCAAACCGCCCCACCGAAAACAACGAAAGATCCAGCTCACTCTCCCCCCGCAAACACCACTGCGCAAACGCCTCCCCCAGCGCCGCCGAGTGTTTGAACCCGTGACCGGAGCACGCCGACACCACCAACGTGTGCTGCAACCGTGGATGCTCATCAATGATGAAATGCCGATCCGGCGTGACGGTGTAGGCGCAAACCGCTGACTTCACTACCCGATCCGTCAGCCCGGCAATCCGCCCCTGCACTTGCTGTTCGTACATCTCGCGTTCTTCCTCGGCCGAGACTGTGCGATCCAGAGTCTCAGGCGTGGACGTGCTGTGATACTGCGCCGTCGCCACTTTCAAACTGCCCTCCCCCGGCAACGCGGGAAAGCCGTAGAAATCGTCGTCCGGGCCGTGTGTGAAGATGAACGTGGGTGAGTGGCCGACCAGTCCCGCGTCGGGCTCGGTTTCGAACCAGAACAGTTTTTGCCGATAGACGCTGAGCAGTCTGTCGAACGGCGCGCCGAGCAAGCCGCCCGCCCAGTTGCCGGCGGTGACCACCAATTTGTTCGCCCACACGGTGCGCTGGTCGGTGGTGACGGTGACGCCCTGTTCGTCCGAGCTGATGTGAGTCACGGTCTCGCCCTTATAGAGCGTGGCGCCGTGTTGTTCGGCCAGTCTGAGTTGCACGTCGATGCAGCGCTCGGGCCGTACAAAACCGCCTTCGGGCTCGAAGTAGCCAATGGCGTCGTCGCGCACCTGGGCAAACTGCGGGAAGCGCTGGCGGATCTGGGCAGCGTCGAGGACTTCGTGTTCGATGCCGTAGGTCTGTGCGAGGGCGATGGTGCGCAGGGTGAAGTCGGTTTCGTCGGCGGGATCAAAGTCGGGGCTGGAGGTCAGCACCAGCAGGCCGGTCTGTTCGAATAGGGACTCGCCTGACAGCGCTTCCAGTTCGCGCCAGATGCGGTGGGAGTTGCGCACGATGGGCACGTATTGCGCGCCCTCGCCCACGGACAGCCGGGTGATGCGGGTGTCGCCATGGCTGGAGCCGAATGTGTGCGGCGGATGGTGGCGGTCGATGCCGACCACGTTGACCCCGGCCTTCGCCAGTTGATACACCGTGGCCGCGCCCATGGCGCCGAGGCCGATGACCAGTGCTTCGCATCGTTCCATGATTGATTTCCGCTCAGGCAAAAGAGCCACAGTGAAGCGGATCGGGCGCTGGAAAACAATCCGCTGAACGCCGCGCGCTGGCAAAAACGCGAAAATCCAAAAGCCGTGCGATTACCGGCCAGACTCGTTTGTTCCGTCTTGCATCGCGGCATACCCTCTGACGCCAATAAAAACCATAAGAGAGAGTCCCGCCTTGATCCGTTTCTGCAAAACCTCGCTGTGCCTCGCCGTTCTGTCTTCGTTTGTTGCCACTGCCAGTCATGCCGCCGATGCGCCGTGGGTCGATAGCGCCGTGAGCGCGGTCAATCAGGAAGTCGTCGACCTGCGCCACACGATTCATCAGCATCCAGAGCTGGGCAATCTTGAGTTCAAGACCGCCGCGCTGGTGGCCGAGCGGTTGAAGGCGTCGAATATTGAAGTGCGCACCGGGGTCGGCAAGACGGGTGTTGTAGGGGTGCTGAAAGGTGGATTGCCGGGGCCGGTCGTGGCGTTGCGCGCCGACATGGATGCACTGCCGGTCAAGGAGATGACGAACCTGCCGTTCGCCAGCCAGGCCACCAGCACGCGGCTCGGCAAGAGCGTGCCGGTGATGCACGCCTGCGGGCACGACACCCACACCGCCATGTTGCTGGGCGCCGCGAAGGTGCTGGCCGAGCATCGCGATCAGGTGCGCGGGACGGTGGTGTTTCTGTTTCAGCCGGCTGAAGAAGGCGCGGCTGACGTCGATGAGTTCCAGACGGACACTCTGATCGGTGCGCAAGCGATGATCCGCGATGGCGCGCTCGATTCGCCCAAGGTCGAAGCGGTGTTTGGGGTGCATGTGATGGCGGGTTATCCGACCGGGCATCTGTTCTACAAATCCGGGACCGTGCTCAACAGCAGCGACTCGTTCCGCATCACGGTCAAGGGCCAGCAGACTCACGGCTCGGCGCCCTGGAGCGGTGTCGATCCGATTGTCGCCAGCCAAGGCATCATCAGCGGATTGCAGACGCTGGTCAGTCGGCGCATCGACCTGACCCAAGGCATGGGCGTGATCAGCGTCGGTACGATCAATGGCGGTTCGGCGGCCAACATCATTCCCGAGTCCGTGGAAATGACCGGGACCATCCGCACCAACAACGCCGACATCCGCGACACGATCTTGAAAAAGATGCCGCCGCTGGTGAACAGCATCGCCAGCGCCTACGAGACCCAGGCCAATTTGCTGCTGGTGAACAATGCGCCGGTAACCACCAACGATCCGGCCCTGACCGAAGCCATGATCCCGGCCCTTGAACGGGCAGCACCGGGCAAGGTCGAGCGCCTGCCCGCCTCGCTGTCGCCGAGCGAAGACTTCTCCTACTACGCGCGCAAAGTGCCGGGGCTGTTCGTGTTCCTCGGCGCAACGCCGGAAGGCCAGGACATGAGCAAGGCGCCGAACAACCACAGCCCCTACTTCACCGCCGATGACGCGACACTGGCCACCGGAGTGAAAGCGCATGTGCAGTTTGTGCTCAATTATCCGGGGCGGGGTCAGCGGGGCTGACTCTTTCCAGTTAAGGATAAATGTGAAAAGGGGACGGATGTATTTTCGTAAATACATCCGTCCCCTTTGCGGGTACTAACTGTAGTCAAACGAAATTTGGTAGTCGTTGGTACTCAGAGCGATCTGATGTTGAAAGTACGGCTGAATGGTCGCAACCCACTGTTCGACGACGTTGAAGCCGCCATTATTGATGTTGCCCTCCACTGGAATGCCTAAGGCATTCAATACTGATTCATCATCCCCCAGATCTTTTGACGTCTCCTCGCCCTGGAATTCCAGGGTTGCAGTGTCGTACCACTCCAGTCTCAGCTCCAGTCCCATCTCTTTCTCACAAATATCTTTTTTGACGAAAAAAGGGACGGTGGCCCCGTCCCCTTTGCTCTCCGCATTATCAGTACTTCGCACAGGTGCCCATGAAATACTCCAGACCGCTCGGGAAGCTGACATCCAGCAGGGCTCCCAGTGCCGCTACCTGATCCTCGCGCAGTAACAACTCACCTGGTTCCAGTTCGCTCAGGGGCTTGGACTCAATGAGTTGCGCAACTTTTTCATTCATTTCGCTACCGTCGATATCCAGCTCGAACTGCAGCGTGTCGTCTTGGACGTGACCGGGGTAAAAGCCGGTTATTGAAAGGAAGAGCATCGCTTGTTCCTTCATGAAAAAAAGGCCAAATATATTCTCGTGAATAGATCCGCCCCCTTTACTTTTTCTGTCTATACATTGCATGTCAGTTGGAAATAGAAATTTCGATCCTCAATCGACCTACCGACAAGCTCTTCGATTGCTTGCATTTGTGGCTGGCTCAAATCATAGCCTTCCCACCCCTGCGGTTCTTCTTTCCAACCCATGATGGCTTTGATTTGCTCATCACATCCCTGTGGCAATTCGATAACGAAAGCCTGGAAGTCTGTCTCGATGTCAAAAGCTTCTACTAAAAATCTCAAGGTTCAACGCTCCTTTTCTTGCCTTTTTTAGATTTTTTATTCTTTTTTGTTGATGTCGGCTCGCCTGTGTTCGGATCGAACTCTCCGAGGTGTTTACCTCTCGCATCATATTTTTCGACCGTACCGTGCATAGAGTCCCACTCAAGAATCAAGCCCTTTGCAGTTTTCCATCTTTTGCGCTTCGCCCCACCACCTTGTACAGACGTTTTACGGCCTACGATTCTTGCATCAGGAAAGGCTGGGAGCACGTCAGGAGCCGGATGGTACTCGTGGTCCCCGCGTGGGTGCTGACAACAATGTATACCGGCTTAAGCCTTGACTCTGCCGGAAACACCAGAATGAAATCCCGATACTCCGGCGGATAAACCGGATTCACCAGAATCCCGTCCGCCGCTTTCGTCGGCGGATACACCCAGATATGCGGCGCCTGCGGAGCAGCCTCCAGTGCCGGAATACCGAGGATGTCGGAACCGTCCACGGCAGGCGTCCAGACCAGCTCAACACCTTCGCCAAGATCCGCAATAAACCGGCTACCACGTGCAGCGAACTGCACGACATCAACCATCTCCCAATCACGATTCTTGCCGGTGTAGAAGCCGTAGCCCTTGAGGCTGCCATCGGCCTGCTGTTCAACACGCAGACGCACACGGGTTCGGGCCTGTTTGAGGGCGAGCAACTGGTCTTCGGTATAGAGCGCGCTGTCGCCCAGGTTCGAGGGCATGAACATCGCCACCAAACCGAGCAACGGGCTGATGACAGCAGCAGAGGCCATCGCGGGCAATGCCTTGAACGCCTCACCGGCAAGGGCGAAAGTGCCCAGCCCCGCAGGGATTGCGGTGCCGCTTATTTTCTTGAGTGCGACGCCACCGCTGTCATCGGCCTCACGGCCACCGAGCAAAATCAGCTCGCCGTAATCCTTCAGGCTATCAGTCGGCACCATCCCCGAAGGATTCGAGTAATCGATGATCGCGTCCGGCAGCTTGCACGACTTGGCAAACACGCAGCCGGCGCGCACCGGCTCAGGCTTGTTCGCCGCCACCTCACGGCTGCGCTCGAAGGCCTCCTGTCTCGCCAGCATGGCGTCGTACTTGTCTTGTCGGTCTTGCTGATCGGCCAGTTCGGTGGCCGTCATGTAGCGGTAAGTGACGTGATGCCCGTCGCCCGCCGGTGGGTTGGGAACCCGGGGAATGTCCTTTTGACCAGCCACTGATTGTCCTTTCGTTCATGCATCGGCATCCCCTCGCAAGAGGCCGCACGACGTTAACGAACCAGGAAAATCATGGCTGTAGGACGTATCTCTAAAGACGTGGGGATTGTTCGACGTGAACGGATTGCATCTCGGCAACGACCGCCTCAATCACACACAAAGCCGTCGGCGACAGGCTCCTGCCCTGCAAGCTCACCACGCCGATTTCAGAATGAAATCCCGGCCGGTCGACAACATGAAGCTCGATCAAACGCCCCACCCGAATGTCTTCAGCCACAGCGCCATGAATGACGCCGAGGATGGTGTCGGTTGAACCAGCGACGGTTTTGAGCAGGGCCACGTCGTCGCACTCCAGCACGATGGGCAGCGCCTGGCGGGTGGAGATGCCGAGGGTTCGGGCGGTCTCGAGCTTCACGACTTCGGGCAAGCGCGTCGTGGCGATGCCATATCCTTCCAGCTCGCCCATCGCCACTTTACGCCCGGCCAGCGGATGCTCCGGACGCACGAAGAAGCCTGCCGAAACCTGGCCCAGCGAACGGATCAGCAGATCGGATTCCGCCGTGAAATTGCGGATATCGGCAACAAAGAATTCGATCCCTTCAGCGCGCAGCCGCGCTTCGAGAATCTGCCAGTTGTTCACTTCCACGCGCAGAGTGACTGCCGGGTGATCCAGGCGCAGTCGCGGCACGACTTGATGCATCAACATGGCCGACGGGAACGGTCCGACGCCAAAGGCGAGGCTGCCCAGTTGGCGATCGCTGTAGAGCGCCATGTCCCGCTCCAGCGACCGGGCATCGAACAGCAGCCGCCGCGCCCGCTCGATCAGAAACTCTCCCGCCGGCGTCGGGCGGACATCGCCGCTGTCGCGGTCGAACAGGCGCTGCCCGGTTTCGCTCTCCAGCGCCTGAATGCTGCGGCTCAGGGCTGGCTGGCTGAGGTGCACGCGCTCGGCCGCTCGGCCAAAATGGCGTTCATCGGCCAGCGCGAGAAGGTGTGACAGTCGTTTGAGGTCCATTCGCCCGATGCTAGCGACGCATTATCCGGATGTAAACAATGCATTGGATACATCACCGCCCTGCCCCTAGGCTGGAGCGCATTCGACCCTCGGAGAACAACAAGAATGAAACCGACCCTCTACACGATCCTCGCCCTGACGCTGGTGTCCCTCGGCGGCTGTGACAACAAACCCAGCGTCGCAGCCGGCGACGCCACGCCCGCCACGGCAGCGGTGATCCAGGCGTCGATCAAGGGCCTGGACCTCAGCGACAACCGGGACATGGAAGATGCCCAGCGCGGTTTCATCGCCCGGCCCACCGGCAAGATCCTCAGCTCCGACGGCAATGTGCTGATCGATTTCGATGCGTACCGCTTCGTCGAAGGCCAGGCGCCAGCCACCGTCAACCCGAGCCTGTGGCGGCACGCGATGCTCAACGCGCAGATCGGTCTGTTCAAGGTTCGCGATGGGATTTACCAGTTGCGCGGATTCGACATCGCCAACATGACGCTGATCGACGGGCAGACCGGCTGGATCGTGGTCGACCCGCTGACCTCCCGTGAATCTGCCGCAGCGGCGTTGGCATTTGCGCGCGAGCATCTGGGCAACAAGCCCGTCACCGCGATCATTTTCACCCACGACCATGCCGACCATTTCGGCGGTGTGTTGGGCATCACCTCAAGCAGCGAAGTCGCCCAGCGCAATATTCCCATCGTCGCGCCTGCCGGGTTCATGGAGGAAGCCACCAGCGAAAACATCCTGGCGGGCCCGGCGATGGCGCGGCGTTCGATGTATCAGTTCGGCAAGAACCTGACGCCGGGCGCCACCGGCATCGTCGACACCGGTCTGGGCAAAAACGTCGCCTACGGCAGCATGGGCATCCTGCCGCCGACGCAGATCATCGACCAGCCGATCCAGCCGCTGGTGCTGGACGGCGTCAGCTTCGTGTTCCACAACATGCCCGGCGCGGAAGCCCCGGCCGAGCTGACCTTTTCGATCCCCGCGCTCAAGGCGTATGGCGGCGCGGAGCTGCTGGCGCAGACCATGCACAACCTGCTGCCGATCCGTGGCGCCAAGGTGCGCGATGCGCTGCGCTGGTCCGAATACACGCAAATCGCCCTCGACGAACTGGGCGACACCGAGGTCTATTTCGGTCAGCACAACTGGCCGATCTGGGGCAACGAGCGGATCCGCGAATTCATCACCAAGCACCGCGACGTCTACAAATACCTGCACGACCAGACCGTGCGCCTGATGAACGCCGGCTACACCCCCAACGAGATCGCCGACAAGATCCAGCTGCCGGATTCGCTGGCGTCGTACTTCGGCACTCGCGGCTATTACGGCGACCTGCGCCACAACGTCAAGGCGATCTACCAGCTGTACCTGGGCGCCTACGATGGCAACCCCGCGCACTTGAATCCGCTGGTGCCCAAAGAATCGGCAAAGCGCTACGTCGAATTGATGGGGGGCAATGCCAAGGTGCTCGAAGCCGCTCGCGCAGCCTATGACAAGGGCGAATACCGCTGGGTCGCCGAGCTGCTGGATCAGGCCGTGCTCGTCAAACCCGACGACACGGCCGCCAAAGAACTGCTGGCCCGCGCGTACGAACAGATGGGCTATCAGGCGGAATCGGCGACCTGGCGCAACAGCTACCTGACCGCGGCCATGGAGCTGCGCAACGGCCCGCCAGCCAAGGGCGTCAAACGCTCCGATCTGATCGAACTGATGAAGCAGACCCCCACTGAGCGCTTCCTCGAAGCCATGGCCGCAAGCCTCGACGGGCCGGCGGCGGATGGCAAGAACTGGACCTTCAATCTGGTGCTGACCGATACGAATGAATCGTTCGTGCTATGGATCGAGAACGCCGTGCTGCACTATCGAAAAGGCCCGACGGCAGAGAATGCCAACGCAACGCTGACTGTCACCAAGGACCTGTTCGTCCAGTTGCTGGGGGGCACCGCCGGGCTGAAGGAAACGCTTACCTCCGATGATCTGAAGGTGGAAGGCAGCAAGGTCGATCTCGTGAGGTTTCTGGGGCTGCTGGAAAAGGCGCCGGGGAATTTTGCGATTGTTGCGCGGGCGCGCGACTGATTCACAACGCACCGTGCGAGTGTAATGATTCGGCCAGTCGGTGCAGTGTGTCAGCACCGACTTTCTGCCTTGAGCAAATACGGCTAGGCGCATTCAGGCCGCGATCGTCGATGCTAAGGCCGACCGAATTTCCAGGACTTCCACACCGTGCCCGACACTCCGACTCAAATGGCCTACGCGAGACGCTTCACGGCGGTACTCGCCTACATCGACGCCAACCTTGAAGGCGACCTGTCGGTGAAGGCGTTAAGTCAGGTTGCGAACTTTTCCGAGTTCCACTTTCACAGGCAATTTACGGTATTCGTCGGCGTGCCCGTTTCTCGTTATGTGCAGTTGATGCGCCTGCGTCGTGCGGCGCACCGCTTGATCGCCCTGCCTCACCTCTCGGTGATGGACGCCGCGCTGGATACGGGCTTCGAGAGTCCCGAGGCGTTTTCGAGGGCATTCAAGCGAGCCCTCGGCCTCTCGCCCGGGGCCTTTCGCAAGGCACCGGACTGGAAGGTCTGGCATTCGGTCTTTGCCATTCCGCATTTCTCAAGGAGCATTGCCATGCAGGTACGAATTGTCGACTTCCCCGAAGTTCGCGTCGCCGCACTCGAACACCGCGGCCCGCCAGGGCTTCTCAATCAAAGCGTGCAAACGTTCATCCGGTGGCGCCAGCAAAGTGGCCAGTCACCCGTGGCGTCGAGCCGCACGTTCGGGATTCCCTATGGCAATCCCGACACGACACCAGCGCAAGACTTTCATTTCGCGATTTGCGGTGAGATTCACGACACCGTGGCGCCCAATGCATTCAATGTCGGCGAACTGATCATTCCCGCCGGTCGCTGCGCCGTCGTCCGTCATGTGGGCTCCACCGATCACATCGGCGAAACCATCTACCCGATCTACCGTGACTGGTTACCGGCCAGCGGCGAAGAATTGCGTGATCACCCACTGTTTTTCGAATACTTGAGCATCAGCCCCGAGACCCCGAAAGATCAGTGGCAAACGGATATCTACGTGCCGCTGCGCTAGCCTGCTCATGCCCGATCTGCTCGTGCAGCAGGTCGGGCAAATGCGCACGACTGCGAACAGAATCAGGCAAGCAATCCGGAGAAATGCGCTAACAGAATGGGGACACGGAACGTGAAGATGGCTGTCCGACTGATCCTTCGAGGACGTTCCCATGCTTGTACACGCCTACGGTGCCCACGCCGGCGATAAACCCCTTGAGCCGATGCAGATCAATCGCCGCGCGCCGGCGGCCCATGATGTGCAGATCGACATCGCCTTCTGCGGCATCTGCCACTCCGACCTGCACCAGGTGCGCGCCGAATGGGCCGGGACGCAATTCCCCTGCGTGCCGGGGCACGAGATTGTCGGCCGCGTTTCGGCAGTCGGCGCCCATGTGTCCGACTACAAAGTCGGTGATCTGGTGGGTGTCGGCTGCATCGTCGACAGCTGCAAACACTGCGAGGATTGCGAGACCGGTCTGGAAAACTACTGCGACGGCATGATCGGCACCTACAACTTCCCGACCCCGGACGCACCGGGCTGGACCCTCGGCGGCTACTCGCAAAACATCGTGGTGCATGAGCGTTATGTCCTGCGTATCCGTCACCCTGAGGCGCAGTTGGCTGCCGTCGCGCCGCTGCTGTGTGCGGGCATCACTACGTACTCGCCGCTGCGTCACTGGAACGCCGGGCCGGGCAAAAAGGTCGGTGTGGTCGGTATCGGTGGCCTGGGCCACATGGGCATCAAACTGGCCCATGCGATGGGCGCGCACGTCGTGGCGTTCACCACCTCCGAGTCCAAGCGCGAAGCCGCAAAAGCACTGGGCGCCGATGAGGTCGTGGTATCGCGCAATGCCGAAGAAATGGCCGCGCACACCAAGAGCTTCGACTTGATCCTCAACACCGTCGCCGCGCCTCACGATCTCGACGCGTTTCTGGTGCTGCTCAAGCGTGACGGCGCCCTGACGCTGGTCGGTGCGCCCGCCTCACCGCATACGTCACCGAACGTGTTCAACCTGATCATGAAGCGCCGGACCATTGCCGGTTCAATGATCGGTGGCATTGCCGAGACCCAGGAGATGCTGGATTTCTGTGCCGAACACGGCATCGTTTCCGACATCGAGCTGATTCGCGCGGACCAAATCAACGCGTCCTACGAGCGGATGCTGCAGGGTGATGTGAAATATCGTTTTGTGATCGATAACTCGACGCTGGCTGGCTGAGCCCTTACTCCGGCAAACCCGCCAACCGCAAACCTTCGGCAAACCGGGCGACGTCTTCAGGCCGTTGAATGGGCAGCCACGCGCTCAGGCTGGACACCCGCAATGTCGGGTCCAGCTGACGCAGCCGTTCCATGGCCTGCCCAGCTTTGTCGGTTCGCCCGCCGAGCGCGTGGCTGGCGGCGATCAGGGCCGCCGCTACCAAAAGACTGGGAAGATTTCCCTGCGCTTTCTCGGCCCAGGAAGTCGAGAGCTCGAAGCGACCCGCAAAGAAGTGTGCCAGCGCCATCCCGACCTGCATGCGGAACATTTCCGGATCCAGCGGGCTCAGGCGCACGGCATGCTCGAGGTTGGCAATGGCGGCTTCGGTTTCGCCACCCAAGGCGCGCAGGATACCGCCGAGATACCAGGCCGGCGCCAGATTGGGGTTGAGCACTCGAGCCCGATCCAGCAAAGCAATGCCACAATCGACATCCCCGGTCAGATGGGCCAGGGCATGACCGCAGCGGGTCAGCGCCACGGCGTCATCGCGCCCCAGTTCCACACCCATTCGCGCCAGCCGCGCACCTTCGGCGATTTCCCGGGGCCGGTCGGTCATCCAGCCGTTGAGCTTGCGCCAGAAGTGGCACCACGCGGCCATGCCATACGCCGAGGCGAATTCCGGATCCAGTTCAATCGCCCGGGAGAACAACGCCAGTGCCTGCTCGATCGCCTCTTGGGTGCCGATGTGCAGTTTGGCCGTGCCCCGCAGGTAGTAATCATAGGCATCGAGGCTGTCGGTGGGCTTGCGTTTGGCCCGCTCGATTTCCGCGCGTTCAAGCTGCGGCGCAATGGCGCCCACTACGCTCTCGGCCACTTGATCCTGGAGTTCGAAAATATCGTCGAGCAGGCCTTCGAAGCGCTCGGCCCACAGGTGCGTGCCGCTGCACGCATCAATCAACTGGCCGGTGATGCGGATCTTGTTGCCGCTCTTGCGCACGCTGCCTTCCAGCACGTAACGCACACCCAGTTCCTGACCGACGCCTCGCGCATCCACCGCCCTGCCCTTGTAGGTGAAACTGGAGTTGCGGGCGATGACGAACAGCCAGCGCAGGCGCGACAACGCGGTGATGATGTCTTCGACGATGCCGTCGGCGAAATAGTCCTGCTCGGCGTCTCCACTGAGATTCTGGAAGGGCAGGACGGTGATCGAAGGTTTTTCCGGCAGGACAAGTGTCGTGGCCACTTCGGGTATCGCAGGCGCTTCGGGCGCATTGACGGGGCTGTCGCTCGAGGTGATTTCACCGACAAAGCGATAGCCCTTGCGCGGCACCGTGCGCACCAGGCGCTGCTGCTCGCCGGTGTCGCCGATGGCCTTGCGCACGGCGTTGATGTGGCTGGTGATGGTCGATTCGGAAACGATCCGGCCGCTCCATACGGCGCTCAACAGTTCGTCCTTGCTCACCACCCGCTCGCGGTTGCTGACCAGCAGCAACAGCAGATCGAAGACCTGCGGCCCGACCGTCACGACTTGCCCGTGACAGGTCAGTTCCCGGCGCTGCTGGTCGAGCAGGTAGTCTTCAAACACAAATTGCACGGTGGCTGTTCTCTGGTCTGGCGCCCGCGACGCCGTGTCCGGGCAGGCGATTGTTTTGCGCTCGATCATACGGCAGACCTCGGGCCGCCGCACCGGTCTGCACACTGGTCTACGCATCTGCCGACGGATTGGCCTGTCTGGACAAAAAACCAAGACAAATCCAAGGTCACCACAAGGATTTGCCCGAGCGCCGCAAGCATGCTCAACCCACATCGACAGCAATGGTTGCCGTCGGCAAGTGGAGAGTTGCCATGAAGATCGTCGTTATCGGAGGCACCGGCCTCATCGGATCGAAACTTGTGAACAATCTGCGCGAACGCGGCCACGATGCACTCGCCGCCTCCCCTAACACCGGCGTCAACAGCATCACCCGCGAAGGCCTGGCCGAAGCGATGGACGGCGCCCAGGTGGTGGTCGACGTTTCCAACGCCCCTTCGTGGGAAGACCAGGCTGTACTCGACTTCTTCGAGACCTCCACTCGCAACCTCCTCGCCGCCGAAGCCGCAGCCGGGGTTCGCCATCACGTGGCGCTGTCGATCGTCGCCAGTGAGCGCTCGCCTGCCAACGGCTACTTCCGCGCCAAGGTCGCGCAGGAGAACCTGATCAAGGCCTCGAGCATTCCGTACACCCTAGTGCGGGCCACGCAATTCTTCGAATTTGTCGGCGGCATCGCCCAATCCGCCACCGTCGGCGAGGAAGTGCGCCTGTCGCCGGCACTGATCCAGCCCATGGCCTCCGACGATGTCGCCGCTGCCCTCACCGACGTTGCCTTGGCAGCGCCGATCAACGGCACGCAGGAAATCGCCGGCCCCGAAGCCATGCCCCTCGACGAGCTGGTCCGGCGTTTTTTCCGCGCCACCCACGACACCCGCAAAGTGATCCCGGACGTCCACGCCCGCTACTTTGGCGGCGAGCTCGACGACCAGTCGCTCACCCCCGGCAGCAGCAACCCGCGCCTGGGCCCAACCCGCTTTGAAGACTGGCTGGCGAAATCGACCCAGCGCTGAAACACCCCACTCAATTGAAGGAGTATCGCCATGTTCAGCCGAATCCTGCTGGCCGCCACGTTTGCGGCCCTGTCGATATCATCTGCCTCGGCCGCCGAACCGCAGGCGGGCAAGGTCACCGTGGTGTTCGACCGCGCCCTGCCCAACGTTCCGGGCAAATCCATGCGGGGCGTGCTGGTGGAATACGCGCCCGGTGGATCTTCGCCGGCGCACTTCCATCCGAAGTCCGCGTTCATCTACGCCACGGTGCTTGAGGGCGCCGTGCGCAGCAAGGTCGGTGACGCGCCGGAGAAGGTCTACAAGGCCGGGGAAAACTTCGTCGAGCAACCGGGTGACTTCCACGCGGTGAGCGCCAATGCCAGCACCACTGAGCCGTCCCGTCTGCTGGCGGTGTTCGTGCTCGACAGCAGCGAGACCGACCTGGTCAAACCGGTCAAGCCGTAACCGATCCTTACGCCAATCCACCTCCGGCAGCGTGGCTGCCGGAGAGTACCGCTACGGGGCGCGATCAAGGTCGGCGTTGCAAAACATGCCCGATCAAAGCATTGATCTTTCGCCCCACACCCAGTAAAAAACCGTCTTCCCTTTCCACCCTTGCAAGGAGCAGCGGATGCTCGAACTCGCCACGCAACGCCTTGACCTGCGCACGATGGTCGAATCCGACTGGCCGCTGTTCCTCAGGCTGCACTCCGAGCCGCAAACCATGCAGTACGTGTTCGGTGAAATCGCCGAGGACCAGGTGCGCAAAGGCTTCGAGCATCGGCTTCCGGCCTGGGGGCCGCAGTCGGATCACTGGTTGTGTCTGGTGGTGACCGACAGGGCCAGCGGGCAGGAACTGGGCGTGACCGGATTCCGCATTCTGTCGCCGGGGCATGCCGAGGTGGGTTGCCTGCTGTTGCCCGAGCATCAGGGCAAAGGCTTTGGCACCGAGTCGCGCCAGGCGATCATCGACTATGCCGCCGCCATCGGCCTGGACTCGTTGGAGTCGACCGTGACCGACGGTAATATCGCCTCCTGCAAGGTGTTGGAGAAATGCGGTTTTGTATTCGAGCGCCGCGTGCCACAGGCCTATCAGATTGGAGATCGGTGGTTTGACGACCTGATCTACCGCTATCAAATCAGCTGACCCCGTTTTATCAGCGACCGCCAAGGAGGCCCTCGTCGTGAATCCTTATCAATGCCTGCCACCCCGCGCTTTCTGGCGCACCGCCGTGGCTGACAAGCCCGCGCTGACCATCGATCAACTGTGGACGCCGCAGTTCGAGATCGGCAACAAGGACGCCATCGTCACCGCCGGCTCGTGTTTCGCCCAGCACATCGGCCGCGCGCTGGTGGAACGCGGCATGAACTGGCTGGACGCGGAACCGGCCCCCACCGAACTGCCCAAAGACGACTGGAAGGCCCATAACTACGGGGTGTTCTCCTTCCGCACCGGCAATCTGTACACCCCGGCGATGCTGTGCCAATGGCTGGAATGGGCGCTGGGCGTGAGCCTGCCCCCCGACGAAACCTGGGCCCATGACGGGCGTTTCTTCGACCCGTTCCGCCCCGCCGTGGAGCCCGAAGGTTTTGCCAGCGAGGACGCGCTGTTCGCATCGCGCGAAGCCACCCTCGACGCCATCCGCACCGCCCTGCGCCAGGCCAAAGTGTTCGTGTTTACCCTCGGCCTGACCGAAGCCTGGCAAAACCGCCAGACCGGACTGGTGTACCCCGTGTGCCCTGGCACCGTGCGCGGCACCTTCGATCCGCTGCTTCACAAGTTCTGCAACTTCGGATTCATGGACACCTATGGCGATATGGTCCGGGCGCTGGAGTTGATGCGTTCGATCAACCCGCAACTGCGCCTGCTGCTCACCGTGTCACCGGTGCCCCTGACGGCGACCGCCACGGGCGAGCATGTGCTGAGCGCCACCACCTATTCCAAATCGGTCCTGCGCGCCGTCGCCGGGCAGCTGTGTGAAGACCTGCACGACGTCGACTATTTCCCTTCCTACGAAATCATCACCGGCACACCGTTCAAGGGCGCGTTCTATCAGCCCAACCAGCGGGAAGTCACGCCCGAAGGCGTGGCGTTCGTCATGCAGCAGTTTTTCGCCGGGCTCGATGCGGTTCAACCGGTGCACACGCCGGCCAGCGTGCCCTCCACCTGCGTGTCCAGCGAGGAGCTTGTCTGTGAAGACGCCGTGCTCGATTACTACGCCTAGGTTTCTGCTGCTGGGCGACTCCCATGCCGGGGTCATCGGCAAGGCGGCGCAGGCCCGCGAGCTGCCTTTCAGCGGCGGCCCGCTGGGCACCGGCCGGGATTTCGCGGTCGACTTTTTCAGCCTGACCCGCCATGACGTGGTGTTTCGGGAAGCCGAGATGGAGCGCCTGTATCGCCAGGCCCTTGAGCCGTTCGAAGTGCCGCAACTGGCGAAGGTCGGCGTGCCGCTGGTGAGTACCATTGGCCTGAGCCTGCACTACCTCGCGACCGCGCCGAACTGGACGTGCTACCAGACCCTGGACGGCGAATTCGACGAAGGTTTTTTCGCCGGGCCGCTGTTCGAATCCATTGTCGACACCTTGTCCCGGCCTGCACTGGCGTTCTATGAACAGGCCCGGGCGATGGACCTCAAGGTGTTCGCCGTATTGCCGCCGCAGCGGGTGCCGGAGTTGTCCGACTCACGAGTGTTCATGGCCGCGCAGGCGCTGCTGATCGAGCGTCTGCAAGGACTTGGCATCGAGCTGATCGACGTGCGCACGGCGGCGAATGATGAGCAGGGCTTTCAGCGTTCGGCGTACTGCGAAGTGGATGACCCGCTGCACGGGAATCTGGCGTTCGGCGAGTTGATCGTCGAGCAACTGCTCAAACAAGGCCTGTGAATGACCGGTGGGAACGGCACCGCCGCTCCCGCCGTTTTTTTAGATTCAAGCTTTCGGCTGCGTCCCCAGAATCGTCACCCGCTCGCCATACCGCGAGTGCGGAAAATAATCCCAGACCGCATGGTGCTGGGTGCAACGGTTGTCCCAGAACACCAAGGTATTCGGCGCCCAGCGCACGCGACAACTCAGAACTGGTTCGCGAGCCACCAGATCGAACAGCATGTTCAACAGCACCTGGCTTTCCCCGCCGGATAACTGGACGATGTGCGACGTAAACCCGGAATTGACGAACAGCGTTTTGCGACCGGTTTCCGGGTGGCGAACCACCACCGGGTGCTCGGTTTTCGGCAGGTTGGCCGGCGCCTCATAGCCCTTCCACGGAATCGCGCCGTCATGGATCGCTGTCAGTTCTCCGAGAAACTGCTGCATCGTCGGCGACAGCATTTCCAGCGCCAGGTGCATGTTGGCGAACAGCGTATCGCCGCCCGTGCCGATGGCCGGGGTTTCCTTGACGTACAGCATCGAGCCCATGGACGGCGCCAGGTCGGCGGTGCCGTCGGTGTGCCAGGTTTCGCCGGCCACGTAGCGCGATTGCGCGTTGGCGCGGATCACCACCAGTTCCGGGTCATCGCCGTCGATGTCTTCCACCGGCAGCGCCCGCAGCTCACCGAACAACCGGCCAAACGCCTTGTGCTCGTCCACCGTCAGATGTTGATCGCGGAACACCACCACGTGATTCTCCAGAAAGGCCCGGCGGATTTCCGCGAGCTGCTCGTCGCTCAGCGGCTGCGAAAGATCGACGCCGCCGATCTCGGCCCCGATGATCGGCGTGATCCGCTCGACCGTGATGTGCTGATACGGTGCGCGCCGTTCTGCGGCGATGCGCTCGATTGCCTTGAGTGCCAACTGATCCATGTTCCCTCACCTTTTTTATTGGAACGCCACCGATGACTGCTCGCGCAGCGAACGCGGGCGCATGTCGATCCAGTGCTCGTTGATGTAATCCAGACAGACCTGACGCTCGCCGCGCATCCCCGCCTCGCTCCAGCCGCTGGCCATCGGCTTGCCCGCCGGCCACAGGGAATACTGACCCTGAGCGTTGATCACCACATCGAATTGCAGTTGTGCGTCATTCATGTCGTTCTCCTGTTGAACGGGATTGCCGCGTGGCCAGGCTTCGCTCGAGCCCGGCGGCGAGTTGGTTGAATACGGCATTTCGTTGTTCATCGGTCTGCGCGCAAGCCCCGACGTAAACCCGCACGGACGCCCCGCAGACCTGAGCGCAGGTGTCTGCATCGTCGTCCGCGAAAGCCCGGGCCGACACTTCGGCGTTGGCACTGGCATGAGCCTGGGCAAATGCGGTGGCAGCGGCCTCGGTATTCAATTGCGCGTAATACTCGGCGAACGCCTCGGCGTCGCCAAAGTGCTCGGCAATCATCGCGGTGTTGGCCGGTGCGAGGCCGTAGGTCAGCGCACTGGCGTGGGCCTTGGCGTAAGCAGCGTCGTAGGCGTAGGCCTTGCGATACAGCGCCAGCAACACCGGTTTGAGCGTGGCTCGCCATTCGCCCTGACGCCCGATCACGCCGAGCGCCGCCCGCTGATGCAGGCTTTGCAACGCGAGCAGCGCCTGCTGATGTTCCGGCACGGCTTCGCCGAGCATCGGCATGACCACGTCGGCCTGCCAGAGATGAAACAGCCGCAACGGCACGGCACCCTCGCCATTGTCTATCCGCTTGCGCAGGTCGTCGGCCTGTCCGGTTTCGCACAGCACTTGCACTAAATTCAGCAGCCATCGCGGCATCGAGATCGGTTCACTCATGGCGATGGCTCATCCGTACCGATGACTTCGGCCAGCAACCGCGCCCAGCGGCCCGCCACGATGCCGTAGTGATCGGTGTCCAGGGTTTGCCAGCTGCGCAACTGCGGCAGCAAGGCCTGCCAGTTGCGTTGCAGGTCGTCCGGGTTCCAGTCGTTGCCCAGCCCGTAAGGATTGGCGTGCCCGGCGCTGAACAGCCGCACCACTGTGGTCGCCAATGCTGGCGGCTGGAAGTCGATCATGCTGGTCATGTTGTTGCGGCAGCACACCGTCAGCCGTTGCAGATACGCCTGGCGTTCTTCGGCCATGCCCTGCCCTTCGACCTCCGGCCAGCGTTGGGCAAACTCGCGCTGGAACACCTGCTCGATGGTCTGCTCGTCGATGTCGGCCAGTTCGCTACCGGCATCCGGCGCGGGCGGGTCGATCAGGTACAGCAACGGTTGCCGGAAACCGTCGACTTGGGCCTGATGACACAGCGCCTGCGCCACCCATGCACCGAATGACCAGCCGGCCAGACGCCAAGTGCTGCCGTGCGGAAGATGCTCCTTGATCGCCTCCAGATACCAGCGTGCACGTTCCTCCACGCTGACGTTCGGCAACTGCGGCAGACGCAGCGCCGGATCGCCGATCACGCACACGCCCAGTTCCGCCGGCAGCGCCGAGACCAGTTCCCGATAGGCCTGAACATCGCCGCCCACCGGGTGGATCAGGTACAGCCAATCACGGCCGTCACCGGCATGCCATTGATCGATCCGCACTGCGTCGTGCCAGCCCTGCAGTGTTACGCCGGGAGCCTCTTCAACCGTAGCGGTCGAGACCAGCCCCAGCACCTCGCTCAGGCTGACCTTGTGGCTGAATTGCGACAGCTGGAAAACCTCGCCGGTGGCTGCTTGCAGTTCGTCGATCAGGTCGAGCAGCGTCAGCGAATCCGCGCCCAGGTCGTACAGCGAATCGTCATCTTCCAGCTCGGCCACACCGAGCCACTTGCACAGGCACTCACGCAAGCGCGTCGAAAGATCCACGCCCTTCGGCGCCTCAACCGGGGTGGCCACAGCACCGTGACGAACCGGATAAAACCGCCGTGCCGTGTCGATGCCGGTGGTGGAGATCAGCAGCTGCGGCAACTGCGTCGCCATCGCCAGATCGAACACCCGACAGCCTTCTTCGGCCGACAAACCGACCGTCAGATGCTCCAGATGCGCGGCGTCTCCACCGTTGCTGGTGGTGGCCATGCCGATGTCGCGCCAGATGTCCCAGTTGATCCCCAGACGCAGGCAAGCGTCGGCCGGGTTCGAGCGATAGTGAGTGAAGCCGTCGAGCACCCCGCTGGCCGCCGCGTAATCCACATGCCCCGCGCCGCCGAACAGTGCCGACATCGACGAGCAGTACAGGACAAATCCCGGCTTCAGGTGCTCGATCAACGCCTCGACCGCCAGCATGCCGCGAGTCTTGGCGGCCATGGCCTCGGCCATTTGCCGAGGATCACGGTGGCGAATCAGACTGCCCGCACCGACGCCCGCCGCGTGAATCACCCCGCTCAGGCGACCGTAACGAACGGCCAGTTGATCGAGGATCTGCGGCCAGCGTGGCAGGTCGGCGATGTCCGCTTTGATGCAGTCGATTCGCGAAGCGTACGCCGCCAGCGACTCAGGCAATTGCCCTTGGCGCGAGATCAGCACCACACGGCGCACGGGTGCCCGTAGCAGGTGTTCGCACAAGGTCCGACCGATGCCGCCGCTGCCGCCCAGCACGAGGAATGTTCCATCTTCCGGTAAAAGTGACGTCGTTGCCGGGCCGGTCAATGGCTGAGGCATCAAGCGTGGCTGCCAGAGGTAACCGTCGCGCACCGCCATTCGCCGAGGCAACGAAACCGGATCGGCAAGCAACGCTGCCAACTCGCCGGCCTGCGCTTCGAGACGTGGCGACGGCCAGTCCAGCCAGTGGCAACGCACCGGGTATTCCTGCGGCACCACTTCGGTGATGCCGGCCAGCGCTGCCAATTCGGGACGCTGAACCTCGCCGTCCACCGGACACGCCTGCCATGACATCAACCACAAGCGCAGACGTGTCGTGCGCGGGGTTTGCCCCCAGGCCTGCATCAGCGCACTGACCGTGTCCAGGCAAGCCCACTGCGCCAGATCCAGCGATTGCTCGTTGACCGCGCCCGACACCGCCAGCGGCAAGGCATGCAGCCAGTCGAGTTCGCCGAGGACAGATTCTGCAACTTCGGCGAGCAACCGGTTCAGGGCTTCGGTGTCCAGCGGATCAAGCTCGAAACGGTCCGGGCTCAAGCGTTTGAAGCCGTTGCCGGCGCGCACATGAATCACGCGTCGATAGACAGTGTTCAGGCTCGCCAGCAAGGTCGATTCCGGCGCCTCATGGCTGCACAGAATCAGCACCTCACGGGATCCGGCCGTCGCTGTCGCGCTCAGACGTCGGGTGCGCACCCACTGCCGCTGGTGAAACCAGTCCGCTAGCGGTTGTCGCTCAAGGGCTGGCGCATCAGGTTCGGCAGCTACAGCGGTTTGGAAACGATACGGCTGAAGATCGAACGACGACGGCGGCAAATCCCAGGGCGGCGGTGCCGAGCGCTGCGACCACTGGATATTCGCGCCTTCGTACCAAGCGTCCAGCAGTTCCTGCGGCGATTGATCTCGGGCGATCACCTGCGCGCTTGAGACCGTGACTTCCTTGATCGCTGTCGGCTGCAATGGAATGGCCTCACCCGTCCCACAAACCATTGCGAAGCGCCAGCGCAACTGCCGGCGACCTGACTGCAAGTGCCGCAGCAACGCAGTCTGCTGTTCCGGGTTCGCATGCAGATATTCGCGAATCACCGCGATATCGCGCAGCAACTCCGCCCGGCTGTGAGCCGAAATCATCAGCAGCGGCAACGTTTCCTCGACACTTTCCTGCGCCGTGGGCGCAGCACCGACGATGACATGCGCATTGGTCCCGCCAATCCCGAAACTGCTGACACCGGCCAGTCGCCGCCGCCCTTGCGGCCATGGCCGGGACGTGGTCGGCACGTAGAACGGCGAATGTTCCAGATCGATCTGCGGGTTGATCCGGCCAAAACCGAGGTTCGGCGGCAGCACGCCATGGAACACCGCAAGGCTGGCGCGAATCAGCCCGACCACGCCCGCCGCCGCGCCCAAATGACCGATCTGGCTTTTCACCGAAGCCAGCGCGCAATGACCGACCGGCGCATCGCCGAAAGCCTTGGTCAACGCCGCAACCTCGATCGGATCGCCCAGCAAGGTGCCGGTGCCATGGGCCTCGATGTAGCCGATGTCGGCACCGGTCAACCCGGCCCGACTCAGGGCATCGCGGATGACCGCGCTCTGCCCGGCCACCGACGGTGCGGTGTAACTCATCTTGGCCCGGCCATCGTTGTTCAACGCCGAGCCCTCGACCAACGCATAGATCCGGTCACCATCGGCCCGCGCCTTGGCCAACGGTTTGAGCACCACCACGCCGTAACCACTGGCGCCGAGGGTGCCGCTGGCATCGTCGCTGAACGGACGGCACAGACCGTCGGCGGAAAAGATGTGCTGCGAGCGATGCCGGTAGCCCTCGGTCAGGGTCGGGTCGATCAGCACCCCGGCCGCGAGCATCACGTCACTGTCGCCCTGACGCAGCATCGAACTGGCCAGGTGCACGGCGATCAGCGAACTGCCGCAAGCGGCCTGCAAGCTGAGGGCCGGGCCGTTGAGGTCCAGGTGATACGCGGCTTTGGTCGCCAGAAAATCCTTGTCGTGATGCAGCGCCAGTTGAAAACCGTCCGGCAGATCGTCTTCGGCGGTTTCGCGCAGCATCTGCTGGAAGTAGGTGGTTTCGCCGCAACTGGCGATCAGGCCGATGCGCGGGCCGCCGGTCGAAGGAACGATGGCCGCGTGTTGCAGGGCCTGCACGCACGCCATCAGCAGATGCCGCTGTTGCGGGTCCATCAGCCGAGCTTCCTGGCGGCTGATGCCGAAGTACTCGGGATCGAAATCGAGCATGCCCGCCAGCTGACTGCGGGCGCCGACCAGCCCGTCATCGGCAGCAAAGTGCTCGATGCCCAGCCCATTGCCTTGCACCATCGCCCAGAACTCGGACAGGTTCTGCGCCCCGGCCACATTGACCGACATGCCGATGATCGCCATCGGCTGATGACCATCATCGGTCTGCCGTACACGCTCCGCCACGTCCACAGGCGCGGTCGACAGATGCGCCGCCAGCCGCCGCACCGTGACTTGTTCGAACAGATCGGCCATCGTCACCTTGTGCGGCAGCTCTTCGGCATAACGGCCATGCAAACGCATCAAGCCGAGGCTGGTGGCGCCGGCCTCGAAGAAGGTCTGCTCCGGCTCGATGTCACGACCGATGACGGCCTGGAACAACTCGCTGAGTTGCCGTTCCAGTGCGGTCAATTGAACAACCGGTGCTGGCGTGCTGCGCCGTTCCAACGCCTCGCCCACATTCGGCAAGGCCTTGCGATCGATCTTGCCGCTGGGGGTGCGTGGCCAGCGGTCGATCCGTCGGTATTCATCGATTCGCACATGGGCCGGCAGCCACCGCGCGACCTGACGATCCAGCGCTTGCGACGTCGCAGGTTGGCCATCGAGTTGCAGCCAGGCGATCAGCCGGGGCGGATCGGCCTGAACCGCTACCACCGCGTTGACCACTTCCGGCACCTGCATCAGCGCCGCCTCGATCTGCCCCAGTTCCAGACGATGGCCGCTGAGTTTGATCTGCTGATCGTCACGTCCCAGGTAATGCAGGCAGCCTTGGGCATCGGCCCACGCCAGATCGCCGGTGCGATAGTACAAACAGCCGTCTGCCAGCTCGACAAACCGCGCGGCGTTCAGCGCAGAATCTGCCAGATAGCAGCGGGCAACCATCGGCCCGGCTACCAACAGATAACCACGACTGCCGATCGGCACCGGGCGGTCGTGCTCATCCACCAGCAGCAACCGCGCATTGCCGACGGCATGGCCGATCGGTGCGCGCAATGGCCAGTCCCGCGCCACGGGCGGGAGGCGCAAGGCGCTGACCACGTGGGTTTCAGTCGGGCCATAGTGGTTGAACAATGAAGCTTGCGGCATGCCGCCGAACCAGTTGCGCAGCGCGTCGGTGCAGAGCAGTTGCTCGCCGGCCGTGATCACTTCACGCAACGCCGACGGGTAAATGCCCCGGTTCAAGGCGGTTTGCGCCAGATGCTGCAAGGCCACGTATGGCAGGAACAGGCGCTCGATCCGCGCCTCGACCATGTAATCCAGCAACGCCTCGGCATCCTGACGCCAGCGCGGAGTGATCAGGTGATAACAACCGCCGCCGCACAGGGTGCTGAAAATCTCCTGGAACGACACATCGAACGACAGCATCGAGAACTGCAGGGTCACCGCTTTCGCCGGCAACTGCCCTTCGGTGCGCTGCCATTGCAGCAGGTTGCACAGGGTGCGCTCGGACACTTGCACACCTTTGGGCGTGCCGGTGGATCCGGAGGTGAACAGCGTGTACAGCGGCCGCTCGCCGGCGTGGCGCGGACGCTCGAACGCTTCGGCATCGGCGTGAAGATCGATCCGATGCGTGGCGAATCGCCCGGCGTTCAGGTCGTCGAGTGCGGCCGCCGTCGTGTCGCTGAACAGCACACAGTGCGGTTGCGCCTGCTCCAGCACCTGACGCTGGATCGCCACCGGATAAGCAGGATCCAGCGGCACGGCGGTCAGGTTGAGTTTGGCCAGCGCCAGCAAGGCGACGATATGTTCCACCGAGGCATCGAGGAACAGCACGACATGCAGCGGCGGGTTCCCGGCTGGAAATGGATGTCGCTCGATCAGAGTCGCCGCCAGAGCATCGGCCAGCGTATTCAGTTCGCTGTAGGTGAGGCGGTGCTGTCCCTGAACAAGCGCAACCGCCTCAGGCGTGCAATGCACTTGATGCTCGAACCCATCCGCCAATGTGTTGAACGGCAGCGCAATCTGCGGACCTTCGCTGGCCGGTGGCAGGTTGCGTCGATACGGACTGAGCAAATCGTTGAGATTGGCCGCCGGAGTTTCCAGCAACAAATCCAGACCACGGCTGAACAATGCGTTCACCGCCCGCATCTGTTCGGCATCGAAATAGCTGCACTGATATTCCCACCAGCATTCCAGTTGCGAACCGCTGCCCACCATCAACAACGTCAGCGGGCACTTGGCGTGCAATTGCTGGTTGAATGCCAGCGTGGCGCGCAGGTTCGAGTCGGCCAACGCGGCGTAATCGGTGTTTTCCAGCACGAACATGAAATCGAACAGCAAGGGGCTCGACGACAGCCGCAGGTCTTCCACCAGATCCGCCAGCGCCACGTCCTGCAACGCCAGCACTTCGCGCACAGTGGCGGTCTGCTTGCGCAACTGCTCACTCAGGGGCAATGGGTTTTCAACGGCGGTGGGGATCAGCACGGTGTTGGCAAACATGCCGACGGTGTCTTCGAACTCCGCCAGCGGCCGGTTGGACACCGGGCTGGCGATCCGTGGCCGCTCGCACCCGGTCAGGGCGTACAGGCTCCAGGCGAAAACACTGAACAGCACTTCGAAACGGGTCAGCCGTTGTTGGGTGCAAAAGCGTTCGAGGGCAGCGCTACGGAGAGTGCCCAAGGGTTCGCGGTGCAACCGGGCGTCCGGGCTGATTTCACGCATTGGCATCAATGCAGACGATGGTTCTTCCTGACGGCGGTGCAATTCGGCGAGGGCGCGGCGCTGGTCGCGATAATGCGGATCGACGCTCCACTGGCGCTGCCACTGGCCAAACTCCAGCGTTGTCAACCGGGCGGCCGGTTGCGGGCTGTCGCGGCCTTGCAGGACATCGGCGTAAAGCTGCGCCAGGTCGTCGAACAGCAGGTTCACCGACCAGCCATCGACGATGATGTGATGCAAGTTCAGCAACAACCGGCAGCTGCCATCGGCGAACGGCAACAGCCAGGCCTGAAACAGGTTGGGCGTGGTCAGATCGAACGGCGCGGCGAACACCAGTTCTGCGAAGGCCTGCCAGTTGTCCTCGGTGAAATGCCCGACCGCGAAGGTTCGACAGGTCGGCCCCTGCTCGGCAATTACTTGATCGAGTCCGTCGCTACCGGGTGCAAAAGCCGTGCGCAATCCAGGATGACGCTGTACCAGTCGCCCGACGGCTTCGGAAAGTGCGGCGACTTCGACACCCGCCGCCAGTTGCAGAATCAGCGGCACGCTATAAGCCGTTGAGGTCGGCGAGCGTTGTTGCAACAGCCACAAACGGCGCTGTTCGGCGGTGGCTGGCAGGCGTTTGGCGCTACTGATCGGGGGCGCAGGTGGGTAGATCGAATCGCCGTTCGTTTCACCGGTCAGTTGTTCGGCCAGTGACGAGAAAGGCTCGTTGAGCAACGTGTCGAGAGCGATCTCGCGCTGCCAACGAACACGAATCGCCGAGCGCAGGCGCATGGCCTTGAGCGAATCGCCGCCGCTGCCGAGCCAGTCATCCTGCGCACTCAGGGCCGGTTGGCCGAGCAGCGAGCGGGCTTCGTTCAGTAGCCAGCTCAACGCAGGCGAAAGAGCGCCATCGTCAACGGCATCCATCGCTGGATGCCACGGACTCAACCCTTGGGCCAGCAATCCGTCACGATCAATCTTGCCATTGGCCGTCAGCGGCAGGCGCTCCAGCAGAAACAACTGATGCGGCCGCATATACGGCGCCAGTTGCGCTCGCAGATGGTTTTCGAATTTGTGATAGTCCAGATCCCTGCGAGGCACGATGAACGCCAGCAACTGATGATCTTCAGCCGCCTGCCGCCGGGTGCAGACGTACACCTGCGCCACACCCGGATACTCCAGCATCCGTTGCTCCACCTCTCCCGGCTCGATCCGGAAGCCGCGAATCTTCACTTGCCGGTCGACCCGCCCCAGGTACTCGATCAAGCCTTCGGCATTGCACCGCACCAGATCACCGGTGCGGTAATGCACCTGCGCACCACCGTCGAGGTCGGGCAAACGAACGAACTGGCGGGCAGTTTCTTCAGGACGGTTGCGATAGCCACGGGCGACGCCACTGCCACTCAAATACAGCTCGCCCACCTCGCCCGGCGGCACCGGCCGTTGCTGCTCATCCAGCACCAACACACCGGTATCCGGCAACGGTCGGCCAATGGGCGCCGAGTCGCCGGCAAAGTCGCGGCTGATCGGCCAGCACAAGGCAAACGTGGTGCATTCGGTGGGGCCGTAGACGTTGAAAATCCGGCAGCGGCTCTCAGGATTGTCCCGATACCAACCACGAACAGCGGCGGCACTGATCTGCTCACCGCCAATCAGCACCTGACGCACGCTGGAAAAACACGACGGCCACTCGGCAATCAAGGTGTTGAACAGCGACACCGTCATGAACAGGTTGTCGACCTGCGTCCGCTCCAGCACGTCCGCCAGACGTCGCGCGTCCAGCACGTCCTCGTCGGCGATCATCACGCAGCAACCGCCGTTGAGCAGCGGCGCCCATAGCTCGAAACTGCACGCATCGAACGCCGGGTTGGACAGGCAGGCAAACCGGTCCGTCGGGCGAATCTCGATATAGCCGTTGGTGTGCGCCAGCCGCAGCAAGCCGCGCTCGCCCACCTCGACCGCTTTCGGCGTGCCGGTGGTGCCCGAGGTGTAGAACAGGAACATCACCTCGGCAAAGTCTTCGGCCAGCGCTTGCGCTGGAGCGTCCGGCTGATCGAGCAAAGCCTCGACGCTGGTTTGCCACAGTGAAGGCGACCACAGCGGTTCTTCATCCAGGGTAATCAGGCCGACACACGCCGCATCCGCCAGCATCAGTTCCCGGCGTTTGCGTGGGCTGGCGCGATCCAGCGGCACCACCACCGCGCCGACTTTCAGGGTGCCGATAATCGCTGCCAGCCACTGCCAGCAGCGCGGCATGCACAACGCCAGCGACTGACCGGGCTCAACACCGCGCGCCAGCAACCCACGGGCGATACGTTCGCTGGCGCTGGCCAGTTGCGCGTAAGTCAGCGTGAGCGACTGATCGATCACCGCCGGAGCTTGCGGATTACCCCGCACTTGCTCGGCGAAACGCGTGAGCAACGGCATGTCTTTGGACGCACTCATCATTTCGCCTCCTGCGCGTCGAAGCGTTGCAGCTCCCGACGGATGATTTGCGAGACCCGGTGGATTTCCGCGCTTTCGAGCATGTCCCAGTGCCCGCCGCTGACCAGTTTCGCCAGATAACCGCTGCCAGCGCGGCGTCGCCAGAAGCCGCGCAGCTCATGCAATTGATGGCGGCTGAAATCTTCCCGGGCCTGGATCAGTACCACGCGACCGGCGCGCGGTGCGCACTCATAGGCGGCCATGGCCAGGCGGTTGTGGTTGTAGATGTTGAAATAGCGTTCGACCTGCGCGTCTTCGATGCCGGGGTACATGCCGTTGAAACGCACCAGCTTGTCGCGGAACTCGGCCATGTCCACGGTGCCGATCTGCTCGCGGAAACCCGGATCGTCGCTGCCCTGGGTGTCGAGCAACACCACCGTCACCTGACGATGCCCCGCCGCCGTCAATCGCCGCGCCATTTCATAGGCCACCAGGCCGCCGAACGACAACCCGGTGAGGATCAGCGGTTGCTGTGTCAGCGGTTCGATCTGGCGCAAGTAAGCCTCGGCCATCGCTTCGACCGTCGGTTCAGTGCTTTCCCCCGGATTCAGCCCCGGCGATTGCACCCCGTACACGCCGGTTTCATCCGGCAGGACCTTGGCCAGCGACAGGTAACAGAACGCCGTGCCGCCCGCCGGGTGAATGCACACCACGTTGTGCTGGCCGCTGCCACGACGGAATTCGATCAGGTTGCTCTGAGCCAGCGCCGGATTCGCCCCGACCCGCAGCCAGCCGCCCAGCGCTTCGATGGTCGGGTAGCTGAGCACCACGCGCACCGGCACTTCGACCGCGAACTGCTGGCTGATTTCATGGGCCATTTTGATCGCGGCGATGGAGGTGCCGCCGACATTGAAGAAGTTGTCGCGAATGCCGATCTGCGGCGCCAGCAACAGGCTTTTCCAGATCTGGTACAGCGCCAGTTCGATGTGGTCGCGCGGGCTGCTCAGGTTGACCTGACGGTTGACCATTTCTTCGTCCGCCAACGCGGTCAGCGCGGCGCGATCAACCTTGCCGTTGGCGGTCAGCGGCAGCGCGTCGAGCCACAGATAGCTGCCGGGGATCACCGCTCTGGGCAGGGTTGTCGCCAGATGGGCGTGCACCGCTGCTTCGTCCACGGGCTCTGCCACCACGCAACAAGCTACCAGCCGCTGGTCCTGCGCTGCTTCGCCGACCATCAACACCACGGCGCTGCGGATACCCGCGAATGCTTCGAGTCGGGCTTCAATCTCACCCAGCTCCAGGCGCACACCGCGCAACTTGACCTGAAAGTCGTTGCGACCCAGAAACTCCAGCTGACCGTCCGGGCGATAACGCGCCAGATCGCCACTGCGATAGAGCCGATCACCTGTGACAAAGGGATTGTCGATAAAGCGCTCGGCACTGAGCTGCGCCAGCCCCAGATAACCCCGGGCCACGCCGACGCCGCCAATGTGCAGATGCCCGGTCACGCCAACCGGCACCGGCTCATCGCGGTCATCAAGAACATAAAAACGGTTGTTGGAAATCGGCCGACCGATCGGCAGTTGCCGGGCCGGTACCTCGGCGCCGGGCTCCAGGGTCCAGATGCTATTGATCACCGTGGTTTCGGTCGGGCCGTAGACATTGTGCAGCCGCGCATGGGGCAGACGCTCCTGAAAGCGCCGCGCCAGCGCGGGCGGCAGTTCACCGCCGCCGCTGAACACATCGGTCAGCGACACACACTGGCTGACCTCGTCGACTTCCAGAAACAGCTGCAACATCGCCGGCACGAACACCAGCGCCGTGACCTGCTGCTCGCGCACCTCGCGAGCCAGATACGCCGGTTCGTAATGCCCGCCGGGCCGTGCGATCACCAGCCGCCCGCCGGTTGCCAGCGGCCAGAAGGTCTCCCACGCCGAGGCATCAAAACCGAACGGAATCTTGTGCAGCATCGCCCCCGCCTCGCCGCAGACCTGCAAACACCACAGCAGCAGATTGCTCAAGCCACGATGGGCGACCATCGCGCCCTTGGGCAAGCCGGTGGTGCCGGAGGTGTAGATCACGTAGGCGAGATGGTCAGGGGTGACGCCGACATTGCGTGGGTCGAGATTGTCCGTCGGCAACGACGCCCAGCTCGCGGCGTCCTTTTCGAGGTCGAGGATCGGCGCTTCCCAGTTCGAACCCTGCACGGCCTGACGCAAGATTGCGTGCGCCGAGCCAAGTGTCAGCAGCACCGCCGGCGTGCTGTCGCCGAGCATATGGCTCAGGCGTCCCAGCGGATAATCCGGATCCAACGGCACGTAGGCGCCACCGGCCTTGAGCACCGCCAGCAGCGCCACCGGCAATTCCAGCGAACGCTCGATGCACACCGCCACGCGCACATCCGGGCCGACGCCCAAGGTGCGCAAATGCCGCGCCAGTCGGTTGGCCAGGGCATTGAGTTCGGCGTAGCTCAGGGATTCACCCTCGAACACCACCGCGCAGGCCTGAGGGTTGCTCGCGGCCTGCGCTTCAACCAGTTGATGCACGCAGGGCGCCGTTTGCGTCAGTGGCGCGGCGCGGTTGAAGTCCACAAGCACTTGCTGACGCTCAGCCTCATTCATCAGCGGCAAGGCATTGATCGGTTGCTTGGCGTCGGCGGCGATCTGTTCGAGCAGGTGACGGTAGTGCCCGCTCAGGCGTTCGATGGTTGCGATGTCGTAGAGGTCGGTGTTGTATTCCACCAGCAAGTCCAGCCGCCCTTCCCGCTCGACCCATTCGAACGCCAGATCGAACTTGGCTGTGGCGCTGCTGGTGCCGTACGGCGCCAGTTCCAGGCCAGGCATCTGCACCGCGTTACCTGGCGTGTTCTGCAACACGAGCATCACCTGAAACAACGGCGAATGACCGGGATCGCGCTGCGGGTTGACGGCCTCCACCACGCGGTCGAACGGCACGTCCTGATGGGCGTGGACGTCGAGCATCTGACCCCGCACCTCGCGCAGCAGCTCGGCGAAGGTTTGCTGCGGATTCAGGCGCTGACGCAGCACCAAGGTGTTAACGAAATGGCCGATCAGCGGCTCGACTTCCGGACGATTACGGTTGGCGAACGGCGTGCCGATGCACAGATCCTGCTGACCGCTGTGGCGCCACAACAACACAGCCAAAGCACCGAGCAGTACGTTGAACAGCGTGCCTTGGGTCTGCCGGGCCAGCGCCGTGAGTTCACGCAAGGTGCCGCCATCGACGGAGGAACTGAACGTGGCCCCGACATAGCGCTGCACCAACGGACGCGGCCGGTCGGCGGGCAAGGTCGACAACAGCGGCGCGTCGTCCAGGGTGCGCCGCCAGTGATCGAGCTGTGCGTCCAGCACGGCGCCGCCCACTCGCTGTTGCTGCCAGCAGGCGTAGTCGGCGTATTGCACCGGCAGCGGCGCAAGCGTCGGGGTTTCGCCACGCAGATAATCGCCGTACGACGTGGCGACTTCGTGCAGGATCACGCCCATCGACCAGCCGTCGGCGATGATGTGATGCACGCTGTACAGCCACAGGTATTCATCGTCGGCCACGCGCAGTAACGACGCCCGCAGCAACGGCCCGCTCGCCAGATCGAATGGCGCCCGGGCGTCCTGCTCGACGGCGGATCGCACGTGCTGCTCGCGGTCTTCGGCAGACAAATGGCGCAGATCCGTTACCGACAACGACAGCGGCATCGATGCATGAACAACTTGACGCGGTTCACCGTCCACGCTGCAAAACGTCGTGCGCAGGACTTCGTGCCGGGCCACCAATTCGTTCAGCGCCCGCTCCAGCTGCGCGACATCCAACTGCCCTTTCAGTGTTACCGCCGTCGGCACGTTGTAGAACGGGTTGCCGGGTTCCAGTTGATCGAGAAACCACAGTTGCCGCTGCGAGAACGACAATGGCCAGGACGCGTGCGCGCCGGCACGGCGGGGAATCGCCGCGTCATCGTGCCCGCCGAGCAAGGCGATCAGTTCCTGTTTGTGACGCTTGAGCGCCTGGGTCAGCTCTTCGGTGAGAAACCCGCGCGGCGCCTTGCAGCGCAGCCTGTCACCGTCCACCTCGAGCACCACGCCATGGCGAGCGAACAACGCCAGCAATTGATCGGCATTCATACTTCGAACTCCTCCATGTCTTCGTCGTCCAGGCTGGCGGTCACAGTCTCGATGGCAAACGCCTCGACCGGCGCGCGGTGTTGTTCATCGGCTGTGCGCAGCCCGCCGATCATCGAGTAGATCAATTCATGGCTCGGCCCGAGGTCGAACAGCGTCGTCAGTTGCTGTTCCTCGACCGAGCCGATGCCGCACAGGCCCAACCCGTGCTCGACGGCGGTCATGCTCAGCAACTGGGCCATGGCACCGCTTTCGATGTGGCAGAAGTCGCGGCTGCGCTCGCCATACAGCGGGCGGATCGCGGCCATGTCGGCGATGAAGAACAGCGAGAACGCGGCGTTCTCGTACACCGGACGGTTAACGAAATAGTCGTAGGTGTCCGGGTCGAGCGCTCCGCTCTGGAGCGCCAGCAAACGATGCTGGCGGGGATCGTAGTAATACGCGCCACCGGGCACGCCGAGCACGCGATCCGGCTTGACGTAGAGGTACGCCTGAATCGGGTAAAGGCCACCCGCCGACGGGAACTGGTATTTCACTTCGCCGTCGAGTTGTCCTTGAGCCAGCGCCGCCAGTACGTGCGCGAAGGCCTGGGCGGCGATCGGTTGCAGGTCGTATTGACGCACCGAGCGGTAATCGCTCAAACGCCGGGCGAAGGCCGGGTCTTGCGGCAGATCCAGTGCCACTGCCGGCAAAGTCTGAGCGAAGTCGCGGCGTCCGCGTTGTTCGGCCTTGAACTGCGCCCGCTGCTGGGGATCTTCGATGATGTCCTGCACGGGCTCCGGAGCCTGCTGCACGTTGCCGAGCAGATCCTGCCGCGCCCGGTTCTGGCGGTACATGCCAAGCAGATGCAGCAACGTCGGCTGGGCCAGCAGTTGCGCCACGTGCGGGCGGAACTGCAAGGCGCCGGACAACGCGTTGCTGATCCGGACGATATCGATCGACGTTGCGCCGAGGTTCAGCAGATTGGCGTTGGCGGCAATCGATTCGCGCTTGAGCACATCCTGCACGATTTCCACCAGCCGCTGTTCCTGAGGGCCGTCGACTTCCAGCGCCGGCCCTTGCTCCTCGACTTGCTCAGGCTCCGGCAGGCGTTTCTTGTCGACCTTGCCGTTGGACGACAACGGCCACGCTTCAACAAAGGTGAACGACGGCGGAATCATGTAGGCCGGCAGCTTGTCGCTCAGGTACGCGCTGAAATCGCTGGCCTGCAACGCCGGATCGGCCTTGAGCACGTAGCCCGCCAGACGTTTCTCGCCCAGCGTGCTGCCAAGAATCCGCACCACCGCGCTCTGCACGCCGGGATGGCGATTGAGCGCGGCTTCGATCTCGCCCAGCTCGATGCGATAACCCTGGACCTTGACCTGATTGTCTTCGCGACCGAGGAATTCGATGTTGCCGTCGGGCAGCAAACGGCCCAGGTCGCCGGTGCGATACAGCCGTTCGCCGGTCAGTGGATGATTGAAGAAACTGCCCGCGCTGAATTTTTCATCGCGCCAGTAACCTTTCGCCAGACCGATGCCGCCGATGTACAACTGCCCCGCAACCCAGGTCGGGCGCACTTGCAGCGCTTCATCCAGCACGTAGAAGCGCTGATGATCGAGGGCCTTGCCGTAGGGAATGCTCCGCCAGGCCGGGTCGACGTGCTGTACCGGGTAACAGATCGACCAGATCGACGCTTCGGTGGCACCGCCCAGGCTGATCAGTTGCAAATCCGGCTGCAAGGCCCAGGCCCGCTCGGGCAGGGTCAACGGAATCCAGTCGCCGGACAGCATCGCCACTCGCAAGCTGGCAGGCAACGCTCCGCCCTCGCCTTCAACGTACTCGACCAGCATGCCAAGCAGCGCCGGCACCGAGTTCCACAGGCTGACGTGATGACGCTTGATCAATTCGAGCCAGTGCGCCGGATCGAGGGTCAGTTGCGGGTCGAGGATGACCACCGCCGCGCCCACCGCCAACGTGCCGAAGAAGTCATAGACCGACAGGTCGAAGCTCAGCGACGAGATCGCCAATACACGGTCGTTCGGGCCGACGGCAAAGCGCCGGTTGATGTCGAGCAAGGTGTTGACCGCGCCGCGATGGTCGATCACCACGCCTTTCGGCTGACCGGTGGAGCCGGAGGTGTAGATCACGTAAGCGAGGTCGCTTTCGTTCACCTGCACCGGTTGCAGTGACAGTCCATCGTTTGAAACTTCATCGGTCACGGCAATGGTCGTGACTTGCGCCGGCCATTCGATCTTGTCGAGCAGCGCCGGTTGGGTCAGGGCCAGACTCGTCTCGGCCCGCTCCAGAATATGCCGCAGCCGTTCCGCCGGTTGCGTCGGCTCGATCGGCAGGTAAGCGCCGCCGGCATACAGAATCGCCAGCGTTGCGACCACTTGTTCCCAGCCGCGCTCCATCACCACCGCGACCAAGCGGTTCGGCAGCACGCCCTGTGCTTGCAATCGGGCGCCGAGTTGTCGGGCCTCAAAGCGAAGCTGGGCGTACGTCAGCTGTCGCATGCCGATCACCGCCAGTGCGTCCGGTGTGGCAAGGGCCTGACGTTCGAACAGTTCGTGCATCAATGGCAGCGTTTGCTGATGGTCGACCGGTGCCGGCAAGCGTGCCTGCGGCAGCAGTTGTGGCGTGTTCGCGCCCCAGGCTGCCGGTTCGCAAAGGCTGTCGAGCAGCGCGTTATAGGCGACGAACATCTGCTCGATCATGCCTTGCGGGAACAGCTCGTCGATGCTGTCCCAGTTGAACAACAGGCGTCCTTCGAGCTCCAGCAACGTGTGGTCGAGCCACACTTGCGGGGTCTGGGTGATGCTGTGCATGTGCCTGGCGTTCAACGCGTCGGCGAGGTTGAACTCGGCCAACTCCGGCGCCGCTTCCGACAGTGTGCTGTTGAACACGATCGGCATCGCCGTCTGCTGCACGCCCCGGGCCTGGGACAATTCGCGCAGCACCCGCACGCCGCTGACCACCGAATGGTCGATGTCGCGCCACAGTTGCGCCTGCACGGCGCGGGCCTTGTCGGTAAAGGTTTGTGTTCCGTCGATGCCGACTTCCAGCAGCACCAGCGAGGTGAAATCGCCGATGATTTCATCGACATCCGGGTGCAGCGGCATGCGGTTGAACAGGGGGAGGCTCAGGGTGAAACGCGGCGTGCGGCTCCACAGCGCCAGCACTTCGCTGAACGCGGTCAGCAGCATCACCGACGGCGTCACGGCAAACTGTTTGGCCACGGCTTTGAGCTGCGTCCACTGCGCCGCCGACATGTCGCGGTCGCGGCGGGTGAAGTGCGGGTTGGCGATGCTTTCGGGTTGGCGCACCAATGGCAGGTCTGGCGCCGGGGCCAAAGTAGTCACTCGGTCGCGCCAGTAGCTCAGCGCCTGCTCGTAACGGCGGCCGTTGCGCAGCTGTTGTTCGGCCAGAACATAGTCGCGGAAAGTCAGGCCCGGTTCCGCCAGTTCCAGGTTCGGATCAACGTAGAACACCATCAGTTCGCGGGCGAGAATCTGCGTGCTCGCGGCGTCGACGATCAGCGCGTCGAGGCTGATGTGCAAATGGGTAATGCCGTCATCCAGCAACGACAGGCTGAACTCGAACAGCGGCCAGCGACTGGCGTCCAGCACCTGATGGGACTGGCGTTCGCGTGTCGCTTCCAGCGTGCGCTGCGCCACATCGGCGGGCAAACCGCGCAGATCGCTGCGCGGCATGCGATAGGTCGGCACCTGCGCCAGCACCTGCTGCGTGCCGTCGCTGAGGAACACCACGCGCAGCATGTCGTGGCGCAGGATCATGCGGTTCAAGGCTTGTTCGAAACGCTCGGCGTCGAACTCGGGAATGCGCAGTTCTTCGTAACCGTGAGCGCTGACGCCACCGAGGCTGACCGTGGCCTCGCGACCGAACCAGTAGGCTTGCTGGATATCGGTCAGAGGGAACGGTTCATGTCGATTGTCGCGATCCGGTTCGATCTGAATGAACGCCGGTTCGATGCTCTGATCATCACGCGAAACCTGCGCCGCCAGATCCAGCAACACCGGGGTCTGGAACAGGCTGCTCAGGGACAGTTGCGCGCCCATGCGCTGGTTGATCGCGTAGATCATCCGCGTCGCCAGCAGCGAATGGCCCCCGAGGTCGAAGAAGTTGTCGTGAATACTGACCCGTTCGCACTTGAGCACTTCGGCCCAGATCTCGGCCATTTGCCGTTCAATGTCGTTGCGCGGCGCTTCGTAAGTCGCGCCGGCGCTGCGTTCCGGTGCCGGCAGCGCCTGGCGGTCGAGCTTGCCGTTGCGGGTCAGCGGTAATTGCGAGAGCCGGACCCAGGCACTTGGGATCATGTGTTCGGGCAACTGGCGTTGCAGTTCGGCGCGCAGGGATTCACTGGTCGCAGTGCCGACCACGTAAGCCACAAGACGTTTGTCGCCAGCCACGTCCTCACGCAGCAATACGGCGGCTTCCTGAACGCCGGGTTGTTGATGCAGCAGACTGTCGATCTCGCCGAGTTCGATGCGAAAGCCGCGCAGTTTCACCTGTTGGTCGATGCGTCCCAGGTATTGCACGTTGCCGTCGGCCAGGAATGTCGCGAGGTCGCCGCTGCGGTACATCCGCGCGCCCGGCTCGCCACTGTACGGGTCCGGCAGGAAGCGTTCAGCGGTCAGGTCCGGACGGTTCAGATACCCTCGGGCCAGGCAGGCGCCAGCGATGTACAACTCGCCCGCCACACCGACCGGGACTGGATTCAAGTGCTCGTCCAGCACGTACAGCCGCGCGTTGGCGATGGGACGGCCAATGGGCGGCGCGTCCGGCCAGGATTCGGTCTCATTGCAGTCGAGGCTGAACTGGCTGACCACGTGGGTTTCGGTCGGCCCGTACTGGTTGTGCAGTTGCGCGCCACCGAGTCCGCGAACAAAACCGCGCAGCTCGTCATTGATTTGCAGGGCTTCACCGGCGGTGATGATCCCGCAGCCGCCGGCCGGCATCGGAGCATCGGCCTCGGTCAGGCCGGCGAGTTGCTGCAACACGGCGAACGGCAGGAACGCCCGCTGCACGCCTTCGGCCACCAGAGTCGGGCGCAGCGCGGCGAGGTCCTTGCGGCTGTCTTCGGTCATCAGCAACAGGCTGCCGCCCTGGCACAGCGTGCTGCAGATTTCCTGGAACGAGACGTCGAAGTTCAGCGAGGCGAATTGCAGCACGCGTTGCGGTGCCGTGGCTTGATCAAGCTGCCAGGCGATCAGGTTGTCCAGCGCACGACGGTTGTGGGCCACGCCTTTCGGGCGTCCGGTGGAGCCGGAGGTGTAGAGCACGTAGCCGAGGTTTTCCGGGCTCACATTGACTTGCGGATCATCCGTCGGGTGTTGCGCCCATTGCGCTGCGTCGGTGTCCAGGCAGCAGATCTTCGCCTCGTTGGCCGGCAGCCCGGATACCAGGCTCGATTGCGTCAGCAGCAAGGTCGGCGCGGCATCGCTGAACATGAACGCCAGCCGCTCGCTCGGATAAGCCGGGTCGAACGGTACGTACGCCGCGCCGGCCTTGAGGATCGCCAGCAGGCCGATGACCATTTGCGGCGAGCGTTCCAGGCACAAGCCGACGCGATGCTCGGGGCCGACGCCTTGTTCGATCAGGTAATGCGCGAGGCGGTTGGCGGCGCGATTCAGCTCGCCGTAACTCAGCTGCTCACGGTCAGCGAGCAGCGCCACGGCGTCGGGCGTCTGCCGGGCGTGGGCTTCGAAGCGCGCCACGCAACCGGGCAACGATGCGGTATCCCGGGCGGTGCGGTTCCAGTCATGAACGATCTGCTGGTGTTGCTCGGCGCTCAGCAGCTTGATCCTCGCCAGCGACTGTTGGCTGTCCTCGACCATCTGCGTCAGCACCCGGCGCAGGTACTCGCCGAACTGCTCGACGGTGTCGCGCTCGAACAGGCCCGAGGCATATTCCAGACCACCGACGATCTGCCCGTCGCGCTCACTGAGCGCCAGTTGCAGATCGAACTTGGCCACGTGATGACTGCTCTCGACCGTCGTAACGTCCAGCCCGGTCAGCAGCAGATCGGAATCCTGATCCTGCTCCCAGGCAAACAACACCTGGAACAACGGGCTGTGGGCCAGACTGCGCGGCGGATTGAGCAACTCCACCACTTGCTCGAACGGCAGGTCCTGATGTTCCTGAGCCTCCAGCGCCACTCGCCGCGCCTGTTGCAGCCATTGCGCCACCGACGGCGTCCCGGACTGAGTCATGCGCAGCGCGAGGGTGTTGACGAAGAAACCGATCAGCCCTTCCAGTTCCTGCTGCGGGCGGTTGGCCGATGGCACGCCGATCACCACATCGCTTTGCCCCGACAGGCGCGACAGCAGCAGTGAAAACCCGGCCAGCAGAGTCATGAACAGCGTGGTGCCTTGCTGCATGCCCAGGGCTTTCAGGCGTGCGGTCAAAGCGGCGTCGAAGACCAGCGGGACAAAACCGCCGAGATAATCCTGCACGGGCGGACGCTTGTGATCGGTCGGCAACTCCAGCAATACCGGCGCGCCCGTGAGGGTCTCGCGCCAGTACCGGCTCTGCTGCTCCAGCACGTCGCCGGACAGCCACTGCTTTTGCCACACGGCGTAATCCACGTACTGCACGGGCAAGGGCGGCAGTGGATCGTCGCGATCCTGCAACGCCGCTGCGTACAGCTGACCGAGCTCGCGGGTGAGCACACCCATCGACCAGCCGTCAGAGATGATGTGATGCTGGGTCAGCAGCAACACATGGTCATCCGCCGCCAGCCTCAGCAGGCTGACCCGCATCAACGGGCCGCGGCTCAGGTCGAACGGTCTGGCGCCCTCCTCGTCGATCAAGCGGGTCAGACGCTCTTGCGCATCGTGCCCCTGCACGTCAGTCACCGTCAGCCGGATGCTGTGCGCCGGCGGCGAAACCCGTTGTCGCCCTTCCCCTTCAACGGCAATGAACGTGGTGCGCAGCGCAGCATGGCGCGCCACCAGCTGATTGAAGCTGCGTTCGAGTGCCGGCACGTCCAGCGAACCGCGCAAACGCAGGTTAAGCGGCATGTGGTACGCCGCGTTGCCACCCTCCATTTGCGCCAGAAACCACAGGCGCTGCTGAGCAGACGACAACGTTTGCGCGCCCGTGCGTTCAAGGGCCGTGATGGCCGGGCGAGCCGCAGCCTGACTGGCTTGCAGCCGTTCGGCGAACTCCGCCAGAACCGGCGCGGCAAACAGGGTCGAAGGCGCGACTTCCAGCTGCAGCGCATGACGAACCTGCGCCAGCACGCGCATCACCAGCAGCGAGTGACCGCCGAGGGCGAAAAACTGATCCTGACGTCCCACCCGCTCGACACCGAGCACGTCGGCCCAGATCGCGGCGAGCGCGGTTTCCAGCGGGCCTTCGGGTGCCTGGTATTCCTGCTGATCGAACGCCTCGGCGTCCGGCGCCGGCAAACCGGGCCGATCGACCTTGCCGTTGGCGGTCAGCGGCAACGAGTCGAGGCGCACGAAGGCGGTCGGCACCATGTAATCCGGCAGGCTGACTTGCAGCTGTTCACGCAGGGAACGCGGGCTCAAAGTGGTGTCTGGTTTTTCGCAGTAGTAGGCGACCAGACGTGGTTCACCGGGACTGTCCTGGCGCAGCAGCACCACGCTTTCCCGAATACCCGGGATGTCCGCCAGCCTGGTTTCGATTTCCCCCAGTTCCAGACGCAGGCCGCGCAACTTGGCCTGGGAATCGTTGCGGCCGAGGAATTGCAGCTGACCGTCAGCCCGATAACGCGCCAGATCTCCGGTGCGGTAAAGGCGTTCGCCCGCCTCGAACGGGTTGTCGATGAAACGCTCGGTGGTCAGTTGCGGCAGGTTCAGATAACCGCGCGCCACGCCGACGCCGCCGATGTACAACTCGCCTGCGACGCCCTCGGCAACCGGTGCGCCGTCAACGTCGAGCAGGTAAATCCGGGTATGGGGCAGTGCCCGGCCGATGGGCAGCACCGCGTCGATCGGGCTGTTTTCGGTGAACTCGAAACAGGTGCTGTCGATGCTCGCTTCGGTCACGCCATAGGCCTGGACGATCTGCACCCGCTCACCGCAGAGCCTGCGCAATTGCCGTGCGCTGTGGGCGGTCCAGATGTCGGAGCCGCAAACCACGGTGCGCAGGAACGACAGGTCGTGGCCGGTCTCTTCGACCCACGCCAGCAGCGGATTGAGCAGCGCCGGCACGAAGTCGGCAAAGCCAATCTGCGCCTCGCGCATCAGGCGATACAGGGCCGGCGGGTCCATCAGGGTGTCCCGTGGGCAGAGCACCAGCGTGCCGCCAAAACCCAGCGAACGGATCAGGTCGGCGCTGAACACGTCGAAGGAAAAACCCGCCATTTGCAGATGATTGATCGGCTCGCCCAAAGCATAGAGCTGCGCCCAGTCGGCGCTCACGGCGACCAGCCCGCGATGCTCGATCATCACGCCTTTCGGGGTGCCGGTGGAGCCGGAGGTGTAGATCACGTAAGCCAGGTGACGGGGTGTCAGACCGATTGCGTGAGGATCGGGATTGTCTGCCGAGAGCGAAGCCCAATCATGAGCGTCGGCCAGATCCAATACCGCAGGTGCAGTCGCCGACTGTTCGAGCACCGCCCGCAAAACATCGCGCGCCTGGCCGTGGGTCAGCACCACCGGCGGTGCGCTGTCGGCCAGCATGTGCGCCAGCCGCGCCTGCGGATAGGCCGGGTCCAGCGGCACATAGGCGCCGCCGGCCTTGAGTACCGCAAGTACGCCGACCAGCATCTCCAGCGAACGCTCCAGACACAGCCCGACCCGCACGTCCGGCCCGACCCCGAGGCTGCGCAGATGATGGGCCAGCCGGTTGGCGCGGGTGTTCAGTTCACGGTAAATGAGCGCTTCCTCCTGCCAGCGTGCAGCGATGGCCTCGGGGTTGCGCAGCACCTGCGCTTCAAACAGACCGTGCACGCACAGGTCCGCATCGAACGGTTTCAAGGAGCAAACGTCGGGCTGCGCGGAATTCGTCCCACGCAAGGAAGTGTTGTCGAGCATCGGAGGCTACCGTCCATGACTACATTATTTTTGTGATCAGGCCGGGACAGAAATGCCCCGCCAGTCAGGCCCCGGCATCAGATGCCGGCACGGTCATTCGAATTCAGGAGGATGGCGCGGCGCGCGCGTGCAGACTCGCGTTGAACGCGGGCACACGCAGAAATTCGGGGGGAGACAGGCTGGAGAAAAACGCCGCCGCGCGGTCGGCGCAGGCAACTGGAAAGTGGGCCGGATCATTGGCGACATCCGTCGCACCGTTCATTGCATCGTCGATTGCAAACCGCGTGACCAATTGAAACCTCGACTTCCATTTGAGGGTCAACGACGAGGAACAACCTGCGCGGGGATGACAGCGCCAGGGTGGTCCCGATCGGCTGCGACTGCCGGGTCTGTAGACGCACGGCAATCTTCTGGCGCCGGGTTTGTGACCCGAAGCGCCGGCGGATAATAACCACGTTTTTTGTTAGGGAGGCAAACAAAATGTAGGAAATTTGCGAAATAAATATCGGACGTTTCCTACCTGATTGTGACGATGGCAAAGGGACAGGGATGTCAAAAATGCTCGTACACCGTTCCGCCGTTTCTTCCAGGCAGAGGGCATGAAAAAAACGCGCAGAGCCTTGATCGACCAGCGGAAAAATCACCCTTTCAAGCACTGCAACAGACGAGCGCTAACAAGCGCTAACAACGCATAACTGGTAGTCATTCGGCTGTGAAGGCAGGCTTGAATCTCACCGCTGAACGCCGGGCCACCTGCAAATCTTTTCGGCAGCCGCGCTCAGTCGAACAATGGTTTTGCGAGGGATTCGACCATGGCTGAAGGTTATCGCCACACTTGCCTGTGCGAGTCAGACCGGCTCGGCAACGACGAACTGTATGCCTTGGTCGCGGGCGCCGTCAGGCATGGCCGGGGTGAGGCGCAACAGCTGTTCGCGACGGTGACGCCGTTGCTCATCGCCTTTTACGAAGGTCAGGTGCAGGCCGGGCGGATCCGTCGCGAAGACACCGGCGGCCTCGTTCAGCAGGCCTTCAGGGCGCTCTATCAGGAACAGGCCGCCCATGACCCGAGCTTTCCGTTTCGCGCCTGGCTGATCGAGATCGCCCGCACGATCCTGCTCGACAACCTGGGCCATCGCGGCACTGACGCCGTGGCCACGGCCGACGCGCTGGCGGGTGCGTCTGCGCGTGAATGTCATGAACCCACACGGGCAACATGAACCGCCCTTTTCGCTGTGAAATGCTCTTCAGGGAATGCCCATGATCGATATCGAAAAAACCCTCTACTCCGCGCATACCTGCACCACAGGCGGCCGCGAGGGCACAGGACGCAGTGACGATGGCCGACTGGATCTCAAGCTGTCGCCACCGGGTGCGCCCGGCTCCGGAACCAACCCCGAGCAATTGTTCGCCGTGTGCTGGTCAGCCTGTTTCCTCGGCTCGCTGCGCCACGCCTGCAACGCGCGCAAGATCGGTTTTCCTGCACAAGCCATGGTTGATGCGCAAGTCGATCTGGCTCATGGGGAGCAAGGGTTCTTCCTGCAGGCCCAACTGGCGGTGTCGCTGCCGGACATCGAACCGCAAGTAGCACTCCAACTGATCGACGCAGCGCACCAGAACTGCCCCTACTCCAAGGCCACGCGCAACAACATCAAGGTCAGCATCACCCTCGCCTGATCCGTCTTTTGCCGACAGCAAAACGCCTAATCTTCCGACCACACCTTCGTACTATCCGGCGACACCATGGTGCAATAGATCGCGCCCGGGGCTTTTGATGTGATGGCGGGAAACCGACAAAAGCCAGGAGTTGCGCATGAACAAGCTGACGACTGCTGCGGGCGCGCCCGTGGTTGATAACAACAACGTACAGACGGCCGGCCCGAGAGGCCCGATGCTGTTGCAGGACGTCTGGTTGCTGGAAAAACTGGCGCACTTCGATCGGGAAGTCATCCCCGAGCGACGCATGCACGCCAAGGGTTCGGGCGCGTTCGGTACCTTCACGGTCACCCACGACATCAGCCGTTTCACCAAGGCCAGACTGTTTTCCAGCGTGGGCAAGACCACCGATGTGTTCGTCCGCTTTTCGACCGTGGCCGGGGAGCGTGGCGCGGCGGATGCCGAGCGAGATATCCGTGGATTCGCCATCAAGTTCTACACCGAACAAGGCAACTGGGATCTGGTGGGCAACAATACGCCGGTGTTCTTCCTGCGTGATCCTTTGAAATTCCCCGACCTCAACCATGCGGTCAAACGCGACCCGCGCACCAACATGCGCAGCGCCCGCAACAACTGGGATTTCTGGACCTTGCTGCCGGAGGCGCTGCACCAGGTCACGATTGTCATGAGCGACCGGGGACTGCCGCGCACCTACCGCCACATGCACGGTTTCGGCAGCCACACCTTCAGTTTCATCAGCCCGGCGAACGAACGATTCTGGGTGAAGTTCACCTGGAAAACTCAACAAGGCATCGAGAACCTGACCGATCAACAGGCCGCGACCCTGATCGGCGATGACCGCGAAAGCGCCCAGCGCGACCTGTACAACGCCATCGAGGAGGGCCACTTCCCGCAATGGAAGCTCTACGTGCAAGTGATGCCGGAACTGGACGCCGGGACCTACCCGATCAACCCGTTCGACCTGACCAAGGTCTGGCCTCACGCGGATTACCCGCTGATCGAAGTCGGCGTACTCGAACTCAACCGCAACCCGGACAACTACTTCGCCGACGTCGAACAGGCGGCCTTCAACCCGGCCAACGTGGTGCCGGGCATCAGTTTTTCACCGGACAAAATGCTCCAGGCGCGCCTGTTCTCCTACGGCGATGCACAGCGCTATCGCGTCGGCGTCAATCATCACCAGATTCCGGTGAACGCCCCGCGCTGCCCGGTCAACAGCTACCACCGGGACGGCCAGATGCGCACCGATGCGAACGCGGGCAGCACCATCGGCTATGAACCCAACAGCTACGGGCAGTGGGCCGAGCAACCGGATTTCAGCGAACCACCGCTGGCCCTGAAAGGCAGCGCCTGGCACTGGAATCACCGCGAGGACGACGACTACTTCTCGCAACCGGGTGCACTGTTCCGGACCATGTCCCCCGCCCAGCAACAGGTCTTGTTCGAGAACACCGCACGCTCGATCCATGGCGCCAGCGCAGAGTCGAAACAACGACACATCGACCACTGCACCCGGGCAGATCCGGCGTATGGCGCAGGAGTTGCGCACGCCATTGAGGCACTGGGCTGATCTGCAATGACGCTGGCAGGGAGCCGAAACAACAACGCCCGGATTATCCGGGCGTTGTTGTTTGTACGAATCAGTCAGGCAGTGATTCGCGGCTGAAGGCTTGCACCTCCTGCACCAGACCGCGAGCGGCCATTTCCACCAGTTGCCGACCCTTTTCCGGCGATGCCTGCGCCGGGTCCGAGCCCATGCGGCCGTCCGGGTGACGGGCGCGGAAATCCGCCGCTTCACGGATCGGCCCCCAGTTGGCGATCTGCGGCGAGTAGTCCGCCGACTTGATGGAATCGGGGTACGCCCACTGGGTCACGGCGATTTCCGAAGGCGTCGCGTGAATGCCGTGGCCGGTCGGGAACTGCTCACGCGCCAGCTCGTTCACCCCTTCCAGATCCCACCAGTTGCACAGCTTCAGTGCAAACCCGGCCTTGCGTCGGGCGAAACTCGCTTCGGCGTACAGCTCCGAAAACGCCGCTTCGATTGACGCGATGTTGCCGCCGTGGCCATTGAGGAAAAAGATCTTTTCAAAGCCGTGGGCGGCCAGCGAACGGGTCCAGTCGGCGATGGCGGCGATGAAGGTCGAGGGCCTGAGCGAGATGGTGCCGGGGAAGCCGAGGTGATGTTGCGCCATACCGATGTTGAAGGTCGGGGCAATCAGGATGTCGGCGTTTTTCTGCGCTTCATGGGCGATGATTTCCGGGCACATCCAGTCGGTGCCCAGCAGGCCGGTCGGCCCGTGCTGTTCGTTGGAACCGATCGGGATGACGATGGTGCGGCTGCGTTCGAGGAATTGGGCGATTTCGGACCAGGTCGATAGGTATAAAAGCATCAGGATTCTCACTCTTCGAAGGTTCCTCGCGGAACGAGGCTGGGTGTTCAGTGCACCTGCAACAGCAGTGTCATTGATACCACCCGCCTCCCTTCGACGACAGAATACGAAGGTATCGGAATCGCCGAAACGCGCTAATCGTGAACGAGAAATTCACGGGGCGATTCGCCCATCACCCGTCTGAACATGGCACTGAAGGCACTCTGGCTGGCGTAGCCCAGATCCCGGGCAATCACCCCGACGGATTGCCCCTTGTCGAGCCGGTCTATGGCGGTCGCCAGCCGCACCTGCTGCAGCCAGTGGCGGAAATTCAGGCCGGTTTCATTGACGAACAGGCGAATCAGCGTGCGCGAACTGGCACCGACCCGGTCTGCCCAATAGCCGATGGAATGGTCTTGTCCGGGATCCTGCAGAATCGCCTCGCACACCGTGACCAGTCGCCGGTCGACCGGCCACGGCACTTCGATCGGCAGCGTCCGCGCCGCCTGCAACTCACTGAGTATCAACGCTACGATGTGCGCGTTGCGGCCCTCCTGCGGATACTCGATTGGCTGCTCGGCCAGGGCCAGAATCAACTCGCGCAGCAGTCCGGGGATCTCCAGCACTTTGCAGTGATGGCCCAGCCCTGCGCAGACCTGCGGCTCGATGTAGATCGAGCGCATCTTGACCGCGCTGAGCATCAACTGGTCGTGGATCATTCCGGGCGGAATCCACAGCGCGCGCTTCGGCGGCAGGATCCACAAGCCGCGCTCGGTAGCCACCCGCATCACGCCGTTCGAGGCATACAGCAACTGCCCGTGCCGATGCACGTGCGGCTCGTTGTATTCGCCGGTGGCCTGATCACGCACCAGCACGGTCATTACCCGCGGCACGTCCTGATAGTCGGGATAACGTTCGCTGCGCGGCGCGGAATCACGCTGGGCGATGATCTTGCGCACCTCTCGTTTCATCGGCTGGAGTCTCCTGAAAACAGACCTTGATCGTGTTAAAGCGGCGATTGTCACTTTGGCGACAAACCCTGGCATTTGCCATGGCCGGCCCATTGTTAGCCTTGCGCTCATTGTTCATCAATGAGGCTTTTCCCATGGCAATCACCCGCAATCTCTCCGCCCACCAACAGAGCGTCACGGCGGTGATCGGCCTGCTGATCCTGTCCATCGCCCTGCGGCCGCCGATCATTTCGGTGGGGCCGATTCTGCTGTTGATCCAGCAGCACTTCCAGTTGAGCTACACCCAGGCCGCGCTGCTGACTTCGATTCCCGACATCTGCATGGGCGTGTTCGCGTTAATAGTTCCGAGCCTGGCCAGGCGCTTCGGGATCGATCGCAGTGTAGTGGTCGCACTGACGTTGCTGGGGGCCTCGACCTTGCTGCGGGCGATCTCGCCGAATGCATTCTTCCTGCTCGGCAGTACGTTCTTTGCCAGCATCGGCATTGCCGTCGCCGGCGCGATGACCGGCGCGTGGATCAAGACCCACTTTGCGCAACGGCCGGCGCTGTTCATGGGCATCTATGCCGGCGGCCTGAGCCTGGGCGCGACCCTCGCGGCGGTGCTCAGCGCCCCGATTGCCGAGCTGGCGCAGGACTGGCGGGTCAGCGCCGGGTTCTGGAGCGTGCTGTGTGTCACCGCCATCGCCAGTTGGGTGTGGATGGCGCGGCGTTTTGCGACACCGGCGCCTGTAGTGAAATCGCCGTCAAATCCGAGCAAACGTCTGCCATGGAGCAATCTGCAGGCGTGGCTGATCGCGTTGAACTTCGGTGCCGGTCAATTCGTGGTTTACGCCCTCTTCGCCTGGATGGCGCCAGCGTCGGTGGAAGCGGCCACATCGAGTGTTTCCCCGGGCGTTCTGCTGGGCATTTTTACCGCGGTGTTCGCCGTGGCCAGCGTGGGTGCGGGGCTGATTCCGGGCAAGGCCCACGACCGGCGCGGTTTGCTTGGGCTGTCGGCGTTGCTGGCCCTGCTCGGGGTGGGCGGCATGGCGTTCCTGCCGGCGTACTGGCCGATGCTCTACGTGGTGCTCGCGGCCATCGGGCTGGGCATGGGTTTCACCGTGGCCATGACCTTGCCGCTGGATCACGCCCGCACCAGCGAACAGGCCGGATTGTGGACGGTGTTCATGTTGTTCATCGGTTACCTGATCGCCGCGCTCGGGCCGCTGTTGTTCGGTGCCCTGCGCGAATACGCCGGACACTATGGCCCGGCGTACACCTTGCTGTTCGCGGTACTGCTGTTGATGCTCGGCATCACACCCCTGCTCAGACTGGCACCGGCTGGATCGCCGCAGGTGTCCGTTGCCTGAGCCGGGGGTGACAGACCTGCGACGCGCGTCGGCACGTCGCAGGTTTTCAGTTGGCTGCAGCGGCTTTTTCAATCAGCCGCGCCACCGGCGCCGGGTTCGACACCATCACCACGTGCGAGGCGCCCTTCACGACCTCAACGGCCTTGGCATCCGCACGCTTGGCCATGAACGCCATCGCCTGGGGCGGGATGTTCTTGTCCTTGTCGCCGTAGATGTACCACGACGGAATGTGTTTCCAGGCCGGCGTGCCGGCCTGCTCGTTCAGCGCGGCTTCGGTGACCGGACGTTGAGTCGCGGCCATCAGGGCCGCTTGTGCAGCGGGGACGTCGGCGGCGAATTGATCGTGGAACTTGCTCTGCTGGATGTACAGGTCCTTGCCGCCATCGGCCAGCGCAACGGGTGGCGCCAGCGTTGGCCCGAGGGTGCTGCCGGGAAACTTGCCGGCCAGACCGGCGACGGTTTCACCGGCCTCGGGGGCAAACGCGCTGACGTAGACCAGCGCTTTGACATTGGCATGATCGTTGGCCGCATCACTGATGACGTTGCCGCCATAGGAGTGACCGACCAGCACCACCGGCGACTGGATGCTGCTCAGCAATGCCGATACCGCTGCGCCATCGCTCTTGACGCCGCGCAGCGGATTGGCGGCGGCGATCACCGTGTAGCCATCCTTCTCGAGAATCTTCGCCACGCCGTTCCAGCTCGACGCGTCGGCAAATGCGCCGTGCACCAGCACCACCGTGGGTTTGGCGGTTTGGGCGAAGGCATTGGCGCCCAGGCACAGGCCCGCAGCGATGCTCAGTGCAATCAGTGTTTTTTTCATCTGGATGTTCCTCGTATGACGGATTCAGGGAGCGTATCGAGTGAAGACAAAATCGTGGTTCTGCACCCGCGCCTGATGGCAGGCAAAGCAGGTCTGGTGCTGGGCTTCATCGGCGGGTTTGCCGTTGATGAACCGCCCGAATCCCCAGCCACCGGTCGAAGCGTATTTACGCGAGTCCTTGACCATCACCTGAACGGTGGTGGCCGCCCCCGGAATCGAGGCCGGCTCGAACTCGGGGGACTGCACGTGTTTCCACGCCAGCTTCACCAGCACCGTGCCGTCGGGAAACGGCAGCGATGCGCTTTGGTAAGCCTTGAGGGCCCGGTCATTGCCCAGCACCGCGCGCAGTTCATCCAGCGGCGCGGCTTCCTGGGCCGGGGCAATCAGCGCCCACTGGCGATAGTTTTTCGGCAGTTTCACGCCGTAGATCGGCGAGGCGTCGCCGTCATCGGCCTCGCCCAACGCGACACCGGTGGCCGCCAGTGCCGCGAGCGCAATGGCCGCCGGCAACACGGCCCAATGGTTGAGTTTCATCGTCGGATCCCCTCAGGCCAGCAGTCAGAGATGATCGGCATCGATCACCGCCTGGGCGAACGCCTGCGGCGCTTCCTGCGGCAGGTTGTGGCCGATACCGCCGCTGATCAGCCGATACTCGTACTTGCCGGTGAAGCGTTTGGCGTAGGCCTCGGCCGGTGGGTGCGGCGCGCCATTGGCGTCGCCTTCGAGGGTGATGGTCGGCACGCCGATCGAGGGGAATGCCGCGAGTTTTTTCTCCAGCGGATCGTATTGCGCTTCGCCTTTGATCAGCCCCAGGCGCCAGCGGTAGTTGAAGATCGACACGGCGACGTGATCCGGGTTCTGCAACGCGGCGGCGCTGCGGTCGTAGGTCGCGTCGTCGAAGCTCCACTTCGGCGAGGCCAGTTGCCAGATCAGTTTGGCGAAGTCATGGGTGTTCTTTTCGTAGCCCAGACGACCGCGCTCGGTCGCAAAGTAGAACTGATACCACCACTGCAACTCCGCCGCCGGCGGCAGCGGCGTCTTGCCCGCTTCCTGGCTGCTGATCAGGTAACCGCTCACCGCCACCAGCGCTTTCACCCGCTCGGGCCAGAGCGCTGCAACGATGTCGGCAGTACGCGCGCCCCAGTCATAGCCGCCGAGTACGGCCTGCTTGATTTTCAGGGCGTCCATGAAGTCGATCAGGTCTTTGGCCAGCGCCGCCGGCTGGCCGTTGCGCACGGTTTTGGCGGACAGGAAACGCGTGTCGCCGTAGCCGCGCGCGTAAGGAATCAGCACCCGATAGCCCTTCTGCGCCAGCGCCGGGGCCACGTCGGTGTAGCTGTGAATGTCGTAGGGCCAGCCGTGCAGCAGGATGACCACCGGGCCGTCGGCCGGACCCACTTCGGCGTAGGACACGTCCAGCAGTCCGGCCTTGACGTGTTTCAGCGCGCCGAACGAAACATTCGTGCCAGCGGTAATGGCGTCGATCTTGCCGGCGGGCACGTCGGCGGCGCTGGCGTATGCCGAAGCGATGCCCAGCGCAAGCGCCAGGATCGAAACGGCGAGCACGCGCCGGGATGGGGTTACAGCGTTAGAGTCAGTCATGCCGAGTCTCCCTCGTGAACCGCCGGGCGGCGGTTCCGGACTTGGTGTTGAAGGGCTTGCGAATTGCAGGGTTAGCGGGCTGCCTGAGCAGCGGTTTTCTGCGCAGCCGCGCGCAGTGGCCGGAAGGCTTCGCGCAGTTCTTCGCCGAACAGTTGCGGTTGCTCCCATGCCGCGAAGTGACCGCCCTTGCTGACTTCGCTGAAGTAGGCCAGCGACGGATAGGCGCGCTGCGACCAGACTTTCGGCGCGCGGTAGATTTCGTGCGGGAACACGGTGATCGCCACCGGCACCTTGATGTCGGCAGTCTTCTGCGCGGCGGCGCTGAAGTTATTGTTGTTGTTCTCCCAGTAGAAACGGGAGGACGACGCCCCGCTGTCGGTCAGCCAGTACAGGCTGATGTCATCGAGCATTTCATCGCGGCTCAGGACTTTCTCGGGCTGACCGTCGCTGTCGGTCCACGCGGCGAATTTTTCATACATCCACGCGGCCGTGCCGGCGGGCGAGTCGGCCAGCAGATAACCGATGGTTTGCGGCCGGGTCACCATCATTGCGCCGTAAGCGGCGTTACGACCGAAGAACTGACTGAGCGAATTGAAGGCCGTCACCTCCGGCGCAGTCAGTCCTGCCGGGGCCGGGTCGCCGCTGTTGATCGGTTTGACCAGTTCCGGCGGCACGGTGGCCGGCATGTTCAGGTGGATACCCAGCAAACCGGGCGGCGCCAGGCGACCCAGTGCATCGGAAATCACCGAACCATGATCGCCACCCTGGGACACGTAATGGCTGTAACCCAGACGTTTCATCAGCACATCCCAGGCCTTCGCCACCCGGTCAGGGCCCCAGCCGAGCTCGGTCGGTTTGCCGGAAAAACCATGGCCGGGAATCGACGGGATCACCACGTCGAACGAGTCCTCGACCTTGCCGCCATAGGCCACGGGATCGGTCAGCGGGCCGATGGTCTTGAGGAATTCGAACTGCGAACCCGGCCAGCCGTGGGTGAGGATCAGCGGCATCGCATTGGGATTGCGCGAGCGCACATGGATGAACTGGATGTCGACGCCGTCGATGGTGGTCACGAACTCCGGCAAGGCATTGAGCTTCGCTTCGGCCTTGCGCCAGTCATAGCCGTCGCCCCAATACTTCACCAACGCCTGGACCTGCGCCAGTTGCACGCCCTGGGACACGTCGCCGACCGTTTCCTTGTCCGGCCAGCGAGTGTCGGCGATGCGTTTGCGCAGGTCGCTCAACTTCGCTTCGTCCACATGGATGGTGTACGGGCGAATGGCTTGCGACGGATCCGCGGCCCAGACGCCGCTGCTGCCAGCGAGTACGGCAAGGCCGAGCGCGCCGCCCCTGATGGATGACGCCAGGCAATGGCGCCAGGTAAGACCGGACGAAACCGCAACCATGATGGATCTCCTTGTAGTCATTATTCGAAAGGCATCGCCAATCGGATCAGACCACTGCGCTGGCACCGGGGCGATTACACGATGGTGTCGGTCGATACCTTGGTATGACGCGCTGGCCCGGCGCGCAAAATCGCGCTCGAACTCAGCAGCGCTTAACGGGCAGAATGCGGCGGGGAAAAGACCCATTTGAATCACAGAGCGGAACAAGGATTGCGGATGCGTGGGGAAACAGCGCTCGAACGCCTGAGCGGCACGCCATCGTCCACCTCGCAGTGGTGGGTGATCGGGTTGTGCATGCTGTTCAACGTGATCGACGGACTCGACGTCATGGCCATGGCCTTCACCGCCAGCCGGGTTGCGGCAGAGTGGGCGTTGAACGGCGCGCAACTGGGCCTGTTGTTGAGCGCAAGTCTGGTCGGAATGGCGCTCGGCTCGCTGCTGGCCGCGCCCAGGGCCGACCGCTTCGGGCGCAGACCGTTACTGCTCGCCGGTCTGCTGCTCAGCGGCCTGAGCATGTTGCTGTCGTTCTGGAGCCCGGATCATCACGTGTTGATGTTCCTGCGTTTGCTGACCGGCATCGGCACGGGGGCGGTGCTGGTGGGGGCGAACGTGCTGACGTTCGAACACGCCAGCCCGCAGCGGCGCAATCTGGCCATCGCGTTGCAATCCCTCGCCTTCGCCATGGGCGCGAGTCTGGGCGGAGTGCTGGCGCATGTACTGAATGATTTGATGGGCTGGCGGTATGTCTTTCTTGCCGGAGGTTGCATCACGCTGGCAGCCGCGCTTGCCGGCGTCTTTTGGCTGCGAGAGTCGCCGTCATTTCTGGCACTGGAACACGGCGCGCCTGTCGCTCCACCGTCGCCTGACAACCCCAGTCGACCGTTTTCGCCCGGTCAGTGGCAACAGACCACATCGCTGGCACTGGCACTCTTTCTGTTGATGTTCTGCTTTTACTTCGTCATGAGCTGGACCCCGAGCCTGCTGGTCCACAACGGTTTTACCGACCAACAAGGCGCCCGGATCGGAGTGTTATTGGCGTTGGGGGGGATGCTCGGTGCCCTGCTGCTGGGACTGGCGGCCAATCGTTTCGGCTGCCGGCGATTGTTGTCGGGGTTTCTGCTGCTCAACGCCGCCCTGCTGCCATTGATGCTGCCGGCCACTCGCGTCCCCGGTCTGGCGACACTCGTGGCAGTCACGCTGGGGCTGATGCTCAATGGTGCGGTCGCGGCTCTGTATGTCCTGGCTCCTCAAGCGTTCTGCACCTCGGTTCGTACGACCGGTGTCGGCGTGGTGCTGGGGATGGGGCGTCTGGGGGCGATCATTTCGCCGCTGGTCGCCGGTTTTCTGCTGGATGCCGGATGGACCGCACAACACCTGTTCACGTTTTTCGCCGGTAGCCAGGTGTTGGCGGCCCTGCTGATCTGGCGTGGCACTAAGGGACGATGATCAGCTTGCCCGTCGTGTTGCGCGACTCGATATCGCGATGGGCCTGTTGCACCTCGTCCAGTGAATAACGTTTGCCGATGAAGGTTTTCAGTTTGCCGGTGCTGACCCACGCGAACAGTTGCCGGGATTTTTCCAGCAGCACCTCGCGGTCGCGCACGTAGTGCATGACCGAGGGATACGTCAGCTTGATGCTGCGCGGCACGCTGAAGATATCGATCGGCGGGATCGGGTTCATGAACGGACCGTACAAGGCCAGGGTGCCGAAGTAATCCAGCATCTCCAGCGAGTCGGCGAAGCCTTCCGCGCCGGTGCCGTCGTACACCGCATTCACGCGCGGCCCCTCCGTCAGGCGCATGACCTGTCCGGCAATGTTTTGCGCTCGCCCGATCACTACATAGTCAGCCCCGGCCGCGAGCACCGCCTCCACTTTGTCGGCATGGGACACCCGGCCAATGACCTTACCGCCCCGCAGTTTGATCATCTGAGTCAGCATCAGCCCCACGCCCCCCGCCGCCGCGTGCACGAAGGCCACGTCACCCGGCTGGATCGCATGCACCTTGTCCACCAGATTGCTGGCGGTCAGGCCCTGCATCATCAGGCTGGCGGCGGTGGCGAAGTCGATCTCATCGGGCAACGGTACCAACTGGCTGACCGGGGCGATCACCTGTTCGGCGTAGCTGCCCGGCACGTAATGCCAGGCCACGCGGTCACCGACTCCGAACTCCGTCACCTGCGGACCGGTGGCGAGGACGATGCCGGCGCCTTCCGCACCTGGCGTCAGCGGCAACGCCGAGGCGCCGCCGAGCCCGCGTCGGACACCGGTGTCCATGAAATTGATGCCCGCCGCCATGACCTTGACCAGGACTTGTCCGGGCCCCGGTTCTGCCAGTTGTATGTCTTGCACCGTCAACACTTCAGGCCCGCCAAAGGCCTGGATAACCACTGTTTTCATAATGTTCTGCCCTGTCATCGGGACGACCGGTCCTGCTGCCTTTCGGGTGGCAAGAGCGCGGAAGTCACGTTGCTTTCACTCAACGTCGAAGGACGTTGAAACCAGGGCCAAGGCTGCGCGGCGGATGTATCCACGCGTTTTCCCAGACCGATCCGTTTGCATCCTTGTATGGCTTGGGGGGGCATAGATACAGTGGCTTACAAAAGCACCACTGTGATGCTCATCGCAGTGTGCAATGTCGGCCGATATTCGCCACGGGCGACACCAAAGTATGATGGGCGAGTGCCAGCAGAAGGCGCATCTTTGTTCAACGGTGACTGCACACAATGAGAATCGGTATGACGAACGAGCAGGAGCGCGTCATCGAGGACGGTCCAGACCGCACCAGTGACGAGATCATGCCCATGCCCGGGGTCGAAGCCATCATCGACAGCATCCCGGCCATGGTCGCCTTCATGACGCCTTCCGGTGAGCTGGAACAGGTCAACCGGCAAATCATGGACTACATCGGCGCCCCGCTCCATGAACTGAAAAAATGGCAGGCCGGCGAAACCGTGCACCCGGACGATCTGCCCTCGGTCATCGCCGCGTGGATGCATTCGGTCGGCACCGGCACTCCCTATGAAATCGAGCATCGCATCCGTCGCGCCGACGGTGTCTATCGCTGGTTCCATGTGCGCGGCCTGCCGATCAGAGACAGCGAAGGCACCATCACACGCTGGTGCGTTTTGCAGGTCGATATCGATGAGCGCCGGCGGGACAAGGCCTTGATCGCCAGTGCCCTCGCTGAAGTCAGCGCATCGGAAGAGCGCTTGCGCGGGATCATCGATGCCGTGCCCGGTTTTGTCTGGAGTGCCTCGCCCGAAGGCAGCGTCGGCTTCGTCAATCGACGCTGGTGCGACTACACCGGCATGTCCCTCGAACAGGCCTGCGGCCATGGCTGGACGGCGTCCATCCACCCGGACGACGCACCGGGCCTGGCAGTCTATTGGCAAGGGATTCTGCAATCGGGCAGCGCCGGTGAATACGAGGCCCGACTGAAACGCTTCGACGGTATTTACCGCTGGTTCCTGATCCGCGCCGTGCCCCAGCGCGATGACACGGGGCGGATCGTGCGCTGGTACGGCGAAAACACTGACATCGAAGACCGCAAACGGGCGGAAGTCTTTCTGGCCAAGGCCCAACGCCTGAGCGCCACCGGTACGTTTTCCTGGCGGGTGAGCACCGACGAGATCACCTGGTCGGACGAGGTCTACCGCATCCTTGAACTGGACCCGGACACCCCGCCCGGTTTCGAGGCGATCTATCGCCGGGTGCATCCGGACGACATCTCCAGCCATCGGGAGATGATCAAGCGCCAGCGCCGCAAGGGGCGTGATTTCGAACACGAACACCGGCTGCTGATGCCCGACGGCACGGTGAAATACGTGCGGCTGGTGGCGCACTCGATCGCCCATGCGCCGGACGGTTTCGAGTACATCGCCGCCCTGCAGGACATCACCCAGCGCCGGCTCGCCGAAGAGGTCTTGAGCAAGGCGCGCTCGGAACTGACGCACCTGGCCAGAGTCGCCAGCCTTGGCGCGGTCACGGCGTCGATTGCCCACGAGGTCAATCAACCGCTGGCCGGCATCATCACCAACGCCAGCACCTGCCTGCGCATGCTCGGCGCCGACCCGCCGAATGTCGACGGCGCCAGGGAAACCGCGCGCCGCACCATTCGCGACGGTAATCGCGCCGCCGATGTAATCAATCGACTGCGGGCGCTGTTCTCGAAAAAAAGCATCACGATTGAAGACGTCAATCTGAATGACGCGGCACGGGAAGTCATCGCCATGCTATTGGGCGAGCTGCAACGCAACGGCGTGGTGCTGCACCCGCAATTTGCCGAAGCCCTGCCGCTGGTCAGGGGCGATCGGGTCCAGCTTCAGCAGGTGATCCTCAACCTGATCATGAATGCCGCCGAGGCCATGAGTGCGATCCACGGCCGGCCCCGAGAATTGATCGTCAGCACCGGCCTTGGGGCGGACGAGAGCGTTTGCCTGGCGGTGAAAGACAGCGGCAACGGCGTCGATCCGCAGGACATCGAGCGCATTTTCAATGCCTTTTACACCACCAAAAGTTCGGGCATGGGCGTCGGTCTGTCCATCAGTCGCTCGATCATCGAGCGCCACGACGGGAAGCTGTGGGCCACCGCCAACGACGGCCCGGGTACGACGCTTACCTTTGCCATCCCGAATTCGACAGACTTGCCGCAAACCGATAACCGCGACCTCGCCGATCGCACCGTGGAGAATGATTGATGGGTACGCATTTGCTCGTATCGGTGGTCGATGACGACGAATCGGTTCGTGAATCACTGCCTGACCTGATCAAGGAGTTCGGTTTTGCCGTCCAGGCATTCGCCTCGGCGCAGGCGTTTCTGGCATCGCCCTATCTGGACTTGACCCATTGCCTGATTCTCGACGTGGCCATGCCGGGGATGTCGGGCCCGGATCTGCAACGGGAGCTGCTGCGCCGCGACTATCGCATTCCGGTGATTTTCATCACCGCGCACGGCGACGACAGCGAACAGGCGAAGCTGCTGAACAGTGGCGCCGTGGAGTGCCTGTTCAAACCCTTCAGCGAAGCCCAATTGCTCAAGGCCCTGAGCGCCGCCCTGCCCCTCGACTGAGCGTGAAGCCGAACAGAACAAGGAATCGACATGTTGAACGCGAACAACGCAATCGCCCCTTCCCGTGGAGCATTACCGATGAGTGATGTCACGCCCGTCGTATTCGTTGTCGATGACGACATTTCCGTGCGCGAGTCGCTGGAGCTGATGATCCGCTTCGCCGGATGGCAGCCACGGCTGTTCGAGTCCGCGCAGGATTTTCTCGACGCGCCCCGGGCGCTGGTGCCCAGTTGTCTGGTGCTGGACATCAACTTGCCCGGCCTGAACGGCCTGGATCTGCAGACCGCGCTGGCCGATGAGCGCCACAACATGCCGATCATCTTCATCACCGGCTACGGCGATATTCCGCGCACGGTGCGGGCCTTGAAGGCCGGCGCGGTGGAGTTTCTGACCAAACCGTTCAATGACGAGGTGATCCTCGCCGCCATGGCCGATGCGCTGCAAAGCAGTCGTGTGTCGCTGGAGGGAGAAAAGAACCTGCGCTCACTGCTCGAGGCCTACAAGACCCTGACGCCGCGCGAGCAGGAAATCATGGCTTCGGTGGTCAGCGGGCGGCTCAACAAACTGATTGCCGCCGACCTCAACATCAGCGAAATCACCGTCAAGGCCCATCGCGGCAAGGTGATGCGCAAGATGAAGGCCCGTTCGCTGGCGGACCTGGTGAAAATGGCCGCCCTGATTACGCCGGCGTGACCGGCAGGCTCTGCCAGAAGCTTTCCAGCCGACGCAGATCAAGGCTGTCGAAGCCTTCCGAAGCCCGCTCGCGGCAGGCACCGAGCAACGTCCGGGCCTGATCCGGTTGCCCCTGTTCAAGCCAGAACCGGGCCAGATCCATCGATGACCGCAACTCCCACGCCCAGGCGCCCTGCTCTCGGCTCAGCGCAATGGAATCCTCAAGAACCGCCAGCATGGCCTGATCATCATCGGCCTGGATGACCTTGAGAATACCGGCCTTGATTCGCAACAACTCCGGCAGTGCAAAGGCGTCACCGCTTTGCCGGCAGTGAGCGATGGTGCCGTCAACCAGCGTCAGTGCCTTTTGGTGTAGGCCCGCCAGCATCAGGCCTTCGGCCAGTGCGATTTCAAATGAGGTCGTGAGCAGTTCGTAACGCATGCTGCGCAACCGCGCCAGACTTTCTTCCAGCATGGCAACTGCATCCCCCGGCTCCTCGGCGCGGATGGCGATCGCCGCGCGCAACCCGTGGCAGGCAGCAACGTAGGGGCCAAGCGCGTTGGTTTCGGCGATGGCGCTGAACCGCTCAAGGCTCGCGGTGGCCTTCGCCAGATCACCGGTCCAGATATAGATGCACAAGATCCAGACCATGGCGATGCAGTAGGTGACCGGATGCTGCAGTGCCGACGCTTCGGCCTCGATCTGCTCAGCCCAGCGCCGCGCCTGATCGGGATAGCCCTGCAGCCAGAGTGAACGCGCCAGCGCCAGCCCCGTGCGATTGCGGTGATCGAAGCCGTAGTAGATCGTGTTGCTGGGATGGGACGGCAAGCTGTTGCGCAGCGAGCTTTCCAGTTCCTGGCGAGCCAGACGCTGATTGCCGAGCAGATGATGGGAGATGCCGGTCAGCGATGAAGCAATCGCGATGGCGGCGGGCTCGTTGAGGATGTTGCCGACCACCGCTGCCTGCTCCGCCCAGGTCAGCGACGAAGGGAAATCACCGATGCGCTCGTAGAAGATCTGCAAGCGGCCCAGCAGCCTCAGCTGTGAGCCGTAGTCGTTCAACGCGACTGCAATGTCCTGCGCCCGGAGCAAGGCTTTTTCGGCGGCCTCACTGTTGCCCCGGGTGAACATCAGCACCAGACCGAGCGCGGCTTGCAGCTCCATCTCGGTGGGCGTGCCGTAGTACCCCAGTTCCAGCAGTTCCACCGCCCGGGAACACCACGTCCGGCACTCGACCAGCAATGAAAAATGCAGGAACAACGGCGCGCTCGCGGCCGCCAGCGGCAACGCCAGCCCCGGATCGCCGTGGGGCCCGAAGCTCCATTCCAGCGCACCGCGAACGTTGCCCAACTGGCTGGCCAGACGCGCCGAGTGACGGAAAATCTCCTCGGGAGAAGTCCCCAGATGGCCGAGCAGATCCATGTAAAACGCCGCGTGCCGGAACGCCAGCGCATTGACCTCGGCCTCTCCCCGCGCCGTCAATTTCTCCCGGGCGTAGGCGCGCGTCATCTCCAGCAAGCGATACGAATCCGTCGAGTCGCTGTGATCGACTGTGACCAGTCCCTTGCACACCAGATCATCGAGGATCGCGGCCGCCGTGGCGCTTTCGTGTTGCGATTCGGCAACCACCTGAGCGGCAGCTTCCTGGGAGAACGGCCCGACGAAGACCGAAAACCGCTCCAGCGCCAGGCGCTCTTGCGGCGACAGCAGGTCATAACTCCAGTCGAGCATGGCGCGCAGGGTCTGATGGCGCGGCACCGCCGTCCTGCGCCCCGACCAGCCCAGCGAGAAACGCTCGCCGAGCAGTGCATGGGTGGCCTTCAATCCATGACTGGCGACCCGCATCGCCGCCAGTTCGATCGGCAGCGCCATGCCCTCCAGCCGCTGGCAAATGTCCGCAATCATTTGCCCTCCATCCGCTTCCAGCAACAGCGCGGCATTGCTCGACGATGCACGTTCGACAAACAGCTTGATGGCCGGGAATGCCAGCAATTCTTCAACGCAAAGGTGTTGCGGCTCACGGGGAAATTCCAGCGGATTGAGCCAGTGCACGTATTCGCCACGTACCCGCAGCGGTTCGCGACTGGTCGCCAGAACCCCGACATCCGGCGCGGTATCGCTGATCTGTTCCAGGAGGGTCGACACCGCGTCGATCAGGTGTTCGCAGTTGTCGATCACCAGCATCAGCCGCTGCTCACGCAAATGCGCGAGCAGGACGAACATCGGGTCTTCCGCCTGCACCGGGATGTCCAACGATCGGGCCAGTGCCGACGGCACCAGCGCGCAGTCTTCCACTTGTGCCAGATCGACGAAGCTGACGCGCTCATAGCCCTGGGCGGCGATGCGGTGCGCCACTTCGATGGCCAGGCTGGTCTTGCCGACGCCGCCGGGGCCGACGATGGTGAACAGCCTCGGTTGCTGCATGTGGTCGATGACCAGTTGCAGATCGTTCTCGCGGCCGATCAGTTTTGCCCGGGGCGGCAGACTGCAAACGCCATCAGTGGCTCGGGGCGCGATGGGCGCCGGTTGAACAGCGGTCTGTTTTCTTTCCAGCGGCGCGACGAAGGCATAGCCCACGCCCACCTGGGTCGCGATATACCGCGCCTGTTCCTCGCCATCGCCGAGAATCCGCCGCAAACCGGTCATATGAAAGCGCAGGCTGCCTTCGGCCACCACGCTGTCGGGCCACACCTTGTCGATCAGGTCGTACTTGGACAGCACGCGTCCCGGTTGCTCGAGCAAGGCGATCAACAGATCCAGCGCCCGCCCGCCGATCTCGACCGCCACCCCGTTGCGGGTCAGCAGTCGTTTGCCTGGAACGACACAGAAAGGACCGAAAATGAATTGGGTCGTGAGGGATTCGTGCAATGCGCCCGGAAAAGACTCCACGAGGATCGATCTCTCTAAAAAACGTAGGGGGCGGCGCCGGTTACAGACAGCCGGCGCAGGCCCTTTGCATCATAGGAGTTTTGCACCACCGTTCAAGCACGGGACCGGCTGAGTGAGAACCTCACCCCTTTATTTCACCCTTGCGAATGGCAATCTTGATGGCCTGAGCGGTGGTGGCCACGCCCAGATGCCGACGAGCCGAACGCAGGTGATTTTCCACCGTGCGCCCGGACAAACCGAGCGTGGCGGCGATGTCGGCCTGCCGCCGACCGGCAGCGACCCACGCCAGCACTTCGCGCTCACGGGTCGAGAGTTTTCCGGCCGTCTCGTCCAGCGGCGCTTCGAGCAAGCGTCGTGCGGAGTAAAACGCCACGGTGGCGAGCATGCCCAACGCCAGACGAACTCGCGCCGAGGCATCGATCTGCTCGCCCCCCAGACTCATGGCGCCTTCAAGCCCCTGCGGGCCGAAGACCGGAATCTGCAAGCCATGTACACCAGAGCCACTGGGCACGCGGACCAGCCGATAAAGTTCGCCGCTCTCCTCCTGCACCTTGCTCCAGAAGAACGATTCGCGGGCGTCCAACAGGTGGCGAGTCACTGGGCAGCGCTGAACGTAGGTCTCGGCGTCGACGCCAGTGCCATCACCAAACCAGTCGCCTTCCACCCAGTAAATGCGCTCGACCACGTCCTCCGACGCCGAGGTGGCGGAGAACAGGACGAACCGATCGTAACCATAGGCCCCGGCGAAACCGCGAACGGCCTTCTGGATCGCCACTAGCGTGGGCGCCGCCTCGATGTCGAGGGCGGCGCGCAAGAGTGCTTCGGCAGGTCCGGGGCTCACCCCGACGTGACCTCTTTCAGGAGCGCGGCCGCCGCCAGTTTGCCCAGCGCATTGCCCGCCAGCGGACTGTCACCGGTCAGCAGTTTGCGATCCTGAAGCGTGGCCCCGGAAATGTCCTGGTTAGTGATTTCCACACCGAGCGCCTGCAACTGCTCGCCGAACTTCCAGGTCAGGTGGCCGGGCATGTAACCAATGTCAGGGGTTGTAGCGTCCAGCGCATCGGGAAACGCGCAGATCCGGTAACCGTTGAAGATGCATGAATCTTTTGTTTCGCCGAGGCCGGCCGCCAGCAGCGCCGCCGGGCCGTGGCACAGGGTGATGACGAATTTGTCCTTGGCGATTGCCCATTGCAGGATCTTCTTCACGTCCTCGCTTTCCGGCAGGCCGATCAGCGCACCGTGCCCGCCGGGAATGAACACGCCGATGTAATCCGAGTCCTCGCCCAGCGCTTCTTCGATCACCTGAGACAGCTTGAGCGGACGCTTGAACTGATCGCGGTATTGCTCGTAGAAGCCCTTCACTTCGGCGTCTTCGGAGGGCATGGCCCAGAATTCGAACTTGACCGGATTGCCTGACAGCGTCGCGACGTCGAAGCCAAAACCGGCCTTGTCCAGGTGATACATCGGCAGCAAGGTTTCAACCGGATGATTGCCCGTGGAAAACATGGTGCCGTTGTCGGTCAACAGATAGCGCTCGTCCGCGCCGATCATCAGGATCTTCCAGCGCCCGCCCTTGTAACGGTTCGGGTACTCGGCATCACTGAGATCGGATTTGGGCGAAGTGAACTGGCTGAGGGAATACGGCGAGGGGAAAAACGCGTTGTCCTCGGCCGGATCGGGGGTTGGGCGCTTGTCGTCAGTCTGCGTGGTAGCCATGGTGCTCTCCATCGAGTGGGTCAACGTCGGAGTTCATGCTAGTAAGGCGTCAGCGTTACAACAATGAGGGTTTTCCCTCAAAAGATCACGCACTGAACCTGCGGCCCCTCAATGTGATCGATAAGTGGCAGAATCCCCGCAACTGATGAATTCGGAGACCCACAATGCTTCGCCTGTTTGAACAACGGCTCGACCCCTTCCCGCCCGACGAAGCGCCGCCACCGCCGGTCGGTCTGGCGCGCTTCCTGTGGGCCTGCACCCGTGGCGCTCGCGGCTATATCCTCGCGCTGGCGCTGCTCAGTGCCGGTGTGTCGATCTACGAAGCCTGGTTGTTTTCCTTTCTGGGTCAGGTCGTTGACCTGCTTTCGGCCTGGCAGGCCGGCGGCGATGTGAACGGCCAGGAGAGCCGTGTGCTGTGGGGCATCGGCCTCGTGCTGCTGACCAGCGTCGGGCTGGTGGCGCTGCGCACCATGGTTCAGCACCAGGTGTTGGCGATCAATCTGCCGCTGCGGCTGCGCTGGGATTTCCACCGGCTGATGCTGCGGCAGAGCCTTTCATTCTTTTCCGATGAGTTTTCCGGCCGGGTCACGACCAAGGTGATGCAGACGGCACTGGCCGTGCGCGAGGTGCTGTTCACCGTTATCGAAATCGCACCGGGCATCGGCGTTTACTTCATAGCGATCATCGCCCTGGCCGGCGGTTTCGCCCTGAAACTCATGCTGCCGTTCATTGCCTGGGTCGCACTGTTCGGGCTGGCGATGCTGTACTTCGTGCCACGCCTGGGCCAGGTCGGGCAGGAACAGGCCCATGCGCGGTCATCGATGACGGGCCGGGTTTCGGACGCCTACACCAACATCACCACGGTGAAACTGTTCTCCCACTCCAAACGTGAAGCGCATTTTGCGCGGGCGGCAATGGAGGATTTCAAGCAGACCGGTTTCCGCCAGATGCGTCTGGTCAGCCAGTTCGAGATCGTCAATCAGGCGCTGGTAGTCGGGCTGATCATGGGCGCCGGCGGCTATGCCTTGTGGCTTTGGCATCAGGGCGAAGTCGGCACCGGGGCGGTGGCGGCGATCACGGCCATGGCGTTGCGCATCAACGGCATGTCGCACTGGATCATGTGGCAGATGACGTCGCTGTTCGAAAACATCGGCACCGTGCAGGACGGCATGGACACCCTGACCCGTGGCCCCAAGGTGCAGGACGCGCCGGACGCCGGCGTGCTGGTACCTTCCGGCGGCGCCGTGGAATTCGACAACGTCAGCTTCAACTACAACGGCGAACGCCAGGTGCTCGACGGCTTGAGCCTGAGCATCCAGCCGGGCGAGAAAATCGGTCTGGTGGGCCGCTCCGGCGCCGGCAAATCCACGCTGATCAACCTGCTGCTGCGCTTCTATGACGTGGATCGCGGCGAGATCCGCATCGACGGGCAAAACATCGCGCAGGTGACACAGGACAGCCTGCGCAGCGCGATCGGCATGGTCACTCAGGACACGTCTCTGCTGCACCGCTCGATTCGCGACAACATCGCCTACGGCCGACCGGACGCGACCGACGAACAGATCCAGCGCGCGGCGGCCAATGCTCAGGCCGCCGGCTTCATCAACCAGCTCAGCGACCGCCAGGGCCACACCGGCTATGACACGCTGGTGGGCGAACGCGGCATCAAGCTTTCCGGTGGCCAGCGCCAACGGATCGCCATCGCCCGGGTAATGCTCAAGAACGCGCCGATTCTTCTACTGGACGAAGCTACCAGCGCCCTGGATTCAGAAGTCGAAGTCGCCATTCAGGAAAGCCTCGATGAAATGATGCAGGGCAAGACCGTGATCGCGATTGCGCATCGACTGTCGACGATTGCGGCGATGGACCGACTGATTGTCATGGATGAGGGACGGATCATCGAGCAAGGCACCCACACCGAACTGCTGGCGAAAAACGGCACCTATGCGCGGTTGTGGCAGCATCAGAGTGGCGGGTTTCTGGGTGAGGATCAGGGCGTGGCCGAGGCGATGGATCAGGCGTAAACGGTGCTGCCCCGGTACTGCCGGGGCAGAAGACGAGGGCTCAGGCGCTCGGGTGGGTGTGGTAGATCTTGCTGACGATCGTCCACTTGCCGTCTACCTTCAGCAGGTTGAAGAAGTCGGTGAAACGGAACCCCGACACGTTGTCGGTATCGACCCGGGCACTCGCGGCCGTGCCGACGATGTCGATGCGGACGATCGCGGCTTCGGCTTCAGGAGATGGACGAAACGCGCTGTCGATGACGTCATACAGATTCTGGATCACGCCGCCGACGAGCTTGCCGTCGTCAACCCCGAACATGGTCGCCTGCGCATTGAACGCGGGCTTCATCAAGGCGCTGTCAGCCTTTGCTCCCCCTTCGTTGTACTGGCTGAGGACTTCGACGATTGCGTTGTATTCCTGCACGTAAGTTGGATGGCTCATGATGAACTCCTGTTTGCTGTGAATGTTTTTTCAATCAAGCCGCCCTGCGCCGATCCGGTTCAGGGCGCACACATCAATGGTCAGCCGTTGGCCAGTCGGTGTAGCCCTTGGCGCCGCCGCCGTAGTAGCTCTCGCGTGGCGCGATGGTCAGTTCGGTGCCCCGACGCAGGCGCTCCACGAGGTCGGGGTTGGAAATGAACAGGCGCCCGAACGCCACCGCGTCAATCCGGCCCTGTGCCCGGCGCTTCAGTGCCATCTCGAGGTCGTAGTTGTTATTGCCGATGAAGGGGCCTTCGAACTGCGCGCTCAATGCATCCATATCAACGCCATCAGGAACCGTTCGCGAAGTCGCGGTGGCGCCTTCGACGAAGTGCAGATAGGCCAGATTGAGCCGGTTGAGCTGCTGAATCAGATATCCGTAAGTCGCCATGACATTGCTGTCGGGAGGCGTGTTTCCGGCATCGGGCGTGACCGGCGAAAGACGGATGCCGACGCGGTCACTGCCCCAGATCGAAATCACCGCTTCAGTGACTTCAAGCGTCAGTCGGGCGCGGTTCTCAATGGTGCCGCCGTACCGGTCAGTGCGCTGATTGGTCGAGTCACGCAGAAACTGGTCGAGCAGATAGCTGTTCGCCGAATGAACCTCCACCCCATCGAAACCGGCACGCCTGGCATTTTCAGCGGCGCGCTTGTATTGCTCGATGATGCCGGGAATCTCCGACGTCTCCAGCGCTCGGGGCATCGACACTTCGACAAAGCCGTTCTCGGTGTAGGTGCTGCCTTCTGCCTTGATCGCCGAGGGCGCAACGGGAGCGGCACCGTCGGGCTGTAACTCGACGCTGGAAAAACGCCCCACGTGCCACAACTGGCTGACAATCCTGCCACCTGCGGCATGGACGGCGTCCGTGACTTTTCTCCAGCCCGCCACCTGCGCGTCCGACCAGATCCCCGGCGTCATGGCATAGCCACGCCCCTGCGCCGAAATGTTTGTCGCTTCGGCAATGATCAAGCCGGCACTCGCGCGCTGTGCGTAGTAAGTCGCGTGCAGTTCGTTCGGAACGCCGTCTTCAGCCACCCGGCTGCGAGTCACGGGCGCCATGACAATCCGGTTGGCCAATTGCAGGGCGCCCATTTGCATGGGAGAAAAAAGATCCGTGTTGCGACTGTTATCAATCATGTTGCATACCTTCAATATCAGACCGGTCGTCTAGTAACTTGATGAAAAAAATCGCCTGTACATCAGCAGGCGTTTACTCGTGCAGCACCGTCAGTGCTCCTTGTGATCGTCAGGCCTTTTGTACGTCCGGGCGGGTGCGCGAAGGCTCAAGAGTCACCCTCTCCCATTTGGCGATCACCAGGGGCGCGATCGCATTGCCCAACACATTCAGGGTGGTGGTGCCGCTGTCGATAATCCTGAAGATACCGGCGATCAGTGCCACGCCCTCCAGCGGGAGACCGGCAGACGCCAACGTGGCCGACAGGATGACGATGGCGAATCCAGGCACCCCGGCAGCACCTTTGGAGGTCAGCACCATGGTCACCACCAGCAGGATTTCCTGAGAAAGCGACAGATCGATTCCATAAAGCTGGGCGATAAAGATTGTCGCCACCCCGAGGAAGATCGACGCGCCATCGAGGTTGAACGCGTACCCCACTGGCACCACAAAACTGACAATGCGCCGCGGCACTCCGTAGGCCTCCAGCTTGCTCATCAACTGCGGCATGACCGCTGCGGAGGCAGCACTGGAGAACGCAAGAATCAACTCGTCGCGGAAATACCTGATCAACTTGAAGATGTTCTCGCCGATCAGGTAACTGATTCCTCCGAGCACTACCAATGCGAAGACGATCAGCGCCAGATAAACCACACCAATCAACTTGAGCAGGGGCAACAACGAGGCAAAACCGAAGGTCGCGACGGTCGCACCGATCATGCCGAACACCCCTATCGGGGCATAGGCCATGACGATCGAGACGATCCTGAACATCGCATCTGAAATGCCTTGGACCAGCGCAACCACAGGTGCACTTTTCTCCCTGGGCAATGCGTTGAGCGCGACACCGAACAACACCGCGAAGAACAGCACAGAAAGCAACTTCGCCTCGGACATCGCCACCAGAACGTTATCCGGAACGATGTTTTGCACAATCACGAGCGCGCCCTTCGAAGGCTCCATCGTGATGGCGGCAGCACCGTGTGCGATGCCCGAAATATCGGTGCCCGTACCGGGTTCGAAGAGGTTCGCGAAACACAGGCCGATCACGATGGCCAAGCCGGTGATCGCAAAGAAATAGCCCAGCGACTTGATGCCCATCCGGCCGAACGACTTGTTATCCCCGCCTCCGGCGATACCCAGGATCATGCAACAGAACACGATAGGCACGACCACCATCTTCATCATCTTGATGAAGATATCGCCAAGCGGTTTCAGGATCTCCGTACTGACCCACGACTGATACTGCGGATGGGTATTGAAGTACCAACCAACGAGCACGCCAAGCAACAGCCCGGCAACGATTTGCCACACCAGGGGAATACGTTTCATGTCTAGCCTTCTTGTTGGAATGAAAGGACTGCATCAATCGGCAGTTGCTAGAGTCATGAGCTTCCAGCTCACTTGAGATCAAATGGCACAACGCCGTTGTGCCATTGCGTTTCTTACTTGGCGAAGAGCTGGCTCATATCCTTGAAGGCCTTGAATTCGAGGGCATTGCCGCAAGGGTCGAACAGAAACATGGTGGCTTGCTCGCCAACCTGTCCTTTGAATCGAATGTAAGGTTCGATCACAAATTCGGTACCGAAAGACTTGAGGCGCTCTGCCAGCGCTTCCCACTCTTCCCATCCCAGGATGATGCCGAAGTGAGGAACAGGAACGTCGTGCCCGTCGACCGGGTTGCTGTGAACGCTTTGCTGAGAGTCGGTTTTCGGGTGTTCGTGAATCACCAGTTGATGCCCGTAAAAGTTGAAGTCGACCCATTGGTTGCTGGAACGACCCTCTTCCAGGCCGAAGACCTCACCGTAAAAAGTGCGGGCTGCAGCCAGGTTGTAAACGGGGATGGCGAGGTGGAATGGCGAAAGGCTCATCAGGACTCCGATACGGTTTTTGTGGTTGGTGAGCACATCGTAGGGCGACACTGACAGCAAAAAAATCAATATATATTTCTCAGAAACACAACTAATATTTGTGAATGATCAAAGAACTCAAGACCCTCATTGCCGTCGCCCGGGAGGGCACTTTCGCGGCTGCCGGCAACCGGATAGGCCTCACCCAGGCGGCGGTGAGCGCCCAGATTCAACGTCTGGAAGCCGAGCTCGGCTTTGAAATATTCGACAGAAAAGGACGCTCGGCCCACCTCAACAGGATGGGCCAGCAAGTCCTGCTTCAGGCGCAGGAGCTGCTTCGTCTTTACGACAACCTGGGATCGACCACCGTCGGTCTTTCCACCCGCATTCTGGTCAACGTCGGTGCTATCGCCTCAGTCCAGCGATCGTTTCTCCCGGACGCACTCGCCAGGTTCCACCAGCAGTGCCCGGAATGCCGAACGCGTGTCGTGCCCGGTCTTTCCATGGAGCTGGTGAATCTGGTGGACACCGGCGAAATCGACATGGCAGCGATCATTCGGCCGCCCTTCTCGCTTCAAAGCGATCTGCGCTGGACCACGCTGGCGCTTGAACCCTACCGTTTGATCGTGCCCAAGGACGTACCGGGAGAAGACTGGATCGAACTGCTCTCAAGCCTGCCGTTCATTCGCTATGACCGCTCCTCCTTCGGCGGCAGGCAGGTCGATCGTTTCCTGCGACAGATGCATTTCACTTTGCGTGAAGTCTCTGAGCTGGATGAGCTGGAGGCCATCATCAGGCTGGTGGAAAATGGCGTAGGGGTCGCGCTCGTGCCGCAGACGGCCACCCATCAGCAATGGCCGTCAGGTGTGCGGGCGCTTGATCTCGGCCAACACACGTTCCATCGTGATATCGGACTGGTGCACAGGCCTCGGCGGAGTTTCACCGAGCCTGTCAGGACATTGGCTGAACTTATTCTCGAGCAATTCAAGGTGGCGGCTGAGTGAGGGTCGATGGCTCAGCCCTCAACAAGCCGCCCCGCAACCCACGCACGACTATACCCAAGCACTTTCCCCGCCAACCCCAGCGGAAAATGAATCACCCCATGTGCGGTTTCCGGCAACAGATGTACCTCCACTTCCGCCGCCCTACCCCAACGCTCAGCCAACTCAAGCGTGTCATCCCTGAGCGGATCCAGTTGCGCAGCAAACATCAACGCTGGCGGAAAACCGGTGAAGTCACCGTATAGCGGAGACAACGGCGCCTGCCGGCGTTCTTCATCGTTCAACCCCGGCGTGAGCATTTGCAGCGCTTCAACCATACCCGGCCCATCCAGCAGCAAGGTATCGGGCCCGGCGTTGCGTACGCTGGGGGTTCCGGTCAGGTCGTAGACGCCGTAATACAGCAGCGCCCCGCTCACCCGTTCGAGCAGGTCCGGCCACTGTTTGAGTTGCAGCAGGGTCGCGGCGGCAAGGTGGCCGCCTGCCGACTCGCCCACGACGATGACGGGCAGGTTCGCAAACTCGTGGCAGTCATCGCTCAGCAGCCAGCGGGCCGCCGTGAGGCAGTCCTGCATGACGCCCTCGATCGGAGTCGAGACCACAAGCCGATAGTCGACCGAGACCACTGCCACGTCGCAGGCTTTCACCATGGCGATGTTGAGGGGATCGTTCATCTGCGCGTTGCCGATGACCCAGCCGCCGCCATGGAAGTCCAGCACTACGCCTTTGGCCTTTGTATTTGGCCGAATAATCCGCACCGGCACTGACGCGCCGTCGACACCCACCACTTTTCGTTCGGCCTTGAGCCCGTGCTTGAGCAACTTTCTTGCGCCGCCCAATTGGCTTAGGCGCAACAACAACTGAATCGCCCGTGGGGTGATGCGATTGCGGATGCGAAAGCGCGGCAGCCGGGCAAGCTTGCGGTTGAACGCGCGCAATTGCGCCAACTCGTTATCGTCTGCGGGCCAACGGGTTGATGTCTTCATTTCGTCCTGGCTCATCGGCGGTTGTTGCGCAGGATATCAGCGGTTGCGGTCTGTTCCAGCCTGGATGCCTGGAGCAACGCAAAAAGTTCATCGGCCGTCATCTCGCCCCGGTGATAGGAATAGGCAATGATCAAAGACAAACCGACATAGGTGAGTGTTTCTTCGATGGATACCATGAGCTGAAACCGCACTTACTGGAGCCCGTCATGACCACCACCAAAACCCTCTTCATCACCGGCGTCAGCAGCGGCTTCGGCCACGCGCTGGCCAAGGAAGCGCTGGATGCCGGCCACCGCGTCATCGGGACCGTGCGCAACGAAGCCGACCTGCAAGCCTTTCAGGCTCTTTCTATCGATAATGCGTACGGCGTGCTGCTGGACGTCACGGACTTCGACCGCATCGAAGGCGTCGTGGCGACCGTCGAAGCGACCCACGGTCCGGTCGATGTGCTGGTCAACAACGCCGGCTACGGCCACGAAGGCATTTTAGAAGAATCGCCGCTGGAGGACATGCGCCGCCAGTTCGACGTGAATGTGTTCGGCGCGGTCGCGGTGACCAAGGCGTTTGTGCCGTTCTTTCGCCAGCGGCGGGCGGGTCATATTCTCAATATCACGTCGATGGGCGGCACAATCACCATGCCGGGTATCGCGTACTACTGCGGCAGCAAGTTTGCGCTCGAAGGCATCTCCGATACCCTGAGCAAGGAACTGGCGCCGTTCAATATCTTCGTGACCGCCGTCGCACCGGGTTCATTTCGGACCGACTGGGCCGGCCGTTCGATGCAGCGCACGCCCCGCAGCATCGCCGACTATGACGCCAGTTTCGATCCGGTGCGCAAGGCCCGCGAAGACAAAAGCGGCAAGCAACTCGGTGATCCGCGCAAAGCGGCGCAGGCGATGTTGCAGATCATCGCCAGCCCTGCTCCACCGGCGCATCTGTTGCTCGGCAGCGATGCATTGAGCCTGGTGCGCGACAAGCTGAAACGCGCCGCCAGCGAGATCGATCAATGGGAAGCGCTGACCCGTTCCACCGACCATTGAACGGCCCACAGAGAGAACCCGATGAAACAGGCCGACCCAAGCACTTCGCGCATGGTGCAGCTCATGGAAACGCTGGCACCGGTCGAGGGCTACAACCTCAGCGCGCTGGAGGGCGTGCGTTTCCTGCGCTCGAACCGGCCACTGACCCGCACGCCGGTGCTGTACGACCCCGGCATCGTGGTTCTCTGTCAGGGCCAGAAGCGCGGGTATCTGGGCGATGACGTCTACGTGTATGACGCCCAGCATTACCTGGTGGTGTCGGTTCCGATCCCCTTCACCATGGAGACCGACGCCTCTGAGGACGAGCCAATGCTCGCGATCTATATGCAACTCGATTTCCAGGTGGCCAGCGAGTTGATGCCGCAGGTGGATGAGATTCACGGCCCGAGTGATGCGCCACCCAAGGGCATGTTTGCCTCGCCGATGGACGACCGCCTGCGCGCATCGACGCTGCGCTTTCTTGAAACCATGAGCATGGCGGGCGAAGCGCAGATATTGGGGCCGTCGCTGTTGCGGGAAATCTATTACCGCATCCTGACCGGCGAACAAGGCGGCTCGATGCGCGCCGCACTCAATCGACAGGGGCACTTCGGCAAGGTGACGCGGGCGATCCGCAAGATCCACAGCAGCTATCAGGAGCGCCTGGACGTCGAGCAACTGGCGCGCGAGGCGAGCATGAGCGTGCCCAGTTTTCACCTGCATTTTCGCAGTGTGACGGACGCCTCCCCCATGCAATACCTGAAATCGACGCGCCTCCATCAGGCGCGACTTTTGATGTTGCGCCATGCCATGACTGCCTCAGCGGCGGCATTCAGTGTCGGCTATGAAAGCGCTTCGCAGTTCAGCCGCGAGTTCAAACGGTTCTTCGGCCGAACGCCGCAGGCGGAGATCGAGTGGATGAAGGCAACGTATGCGTTACCTGCGCCGACGTCGGCCTCGGTTTATGTTTCGTCGCATTAGTCGATCAGGCATCTACAGGTGACTGCGGGGTGTCGGGGTCCAGTTGCCGACGGCGGAACTGCCCTGGTGGCTGGCCGTGGATCTGGCGAAAGCGCCGGGAGAAATAAGCTTCATCCGCAAAACCACACAGCCTCGCCACCTCGCCCACTGGCCGGGCTCCATTGAGCAGGTAATTGCGCGCCGCGTGCATTCTGCGTTCCAGCACCAGCTCGGTGAAGGTCTTGCCGATTTCCTTGCGCAGCCAGTGCGTGAGGTAAGTCGGTGACAGGTAGGTCGCCGCCGCGACCTTGATCAGATTGAGATCGGGGTCGGCAATATTCTTGCGCAGGTACTCGAACATCCGGCTCAGTGCATCCCGTCGACTGGCCTGTGCTGCGTTTTCTTCCGCCAGGCGCTTGAGCGGTTCGGCATACAGGACGCACACCTTGCCCACCAGTTGCAGCAGCAATCCCTTGAGCACTTCGCGCGTACCGAACTGACGATTCTCGTCCAGCCTGCGCATCTGTTCGATCAGGCCACAGACCTCGTTGAAATCCTCATTCCCCAGAATGAAATCCAAATGCTCCTGAAAGCGAAACGGCGACAGTTCGGGCGCCAGGAGAATCGATACCTCCTCCAGATCCATCGGGTCGCACTGCAAATGCGGCAACAGAAAGGTCTGGGAAAAGTTGATCACCATGAAATTGCTGTCCGCCGGATGCGGGATGACATGCACACGGTGCGGCAGGATAAACGCCAGTGCGTTACGCGGAAACGGACGAACCGCGTTGCCAATGTGCTGCACCGTGTCGCCGCCGAGGTTGATCTGGATCTGGAAGTATTCGTGTCGGTGCGGGCCAGTCTCGGCGCGGCGACCTTTCTTGTCACGAATGTAGAAATCCATCATCTCGCTGCGTTGCTGCATGACGTAGGTGGGCACACGGCATTGTGACGTCATTTCTTGAGAATCCTCGACAGGTTACTTGGGCAGGTTTTCCTGGCGTTACCGAGTTATCGGCTTGGCTCATCTTGAAGGTTCGTCGCCGCCCCTTCAAGCAGTCATACGACGACGCCAGACTCAGTGTTTTTTCTACACCGCCACTGCCAATGATCACTGTCCAAAAAACGCGTCCGCAAATTCAGTATTTTTTCCTTTTAAAAACAGTCGGATAGAAAATAAACCAGAGAGCATCTGGAAAATTTACTGTGTGGACTTTTTTTGGACAGGTTTATCCGGCGCGCCCTTCTCCGGAAAAAATGATCTAACACCTTGATTGATTTCAAGAGGTTGTACGACCACTGTATTTCCCACGCCCAACCTCTTTCAAAAACAACAGAAGGTGCGCACGTCATGAATCCGCTATTGCTCCCCGCCGCCCCTCCCCACCCTTTACCGACGATGCCAGCCGGAAGACGTCCCTGAACGTCTGACCCTGGCCGTTTTTGCCATTGGTTTCAACTTCGATTGCCTTGCCCCCGAACAGCGGGCAACGGCGTCGGCTGTCCGCAAACAACTCGACACTTCTAACAATAACGAGGTCCACTCATGTCGAATTCACACACCTCCCCCACCACCGCCCCGCCGTTGATTGCCGGCGACAGGGACGCCGTCTCTTCCCGGCGGCTGCCGACGCGCCGACGCTGGTTCATGCTCTCGCTGCTGCTGATTGCGACGATCATCAATTACATCGACCGGGTGAACATCTCGATCGCCGCCCCGTTCATGGCCAAGGACCTGGGCCTGGACAAGATCGAAATGGGGCTGATCTTCTCTGCCTTTGCCTGGACCTACGCACTCGCTCTGGTGCCGGCCGGATTTATCGCCGACCGCTTCGGCTCACGTTTTACCTACGGGGTTTCACTGATCAGTTGGTCGACCGTCACCGTATTTCAAGGCTTCGCCACGGGATTCGCTTCGCTGTTCGGCCTGCGCCTGGCCGTCGGGGCGATGGAAGCGCCGGCGTTTCCGGCCAACAGCCGTGCGGTAACCGTGTGGTTCCCGGCGCGGGAACGGGGCCTGGCCAGCAGCATTTACGTCTGCGGGCAATACCTGGGCACGGCACTGTTTACCGGCGCCCTGCTGTGGCTGGCCACAACCTTTGACTGGCGCCATGTCTTCTACAGCACCGGCGCGCTCGGCATCGTCTTCGGTGTGCTGTGGCTGTATCTGTATCGCGATCCGCTGAACTGCAAGAAGGTCAGCAAAGAAGAGTTGAAATACATCGAGGCCGGTGGCGGACTGGTCAAGAGCAGCCAGGAACGCACTCGTTTCAACTGGCGGCAGATCGCCGAGCTGTTCAGCTATCGCCAGGTCTGGGCCATTTGTATCGGCAAGTTCGCCAGCACCTCGGCGCTGTACTTCTTCCTCACCTGGTTCCCCACCTACCTGATCGAAGAACGCCATCTGACCACAATCAAGGCCGGGATCTTTGCCGTGATGCCCTTCGTGGGCGCAACGGTCGGCATCCTGCTCGCCGGCATCGTGTCCGACCTGCTGATCCGTCGTGGTTATTCAATGTCTTTCGCCCGGAAACTGCCGCTGGTGGTCGGGTCGATGCTGGGCATGTCGATCGTGCTGGTGAATTTCACCGACTCGAACGTCATCTGCATCGCCGTGTTGACCATTGCCTTTTTCGCTCAGGGCATCGCGTCGTCCTCGTGGGCGGCGGTGTCGGAGGTGGCGCCCAAGGAACTGATCGGGCTGACCGGCGGAATCACCAGCCTGGCCGCGAACATCGGCGGCATCGTCACTCCGATCGTGATCGGCGCCATCGTCCACGCCACCGGCTCGTTCGCCTGGGCGTTCTGGTTCATCGGCGCCGTGGCGCTGATCGGCACCCTCTCCTATTCCTTGCTGCTCGGTCGCCTGTACCGCATCGAGTTGAAAACGCGCTGAAGCCAGAACAACCGGTTTCTCCAATTGGAGGCGGCTTTCGTCCAACTTCGCCAGCGATTGCCGCCGTACGCTGCACTCTCACACAGGACTTCCAGCAGGATGAACATGACCGAATACGTCTTTACCCCGGATCTGCCAGTGACCTTGCCGATTGTCGGCAGCGAGCAACGCTTTCCCGTCGGACGCGTCTTTTGCGTCGGCCGCAACTACCCATGGCCGGACACCCTGGGCCAACCGCGCCAGCCACCGGTGTTCTTCATGAAACCGGCAAGCAGCGTGGTGGACGCTGCCGGCGAAGTGATCTTCCCGTCACTGACCGAAGAGTTCGCCCATGAAATCGAACTGGTCGTGGCCATCGGCGAAGGCGGTGCGCAGATTCCAGAGAGCCAGGCGCTGGCCTATGTCTGGGGCTACGCCGCCGGACTGGATCTGACCCGTCGTGACGTACAGCGCCTGGCCAAGCGCGACGGTTTGCCATGGGAAGGTGCCAAGGTGTTTGACGGCGCCGCACCGATGACCGCCATTGTGCCGGTCACTCGGACCGGTCGGCTCGAAGGGGAATTATGGTTGAGCGTGAACGGTGAGGAACGCCAGCGCGATCGTCTCGACAGCCAGATCTGGTCGGTGAGTGAAGTCATCAGCCGCATCTCGCAATCCGTAACACTCAAGGCCGGTGACCTGATCATGACCGGCAGCCCCGCCGGCGTCGATATCCTGCAACCCGGCGACGTCATCAGTGCCGGGATCGACGGCATCGGCCAACTCGAAATGCGCGTCGGCCCACGGCCTTGAGTCTGTCCTTAAGTGATTGGAAAAAAGGAGAACAACAAGATGTCTGACACTCAATCCTTGAAAGTGGCCCTGGTGACCGGCGCCGGCAGCGGGATCGGCCGTTCGGTGGCACTGGGCCTGCTGGCCGACGGATACACCCTGGTGCTGGCCGGGCGCCGGCCCGAACCCTTGCAGGCGTTGGTCGATCTGGCGGCCAGCGAAGGAAACGAAGCGCTGGCGGTGCCCACTGATGTACGCGACCCGGCCAGTGTCGATCAGCTGTTTGCAACCATTGCCGAAGTCTATGGACGCCTGGACGTGGTCTTCAACAACGCCGGGGTCAATGCCCCCGCCGTGCCGCTGGATGAGCTGACGTTCGAGCAGTGGCGAAACGTGATCGACACCAACCTCAACGGGGTTTTTCTCTGCGCCCGTGGCGCGTTCGGGCTCATGCGCCGGCAACAGCCACAGGGTGGCCGCATCATCAACAACGGTTCGATTTCGGCTCACACCCCGCGTCCTTTCAGTAGCGCGTACACCGCCAGCAAACACGCGGTGCTGGGGCTGACCAAATCACTGGCGCTGGATGGTCGGGAATTCAATATCGCCTGCAGCCAGATCGATATCGGCAATGCCTTGACCGAAATGTCGGTGCGCATGACCAAAGGCGTGCGTCAGGCCAACGGCAGCATCGCCGTTGAGCCGATGGTCGACGTCAAGCACGTCGCCGACGCCGTGCGCTACATCGCCGGTCTGCCCCTGTCGGCCAACGTCCTGAACATGACCGTCATGGCCACTGCCATGCCGTTTGCCGGCCGCGGTTGAGCCGGGTTTTTATTGCGTAAGTGAGGTTTACATGAAGCCAGAAGTCTTGCAGCTGAGCCCGATCCTGATTCCGCAAATCAATGCCCGTCTCGGCGAACTGTTCACGATCAGGCGTTATTTCGAGCAGGCCGACAAAGCGGCGTATTTGCAGGAACACGGCGCCAACATTCGCGGCGTGATCACCGGTGGCCACACGGGCATCAGCCAGGCGCTGATGGCGCAACTGCCCAAACTGGAAGTGGTGGCGGTCAACGGTGTCGGCACCGATGCGGTCGACCTGGCCTACGCCCGGGATCGCGGGATTCGCGTGACGGCGACCATCGGCGCGCTGACCGAAGACGTGGCCGACCTGGCCATCGGTTTGCTGATCGCCGTGTGTCGTGGGCTGTGTACCAGTGACCGTTACGTTCGCTCGGGCCAGTGGCCGCAAAGCCCGACCCCATTGGCACCGCTGCCTTTGGCGCGGCAAGTGTCCGGCATGCGGATCGGCATCGTGGGCATGGGCCGGGTCGGCCGAGCGGTCGCCACTCGCGCTGCCGCGTTTGGCTGTCCGATCAGTTACACCGACCTGCAACCGATGAGCGATATCAGCCACACCTTCATCGCCGACCTCAAGCAATTAGCCCGCGACAGTGATGCGCTGATTCTCGCGGCGGCCGCCGACAAGGCCGAGGCCATCATCGATGCCTCCGTGCTGCAGGCTCTGGGCAAGGGCGGCTACCTGATCAACGTCGCCCGAGGAAAACTGGTCAACGAAACCGATCTGGTGGCGGCCCTGACGGCTGGCGAGATCGCGGGTGCGGCACTGGATGTTTTCGTTGACGAGCCCAACGTGCCTGAAGCGTTGTTTGCCCAGGAACAGGTGGTGCTGCAACCACACCGCGCCAGCGCTACCCTGCAGACCCGCACCCGCATGGGCGAGATGGTCGTGGCGAGCCTGGTGGACAGTTTTGCCGGAAGAACTCCGCCAGGGTGCGTGACCGGCTGAACCTCACAGTCATCGGGGGCCGCAGCCCCCGCTGACAGATTCCAGCCCCCGACTACAACGTGTAAGAAATGCCGACCTGCACCGTTCTCGGTGCCCCCGGATAGGCGTAGACGTTACCGAATGCGCCCTCGTCGTAGTCCCGGTCAAACAGATTCTTCAGGTCGAGGTTGAGGCGTACCTTGTCATTGACCTTGTAGTAGCTGAGCAGGTCGACAACGGTGTAGCTCCCCATCGAAAACGCGGTGTTCGCCGTCTGACCCGCGCGCTCATCGACATATTTGAGGCCTGTTCCCAGACCCAGACCACTGAGGGCACCGTCCTGGAACTCATAGACGTTGAGCAGGCTGAAGCTGTTTTTCGGGATGTTCATCAGTCGCGTGCCGGAGCGGATCACGTTGTCCTTGGTCACCTCGGCATCGACGTAGGCGTAACCACCGATGACACGCCACTCGGGGGTCAGGTTGCCGGCGACATTGAGGTCAAATCCCCGGCTGCGCACTTCCCCGGCAGCCACGCTGAAAGTCGAGTCCACCGGGTCAGTGGTCAGGACATTGCGCTTTTCAATCTGATAGATCGCCGCGTCAACGCTCAACTGATGATCCAGCGCTTCCCATTTGACGCCCATCTCCCAGGACTTGCCTTTCTCCGGTCCAAAGCCCCCGCCCTGTCGGCTCGCGCCGGTATTGGGCTTGAATGAACGCGCGGTGTCCGCGTAGACCGCGAGGGTGTCGGTCAGGTCGTAGGTCACACCGACGCGGGGCGTCACGGCATTGTCACTGGCCTGCCAGTTCTTGCCGCCGGGCACGTAGGTTTCGTAGTCGTGTTCGAAGCGTTCGAAACGTGCGCCGGCCAGCACTTTCAACCGATCGGTAAGCGCTACCTGGTCCTGTACGAACGCGGCGTAGGTCTTGAGATTTTCCTTGTCGTGGGTCGGGGTGCGCGTCAGTGCCGGACGGGGCTGCCCATACACCGGATTGAAGATATCGATCGGATAGGCACTTACCGCGCCGCTGGAGCGCTGGATGATCGACTGGTAGTCGTAGTCCTCGTATTCGATACCGGTGAGCAATGTGTGCTGCAGGCCGCCCGTGGAGAAGTGACCGGTCAGGTTGAGCTGAGTGTCCTTGTCGGTCCACTCCAGCTTGCGGTAGTTGAAATTTCGTCCCAGGGTCCGGCCGTCGGCGGCAATGCCGTTGGCTTCGATGGCATTGCCCTGCAAGGTACCGTCGAGCCACTGGAAGCCACCGCCGAGCGTCCAGTCCTCATTGAGCACATGCTCGAAGCGCAATTGCGCCATGTTGTTGTCGTTGTGCAACTTGCCGGCGTCCGGTTCACCGAAGAAGGTGTCGCGGGAGGCGGTGCCGATCTGCCGGGGATAACGCGTCGCGCCCCGGTCCAGCGGATGGTTGTTGCGCATGAAGTCGCCCTCGAAGATCACTCGGGTGTCATCGCTGGCTTGCCAGGTCAGCACCGGGGTCACGCCGTAGCGTTCGGTTTCGACGTGATCGCGGAAGGTATCGCCGCTCTCGCCCACCACGTTCAGGCGATAGGCCAGACGCCCCTCTTCATCAAGCGGGCCGGAAGCATCCAGAGTACCGCGGCGCATGCCTTGGTCATTCAACTGGCTGCCGAGTGTGACCGTGCGCTCGGGCAACGGTTGTTTGGAAACGACATTGAAGGTGCCACCCGGATCGCCACGGCCGTAGAGCATGGTCGCCGGACCGCGCAGGACCTCAAGACGCTCGATGGTGTTGGCATCCGGCATGTTCGGATACCCGCGATTGATCGGGAAACCATTACGGTAGAACTCGCCGGTGGTAAATCCGCGCACGGTGAACGTGGTCAGTCCCTGGCCGCCGAAATTGTTGGCTCGCCCTACTCCGCCCGCGTAATCCAGTGCGTCCTGCAGCCGGGTAGCACCGATGTCTTCGACCGCGTCTTTAGTGACGACACTGATCGACTGCGGGGTTTCATGGATCGAGGTATCGGTTCGGGTGGCGCTGGCCGAACGGGTCGCGCGATATCCGTGTACCGGGCCGTCCGCTCTTTCGTAATCCGCGGTACCGACCACATCGGTTGCCTCCAGCTCCAGCGCTGACACCGTTGAATCGGATGGCTCGGCCCACGCAAAGGGAGACAACGTTTGCAACACACAGATGGACAGCAGAGTTCGACGCATGAGGAGAAAACCTTACGGATAGGCCAGAACGAAGGGGATAACTGCCAGCAAAAACGCGGCGGATGGTATACCACCCGCCGCGCAATTGATAGGCATTCCCATTCGTTTGTGCAGCTGACTCTCACCTCTTGCGTCTATTTCCTGCTCACACGCTCAACAGGCGTTTCGTGGTCGCCATTGACGTACTCAACGACTGTCCTGTGCGTTGCAGTTTGTTCAGCAAACTGGCCCCCAGCCACAGTTGATACAGGGTTTCAGCCAGTTGCCGAGCATCGCCCTCAGGCAAGCTTTTTTCGACCTGGCCCTGTTCGATGCACTCGCTGATGCGCGCCACCACTCGCTCTGCACCATCACGCAAGGTCAGGCGCATGGTTTCGGAAAGGTCAGCCACCTCGGCGCTGAGTTTCACCACCAGGCATTCGTCGCCATGGCCTTCCAGGGTGCAGCGATCCTGCCAGCCTTGCCAATAATCCATCAGCCGTTCATAGGCGCTCAGGCCGGGCAGCGTCAGGCGTCGCTCCATGTCCGCCAGATAGTCGATGAAGTAATCCTCGAGCAAGGCCTGGCCGTACAGTTCCTTGGATTTGAAGTAGTGATAGAACGAGCCCTTGGGCACGCCGGCGGTCTGCAGGATCTCGTTCAGGCCGACACTGGTGAAGCCTTTCTCGGCCATCATCCGGTGGCCGGTGTCGAGCAAATGTTGGCGGGTGTCGTCGTAGGTCGGTTTCATGGGGCGCAGATTACCAGGCAATAGACCAGTCGTTTAACTCAAAGGAACGCGAGTTTGCCACACCTGTCCATGAAAAAGCTTCACAGAAAAAATTACTAGACGACTGGTCTAATTGGAAACTATGCTGCGCCCCGACAAACTTTTTCCCGGTGTCGATCCTGTGCGAATCCCTTGCTCATGAACGCTGCCAGACCAACCCAGGGTGCTCTATGAAAATCTTGATGGTTTTGACTTCCCACGATCAACTCGGCAACACCGGCAAGAAAACCGGCTTCTGGCTCGAAGAGTTCGCCGCCCCCTACTACGCCTTCAAGGACGCCGATGCCGACGTCACACTGGTTTCGCCCGCTGGCGGCCAGCCGCCGCTAGATCCGAAGAGCGACGAGCCCGACGCTCAGACGGCTGAAACCGATCGCTTCCGGCAGGACCCTGCGGCCCAGCAGGCACTCGCGAGCACCGGCCGCCTGGCCGACGTACGCGCCGAAGATTTCGATGCGGTGTTTTATCCAGGTGGCCATGGCCCGCTCTGGGACCTGGCCGAAGACAAGCATTCGATTGCCCTGATCGAAGCCTTCGCGCGCAGCAACAAGCCCCATGGCTTCGTCTGCCATGCGCCGGGGGTGCTGCGTCATGTCGTCGACGCAGACGGTAAACCGCTGATCCAGCATCGCGAAGTGACCGGTTTCACCAATTCCGAAGAGGCGGCCGTCGGTTTGACGGATGTCGTACCTTTCCTGATCGAAGACGAGTTTCAGCGTCTTGGCGGTCGCTATTCCAAAGTTGCGGATTGGCAAGTTCATGTCGTGACGGATGGAAAACTGGTCACCGGCCAGAATCCTGCCAGCTCGGCAGCTGTCGCCGAAAAACTGCTGAAGCTGCTGGGCTGAAGCTTTCCGCTACATCCTCGAACAACTGATCCGGACACCGTGTGTGCGTTGCACGGTGTTCTTTTTTCGCCACTTGAATAGTCGACTGGTCTAATAAGGCCATGAAAAGGTATTTCCATGAACCACAGCAGTTTCTTTACACCCGTCACCCTGGGCCGCCACATCCTGAAAAACCGCATAGTCCTGCCGCCCCTCACCCGCCAGCGCAGCACCCAACCGGGCAATGTCGCCAATGAATTGATGGCCGAGTATTACCAGCAGCGGGCCGGTGCGGGCTTGCTGGTGACTGAAGGCACTCAGATCGAACCCCGTGGCCAGGGTTACGCCTGGACCCCGGGCATTCATACACCTGAGCAAATTGCCGGTTGGCGCAAGGTCACCGAGGCTGTCCACGCCAGTGACGGCGTGATTTTCGCGCAGCTATGGCATGTCGGTCGCGTATCCCATACTGCCCTGCAACCCAATGGCGACGCACCGGTGTCGGCCTCCGCCATCGCCACCGACCGGGTCAGTGTGTTCATCGAAACCGCGCCCGGTGTGGGCGCTCTGGTTCCGCCGTCCGCGCCTCGAGCGCTGACCACCGATGAAGTCCAGGAACTGGTTCAGCTGTACATCCAGGCGGCGCGCAATGCCATGGACGCCGGTTTCGACGGTATCGAACTGCATTGTGCCAATGGTTATCTGGTGAACCAGTTCATCTCCGCCCACAGCAATCTGCGCACCGATCAATACGGCGGTTCGCTGCATAACCGTTTGCGCTTTCTGCGTGAAGTGGTGGGCGGCGTCGCCGAATGCATCGGCAAAGAAAAGGTCGGCGTGCGCTTTGCCCCGCTGTTCACCACCACCGATGAAGAGCGGACTTATCTGGGTATGGTCGAGGAAGACCCGCACACCACCTATATCGAAGCGATCAAGGTGCTGCAAGACGTCGGCATCGCCTACCTGTCCATCGCCGAAGCCGACTGGGACGACGCGCCAGTGATGCCGGAAACCTTCCGTCGAGCGGTACGCGACACCTTCAGCGGCGCGATCATCTACGCGGGCCGCTACAACGCCGAAAGCGGTGCGCGGTTGCTTGAATCCGGATTGGCGGACCTCGTGGCTTTCGGTCGCCCGTTCATGGCTAACCCGGACCTGCCCGCGCGGATCGCCAATGGCTGGCCGCTGAATTCGCTGAACCCGGCCACGGTGTATGGCGGCCATGCCGAAGGCTATGTGGATTACCCGGTGTACGGAGAGTAGCTTTCGCTGGCGACACTTTTGGCGAGCTGATTGCGGCCCGCCCCTTTGGCTTGATACAGCGCCTGATCTGCCGCAGCGATCAGGCCTTGTACCGTGTCCAGTTGCGACCCTGTGGCGGCCGCAATGCCGATGCTCACACTCACTCGGCCGAATGGACTGGTCCGGTGAGCGATAGGCTCTTGCGCCAAGCGTTTCAGGATTATTTGCGCCACGACCGCTGCGCCGTCCCTCGTCTCGACTAGACGATTTTCAAAGCCTTGAGAATCACCAGCGTATTCTCGGCAAACGCTTGAGCCTGCCAGGTCAGTTCGGCAAGGTTTTCTTCAGCGGTGGTCAGGGCCCTGCCGTCCTTCAGAAGACCTTCGCCCTGGCCGCCGATGATGCCCCACGCCAGTTGCGCCCATTCAGCCGGGTGCTTTTTGCCTTGCTTGATCGAGATCAGGAACAACTGCTGGAAGCGGCTGACCGTCACGCCACCACCGGTCACCGGACTCGCCAGGGTCTGAATCCTGTTGCCGTACAACGAACGCTTGCACAGCTGCAGGTTGAGGGTGTTGCAACGGGCCTGCACCAGCTTTTCAGCCGCCTCGCTCTGACAGGGCGCTACAACGCTCATGCCGATCAGCACGTTGAGGGCCTGCTCGACGTCGCCATAGGCCAACGAGGGCACGAGATCCAGCAAATGCCGCAAGGTCTTCGGCACATAGGCGTCATCCGCCAGGGCTGCGAGTACCGGGCCATAGATCTCTGCCTGCAGCGTCGCTGCGCCCGCCGGACCGGTGACGTTGGCCGGCACGCTGTCGGCTGCCTGCAACAGGACGAAGCGCGTGCTGAGCATCCGCTCACGGTGCTCGGAGGCGGACAGCTTGTTGGCGCCACGCACATAAAGATCCCGGCGGAAACTCTGGTTCACAAAGTAGTCACGCGCCTGCTCACGCATGACGGGATGCTCGATACCTTCCAGAAAGTCCATGCCTTCGGCGCTCAGGTTGAGCGGGTCGACGGAGTCCAGCGGCACGGCTGTCGTGGCGTAATCGAGCTTGGCGGGTGCCAGGGCATCCACCACGTCGGTGAAATACATGCAGTTCCAGTCGCGGTTGAAATACTCATGGGCGACGTACTGGCGATCCTGACCCTTGATGCTCTGGAGCTTGGCGTCCAGCCCCGGTGCGGAGTTGGCATATTTAGGATTTGCAGCCAGCAGCGCTTCGGAAAATTGCAGCGCAGCGTCGATACGTTGATCAGGGCGCGCAGACGGCTGGCTGGCGAAACGGTCGTGCAGACTGAACAGTTGGCGCAACGGTGCCTGAGGCGACCAGCCCGGGAAGCAGTTGTAGCTGACGTAGAGCAGACCACCTGGCTTGAGATGACGGCGGACGAATTCCACGATCAGCTTATGGTTATCGCGGCTGACCCAGGTCCAGATGCCATGCAGGCTGATGCTGTCGAACTGGGGCAAGTCATGGCGGGCCAGCAACTGCTCGAAGCTGTCGTCATACAGTCGCGCATCGCTGCCCCAGTCTCTGGCCAGAGCGATGGCATGGGACGCCTGACCCGGGTGGAAGTCGGTACCGACATAGGAGCCTGGATTGCCCGCGGCATGGATGTTGATCGAAACGCCCTGACCAAAGCCCAGCTCACAGTGATAACCGTCGGTGCTCTCCAGCGTGGCGAAACCGCGCAGCAGCAGACAATAACGCTGGAAAACCGGATTGATTTCCCGGCTATACCCGTAGGTGTAGCCTTCGTCCGTGAAATATCCCTCGTTCCAGGCATTGCTCATGCGTGCACCCTACTCTGATATCGGAAATGAAAGTCGCTCTTATACGGGGTAGTGATGGCGTATCACAAGAGGAGAAGCTATCAGGCAAACGCGTCTTCGATAAATGCCTCTAGCGTCTCTTCCTCGAGGATTTCGATCGAGAAGTGGCCGAAGCGCTTGGGCAACCAGATGATGCGTGCCCCTGCCGGTGATTGGAGATGTTCGCGGACCAACGGTTTACCGTTTTCATCTTCGGGCTGTACGCCTTCAGCGACAAGCTCGTCGTAGGCTTTTTCGATATCGGGAGTCGAATAGCAGTGACGGTAGATCATGCCCTCGCCTGCGCTATCCAGGAGCTGCCGCAGATTACCGGCCAATGGCTGAACCAGCATGAAACGCTCCTGCCCGATCAACGCAATCGCATAACGCACATGCAGGCCGCCCCGCTCCCACACCAGCGTCCTGGAGGTTCTCGCCTTTAATATTTGCGCGTAGTACGCGCAGGCTTCTTCGAGGTTATTGACGAGTACATCGACGTGACTGAACTTGAGTTGCATTGCCTGCCTCCTGCCGAACGGACGCACATGGTAACCAACAACGCGTGCTCAAACGTGAGCAAAAACTTTCCTGCGGGCAAAACAAAACCCCAACTGCTTTCGCAATTGGGGTTTCGGAATTTAATCTTGACGATGACCTACTCTCACATGGGGAAACCCCACACTACCATCGGCGATGCATCGTTTCACTTCTGAGTTCGGGATGGGATCAGGTGGTTCCAACGCTCTATGGTCGTCAAGAAATTCGGGTACTGAGTCGTGGCCAGAGGGCCTCGCTTCAGCAAATTGGGTATGTGACAGCTTTCGGTGTTTTGTGAGCGTCGAACTTTCGGTTCATTGCGTCTTCACACACCGCAATCTGGCCTTTCGACTCAAATTGCTTGGGTGTTATATGGTCAAGCCTCACGGGCAATTAGTATTGGTTAGCTCAACGCCTCACAGCGCTTACACACCCAACCTATCAACGTCGTAGTCTTCGACGGCCCTTCAGGGAACTCAA